>CAVZMO010000012.1:0-33741 GCA_963776195.1 Thermodesulfovibrionales bacterium
ACCGCCGCTCAGTGATTTGTCAACCATCCGGTGAAGATAGAGTTCGGGATGGAGGCCGACCATTTCGAGATACCTTGCTGAATCGTTCTCTTTACTTTTTAAGGTGAGATAGTTTTTCACATTGATCCCTTCGAATCTTACCGGCTCCTGCCACGCCATAGTGATGCCAAGCTGAGCCCTTTCATGAATCTTCAGTTTATCAATGGTCTTACCATTAAACAGTATCTCCCCCGATGCCGGCTTATACCCCTCACATCCCATGATTACATATGCAAGTGTACTCTTCCCGGTCCCGTTCGTGCCAAGCAGCGCATGGACCTCAGATGAGTCGATTGACAGGGAAAATTCATCAAGGATTTCCTTATCCCCGGCTGTATAAGTGAGGTTCCTAATTTCCAGAAGCGGCATTGTCTTGAATCACCTCCATAACTACAGGCATATATTCTCTTTTATTGCTTCTCTTCCGCAGAAGAAATAATATGATGAACCCAACAACCAATCCTCCCATAGCAAACAGTGCACTCATGGTGTCAGAGGATCGTTTTAATATTGTAGCAGCATATGCACCTGCAATCGCGCCTATCACGAGGAAAAGAACCGGAATGCCATAAATATATAATGATGCCTTGGTAAATACTCCTGTCCTGACCTGAACCCTGACTCTGTCTCCAATATTTGCACCTACCATATTATATGCCCCAAAGACAACTTTTCCGCCGGTAGCAAGCTCTTCAGCCTCCTGAAGCCCGCACGATGCGCAGGCAGAACTTCGCTCAACCTCAACATACGCCTGATCGCCGTCGATTTTTACAACCTTACCGATATCTTCAATCAAGGTTTTTTAATCGCTCTCTTCTTTTTTAACAACAGGCTTAATGTCAAGCACAGGTGTACCGTCTATTATGTCGATCCCTTTAACAGAAATTATATTTGCTTTTACTCCTGTTACTTCCAGAATAGAAAAACCCACCGGATTCGGCCTGACAGGAGAGCATGTGCTGAAGACTCCCATTTCCCTGTCCTTATGAGGAGGTTTCTGCACAAGATAACCGGAATTAAAATCCGGGCTATTATGAAAATGAAATATCACAATTATCTGCTGACCCTGCCTTATGTCTTTGAGACCTTCAGTATATTTCTCATCGATAATTATTTTCCCTTCAGCATCTGAGACACTCCAGTGCCGTGGTATGTTTCTCTCTTCTGTTTTTACAAATCCTATTGGTACAAATTCTATTTTCAATTTATAAAACCTTCTCCGGCAAACAGGCCTACTCTAAAAAATTCGGGGCTTATATCAGGATATGGGATCACTTTTGGATGCCTTTATCCGAGCCAATTCTTATAATTAATGAAATGATAGAGCTTATGGCTATGAATACAAGGCTGAGATCAAAACCCGTATAAGCCAAACGGGTTACAATGCTCAGTCCCCCGATCTTCAGCAAAACAAGCATACCGGAGAGTGCGCCTGCTATCATGAACAGCCATCCTAATTTTCTCATTGCGATATCGGTCCCGGAAGTTTTTTCGTCAAACTTTTGCGAGAGCATGATGGCAATCGAGATCAAGAAAATAATCACTGCTATCCAGAAGTGGTTTGCATCAAGGCTGAACCTGCTCAATGTCATGTATTCCAGAAGTCCGGGAGAAAGGGCTGCTATCAGCCAGAAAACAATAACTCCCGCCAGCATAACCCATACGAGCAGTTTCGCTTTCTGAGGTGAAAGGATGCCATTTTTCACTGCCAGTTGCTGCAAGATTGATACAACTACGAGGATGATGAGGAGTCCCGCAAGGAGATACAGGAACGGCTTTACCGATGCTTCACGGAATGTCCCTAGTTTGATCCAGGGACCTGCAATGCCGAGTATCTCATAATTCCGCATCCACTTCGGCTTTCCATCCTGCGATGTGAATATCTCCTTTAGAACTTTGCCTTCAAAAAACGGCAAGCCTGAACGGTGGCAGTCAGTGCAGCCGCCTGCCCCAAGCGCAGCCTTCGCAGGCGCTATGTCATGGGAAAATTTATATACGGATGCATAGGCTGTTGCTTCATACTCTTCACGTGGGAGTTCTCGGCTCGCCTTTGATGAATAGTAAGCCCGGCTGTCTGAGACCCAGACCAGACGCTTTCCGTCCAGCGGGAATCCTGTATTGCCGAGGTAGTTCTTTACCGATGTTAACAGGGCATCGATCTCTTCGGGTCTGTTAACTTCGATAATGCCGTCATTATTGTCATCTTTTATCAGAGAAAGCTCCGGATAATTCTTTGTTGGGTCGGCCTGATGCTGCATCCACATCTGAAAGAAGTCCTTCATGAATAATTGATTCAGTCCATTTTTGCCGTCTTCTTCAAAACCGACCCATGAACTGTGGACACGGTTGCCCGGATAGATTTTCCCCTTATATCGAAAGAGTGTTGGCCGTGTGACATCCGTCGGCTGGTCCATTGCAGTGAAAAGATCGAGTTCGCCATAATGGTTCCAGAAGTTCATCTCCTGGTCGTAAAAAGTCCATATATGCTTTGGAGGCGGAGTAATGCGGGGGGCCGGGTTGTATACATCGCTTGCCTGAACGAGTGCGCTTTTCACCGCACGGGACGGGATGTGGCATGCCTGACAGGAGAGCTTTTCCATATGGAACGGAGGCAGCCAGCTATGTCTTGCTATAGGCGCATTCCGCCATCCCTTGATGTGGCAGCTCTCGCATGTTCTCATAGAATTATCAAGATCGTTCCTTACCCAGCCGGAAGGATCGTCACCTTTTCCGAACTGATGCACTTCCTTGCCGCGGATCCGCTCATCAACGGCCTTGCTTCCCGTGGCGTGGCAATCAACACATCTGAGACCGGCAGCCATGTGAACGTCTGTACGCGGAGAAAATGCTGCCCCGCGCTTCTTCCAGTCAGGCTTCTTGTGGCACTGAAGGCATGTCTCATTTCGCGGCTCGGGGGCGATATGAACGATCACCTTGCCTTCTTCATCAAACTTACTCTTATCATAGTTCACTTTCACCGGCTTACTGTCTTTGATACTTCCGTCAACATTCCCAAAACTGCTTCCTGCTGTTGCTGCCCATTTGAAATTCAGATTTGCAAGCTGTTTATTTCTCTCTTTGAAATTATATTCAGGTATGTGACAGAGCAGGCAGTCTGCCTCAATCACTCCGGTATCAATCCAGCGGGCCTTGAAATAGTCTCCGTCCAGGCCATTTTCTTCACCTGATTTCATGTCCTGTTTTTTCATATATTCATCATATCTGTTTCCCTCACGGTCATACTCAAGCGGACCTCCACCCGGATGGCAGTTGCCGCAGGTTGCGGTCACGAAATCAAATGAGGTCATGTCGATCATTCTGGCGTTATCATTCTTTTTCGGTGCGAGTTGCCGGTACAAAGGAGCGGGAGAGCACCATGTTCCGCCATAGTTGCCCGGTGAACTGACCCAGTTATATCTCTTGGCAAACAGCTCAGGTACTTTTTCTCCTTTGCCCTGTGTAAAATGGAATCCCTCGGTGATTTTGTTGTAGTCGTGACAGTCTTTTGTGCCGCATGTCTGTTTTGGAGAATAGGGCTTGTCTGCATTGCCATTGCGAACAGGGTCGATAATGTTCCCTGCTTCGTCTTTCAGATAAAAAGGAGGGCAGACACCTGATGCTACGGGCTTTTTCTCCGGTTCCTTCTGATTTTCTGCCCGCAGATTGAAGGCACCAAGGCAAAAGGCAACCACCAATGCAAAAACAATCCATCGCTTCATCTTCACCCTCCTGTATAGTTATTAATAGTCTTACAATAATGAATGCATTGTTTCATAAAATACCTCTCACTCGGCAAAAGAAATCTTGAGCAGCCACATCAGTAAAAGGGCGCTGATCATCGTGATGAACTGTAAAGCCATATTGTCCTTTCCCGCTTCTTTATGCAGTTCCGGAATCAGGTCAACAAGGGCTATATAGAGAAACCCACCGGCAGTAAACGGTATCAGAAATCCCTTAAGCCATACGATTTGATTGAATGAAAAATAGGCGATCACTGCTCCTGCCATGGCAGTAAGCGCTGAAAGGAGATTGAATAACAGGGCTTTGGATTTGCTGAAACCACCATATACAAGGATTCCGAAATCACCGATTTCCTGTGGTATTTCATGGGCGGCAACAGCCAATGTCGTGATAACGCCGAGCCGCATGTCTGTAACAAAGGAAGCAGCGATAATCATGCCGTCAATAAAATTGTGAATACCGTCTCCTATAAGATTCAGATAAGTGAACGTGTGGGCATCACAGTGTCCCTTATGGCAGTGTCTCCAGTGCAGGAATTTTTCTATCAGGAAGAAGATCATGATTCCTGAAAGGACATAAACAAACAGGGAAGGGTTTCCTGACTCCATGGATTCAGGAAGCAAGTGGAAGAATGCGCCACCGAGAAGTCCACCAACTGCAAAACTGACAAGGTATTTGATGACCTTTGTCAAAGTGTCTTGTTTCATTCCGATAAAGAATATCCCTATCAATGAAACAAGGCTCACCATGAATGTCGCAAGAAGAATAATGATTATCAACATTCAGAATCTTCGCTTTCAGTGCTAATCTTTATGACATCCTGCCTTTCAATATTCTCACCGATAATCCGACGAATACAAACGCAAAGACTGCAAGAACAAACAGACTTTATGATTCTTCACTTTTCTTTCTCTTTTGGGTCTTCACGCCCTTCTTGCCTGACTTTACAGTTTTTTTCTCCTCCTGAGGCTTTTTCTTTTCCCTTGTTTCCATTGCATATCTCTCGTTAACGATCCTTTCTGCCTCAAGCCAATGTTCAAGTTCTCTGCTGTGAACCCCTCCGCTCTTTTCCCATATCTCATATGCAATCGTTTCGATTTCCTCATGTAATTTCATCTCTTGCCTCCTTGACTCTGCCAAATCATTCATCTCAGATCTCCTTTCATGTGAAAATATTGTGTCTTCAATCATTCCAATTATGTTTTGCAAATGTCGCGGGCAATCGAATCGATATCATACGAAATCTCTCCTGAAAGATATCCCTTCTCCTTGCAGTACCGTATCATTTCGTTCATGAGATACATCAATTCATCCTTGATTGTCGCAACTTCACCCATCCCGTCACAGCCCTTTTGCCTTTGCTTTGCGATGATGTAAAGTTCTGCGTATTCCCGGACCCTTTCGAATAGCCGTGCAAGCTGCGCATCGTTTTGTACAAACTTTTGAATAGTTTCAATAATGCTCATACGCATTCTTTTATTGTTCTGATCGCTGCCTTCTGCATGACAGGCCCCGAGAGTCTTCAGCGCTCTCTTTGCCCTGACCTTGGGATAGCAAAGCATCAGCGCGTAGGGTGTAATAGAAGTCTTTAGCTTGCTTCCAGCTTATCCAGTTCCGTGAGATATGTATTGAAATATCCAAGTGTTTCTTTTGCTATATCCTCGCATAACTTTTGAATGGCAAACCCCGCATGGACGATCACATAATCTCCGATATCAACCGGCTCATCAAGAACAAGCAAACTTATATCACGTTGAGCACCATAAACATCTACTGTCGCATTTGAACCTTCCATTCTGATGATTTTTGACGGAATTCCAAGACACATTTCCTTCCTCCTTTTCAAGTGCGTTTCTACATTATCAAACAGCCGGCATCTTGAAGATACCGGTTGTATCTGCCGCTCGATTTTTCGAGATTCAGATCACTTTTTTAAGATAGTTTCTTATTTTTAAATGAGTTCAAAAATATAAGCTAAGGCATAGTAGATCCCCACCAGAATAAAAATAATCCCGGTTACCTTTTTTGTATAAAACTCAATTCTTGTGATCCTGTGGTAGAGATTGTTGATATACCCTGTGCCTGCTGCCACGAGGAAAGCAAAGAGCAGTACCGGAAGGCCGGTTCCGATACCGTAAATCAGGGGCAGTCCGATCCCTGACTGTGCTTTAACTGCAATGGGGATCAGCCCTCCGAAGAACAGGGCAGCCGAGACAGGACAGAATGCCAGCGCAAACAGGATGCCCAGAGGCAATGAACCAAAGGTTCCTTTTTCAGCCAGTTTTTTTGCGACGTTTTCGGATACCGATGGGATAGGCAGGGTATTCGCAGCAGATCAAGCAGTACCATCCCGACGAGAATCAGCACGATGCCCAGGATTTTGTTGACATATCTCTGGAGGAAATCCGACAGGATCGGGACATCTACCAGTGTTTTCACGATAAGGACACCGAGGACAATATACGTGAGACTCCTTCCAAGGGTGTAGAGGATGCCGGATAAGAATACGGTATTCCTTTGCGTAATCCGCCGTGAAATAAAGGATACTGCAGCGATATTCGTAGCCAGAGGACAGGGGCTGACAGATGTTAATATTCCAAGCCAGACAGCTGAAGCCAAGAAAAACAATTCCATCGGTTACGTTTCCTTGAGAAATTTTTCTACTTCATCTTTTACATACTGAAAGAATTTGTCCTTGTCCCTCACAAGCTTCCAGACATCGGTAAGATTCTTCCATTTCGTCTCCTTGCCGTCTGACATCAAAGAAAGGACAAGGGATCTGGTAACAAGCTGATAGTCCTGGATAAAGTGCTTATTTCCCGGTTCTTCCACATTCACCGGCTTGAATTCAAGTCTCCCGTTCTCCGAGTTCTTTTGCAAAATACATTTGAATGGCATCATGGGAATACTTTTCGATAGTGCGGCATGTGGTACATCTGAACGTCCCGTGGAAATAATATGCGATCACCTTAGAATTTTGAGATTTCACAGCAGTCTGAGGTGAAGGGGCTTCTTCCTTCTGCTTTGTTGCAGGTTCTTTTAAGGGCTGGCTCTCCGGAGCAGGCACAGATTCAACAGATACGGTCGTTTTTATCACCCCGTGTTTCTGCGATATTAGTTGCATTGCTCTCGTTTTTGGGAGAGAATTCTTTATAAACAAGCAACAGCGAAACTTACGACTACAAAAAAGAGCAGCAAATACTTTATCAACTTTCTGATATTCAACTATAACCTCCTTGATGTTTATTCAACTATTGCACCGATTATAACGGCTCAGTCCCTTTAATCTGGCAATACTCAGCAGCAAAGTATTTCCGCTTAAAATACAGCGCTACATTTACCAGACCGATTAAAACAGGCACTTCTACCAGCGGACCGATCACGGCAGCAAAGGCCTGGCCGGAATTAATGCCAAACACGGATACCGCTACTGCGATTGCGAGTTCAAAATTATTGCTTGCAGCGGTGAACGAGAGTGTGGCGGTTTTTTCATATCCGGCGTTAAGTTTTCTTCCCATATAGAAGGAGACGAGGAACATCAGCAGAAAGTAAATGAAAAGCGGGATTGCCACCCTTATCACATCAAACGGCAGTCGGACTATATATTGACCTTTTAAAGAAAACATGACAATTATGGTAAAGAGCAAAGCGATCAAAGTAACGGGGCTGATTTTCGGGATGAAAGCCTCTTCATACCATGTGTTCCCTTTTATTTTTATCAGGCTGAAGCGGGTTATGATCCCGGCTATGAACGGGATTCCCAAATATATGAATACGCTCTTCGCAATCTGCGCAATGGTAATGTTCACAACAGCGCCTTTTAATCCAAACAAAGGAAGAAGCACCGTTATAAAGACATAGGCATACAGGGAAAAGAAAAGCACCTGAAATATCGAATTGAAAGCAACAAGCCCGGCAGCATATTCTCTGTCGCCGCACGCAAGATCATTCCATACAATTACCATGGCGATACAGCGTGCAAGTCCTATCATAATAAGGCCGACCATATATTCGGGGAAATTGCCGAGGAAAATGATCGCCAGCAGGAACATCAGAATCGGCCCGATGATCCAGTTTTGAATGAGGGATAATCCGAGAACTTTCTTATTTCTGAAGACCTCTCCCAGTTCCTCATACTTTACTTTGGCAAGGGGCGGATACATCATCAGGATTAAACCGATAGCTATAGGGATATTTGTCGTTCCAACCTGAAATGTATTCCAGAAATCGACGATCTGCGGATAAAGATAACCTGAACCAACGCCAACAGCCATTGCCAAAAATATCCATAAGGTAAGAAAACGGTCAAGAAATGACAGTCTTTTCACTACTTCAGCCATTTCGCACCTCCTCGACAAGGTTCCTTACTCTTTGCTCTATTTCATCTCTTACCTTTCTGAATTCATCCATCACTTCTTCTTCCGTACCTTGTGCTTTGGCAGGGTCTTTCATTGACCACAGCAAGCAGTTCTGTCCGGCAGAGAAACTACGTTTGCTTTTTGACGTTTACTTTTCAGGAAATCCTTTAATCTCCTGGTATCCTCAGATACCGTTTCAGCAGAAATCCTCTCCAGTGTTGACAGCAGCAAAAACCTTCTGAACATATCGGTATCATCAATACTGTAATGAGTCCATTTGCCCTGTTTTCTGTCTTTAATAAGACCGGCGTCTTTCAGAACAGCAAGATGAAAGGACACCTTTGGCTGTATCATGTCCAGGGCTGCCACGATATCGCATACGCAGAGTTCTCCATGATCAAGGAGTTTAACGATTCTCAGCCTCGTTTCCTCAGAAAGCGCTTTAAAGACATCTAAGAGGTCTTGCATGGTTACACCTCAGCTCTTATTAATTCTTTCACCTTGTCAAGAGTCGGCAAGGGTTTCCCTGAATGTTTGAGTTTCCCATTGATAACAAGAGCGGGTGTTGACATTGTGTATTTCATGATCTCCTTAATATCTGTTACCTTATCGACCTTTGCCTCAATGCCGAGTTCCTTTACCGCCTTTTTCGTCAGTTCTTCCATCATGATGAGCAGTTAGGACAACCCGGCCCCAATACCTTTATTTCCATAAATACACCTCCTATAAAATCGCATTAAACAGATAGCCGACGGCTATTATGGTTACAGTCATTATTCCGACAAATACACCGAGCAATGGAATCTTCAAGACCTTCCTCAGGATTATCATTTCGGGGAGTGACAATGCGGTTACCGCCATCATGAAGGCAAGCACTGTCCCCATGCTTAATCCCTTTTCCATCAGGGCATAAACTATGGGAATGACTCCTGCGGCATTTGAGTACAATGGCACCCCGATTAATACCGCTATGGGTACCGCAAAGAGATTCCCTTTCCCCGCATAATGGACAAGAAAGTCTTCAGGCACATACCCATGGATAAATCCGCCGATCCCGATGGCTATGAGAATATATAACCATATTCGTTTTAATATATCCGCCGTGCTGTCTTTTGCGTATTGAAGTCTTTCTTTGAACGTCAGTTTGGTTATTTCATATCCCTGTCCATTATGAAATGTATAAACGTATTCTTCAACCCATTTTTCGAGCTTGAGTTTGCCGATAATAATCCCCCCGAATATAGCAACGAGCAGGCCGGTACCGATATAAATCGCCGTTACTTTCCAGCCGAAGAGCCCAAAAAGCAAAACAACAGCTACCTCGTTCACCATGGGAGAAGAAATGAGAAACGAAAAAGTCACGCCGAGAGGAATACCCGCTTCCACAAATCCAATAAACAAAGGGACTGCTGAACATGAGCAGAATGGAGTAACAATGCCGAGCAGGGCTGCCAGGATGTTCCCTATAAACTCTTTTTTATGGGATAGAATTCGTTTCGTTTTTTCAGGGGGGAAGAAGCTTCTAATTATCGATACTGCAAATATGATCAACGAAAGCAAAAGGAATATCTTGATCGTATCGTAAATAAAGAATTCTACAGCATCAGCGAGATGCGATCCATACTCTAATTTTAACAGACTATAGGTTATATATTGTGAAAAAATCTTTAACATCATTATCCTATTTTTGTTAATATATAAACAAAAGTTGATGGATGTCAAGTGGTATAATTGCATGCAAGTAAAAAAAAGAGCTGAAGGCCAATAGAGCGGATAGAAGATAAAGATGAGCCCCACATGACAAATCGAACTAAACAAGACAGTACTTATGCAAATTTGTTCATATCTTTTCTCAGATTAGGCTTAACAGCCTTTGGCGGCCCTGCAATGATCGCATATATAAAAGAGTTATCCGTAAATCACAATAAATGGCTCGACGAAGAGACATTTAAGGATGGCGTTTCGCTTTGTCAATCTATACCGGGTGCAACCGCCATGCAGATGGCCGCCTATGTGGGGCTTAGATCAAATGGGTTCATAGGTGGATTGTTGTCATATGCAGGATTTGGCCTTCCTGCATTTACCCTTATGCTGATACTTTCGATAGCCTATGTTGATGCCCACAAACTTCCACAGGTTATTTCCTTATTCAAAGGTCTTCAGGTTATCGTTGTTGCCATAATCGCGAATGCAACCTATTCATTCGGCAAGGGCATAGTTAAGAATTACCGGGAAATCTTAATAGCCCTCGTATCAGCTGCTCTCTTGTGGCTCAGCGTAAGCCCTTTTGTTGTCATTATCGGTGCTGCTTTTGCAGGAATTGTATTTTTTATGAATACTACCTCTCCGGTATTACCCGTACATATAAGAAAAAGAGACAAAAGGGAGCTTAGACAACTCACGCTGCTTTTCTCGATCTTTCTCGCAGGATTAGCCGGACTTTATTTCCTCAATATGAAACTCTTTAATCTGGCTACCCTTATGCTCAAAATAGACCTTTTCGCCTTCGGAGGTGGCTTTGGATCGGTGCCATTAATGCTCCATGAAATTGTCGATGTCAGGAGGTGGATAGATAGCAAGACATTCATGGATGGAATTGCCTTAGGGCAGGTCACTCCCGGGCCTATCGTTATCACTGCAACCTTTGTCGGATACCTTATGTACGGTTTTATTGGCGCCCTTGTGGCAACGACGGCCGTATTTACACCTTCTTTTTTGATATTGACAGGCATTATGCCCTTTTATGATAAGTTAAAGACATCTGCATATTTCTTAAGAGCGACAAAGGGAATACTCGCAACATTTGTGGGACTACTTTTCTATGCTACGTTTAAATTTGCATCTGCTGTGCCGTGGGATGCTGTCAGGGCACTGTTAGTTCTGGGAGCCTTCATTGCCTTGCTGAGAAAGATAGATATCCTGTATGTTGTGTTGGCTGGCTCTGTCATTTCCATAATCATATTTTAAAGTTACATAGGGTAACTCCCAAATCAATAGATTCTCCTGTTACCATATCTATCATGCACAAAGCAGATGGCCTCGATCTTATAAATAGATTCAAGGACGGCGATACTTCCGCTTTCGAGGAGATTGTCCTTAAATATCAGGATAAAATATATAATCTTTGCCGTCATATGCTTCAGAACGCTCACGATGCAGAGGATGCCGCTCAAGATGTTTTTGTCAAGGCATATCAAAATCTAAATAGATTTAAGCCTGAAGCATCTCTACTTACCTGGCTCTATCGGATCGCGATCAATACGTGCATAGACTACAGGAGGAAACCCTTCTTCGAGTCGTTATTCAAAACTTCAAAAGAGGGTGATGTCTTTGCTGTAGATCAGCTATCCGATTCACCTTCGCCTGAGAGACTGTACGAATCCAAACAGATCAGCCATGCAATACAGCTTGCCCTTGGCCGGTTGTCCGAAAAGTTGAGGACGGTCATTGTTCTAAAGGAGATAGAGGGTCTCTCTTATGAGGAGATTGCAGAGATCTTGGAAGTATCCATAGGTACAGTTAAATCAAGGATATCCAGAGCGAGGGAAGAGTTGAAAGAACTCCTGAATAAATTTTAGGGAACAAAAATGAAGTTAGTCCGTTTAATTAATCAGGAGGAAGCAATGAGATGTTCAAAGAGAAAACTTGTATCGCCTTATATTGATTGCGAATTAAGTGTAGAGGAAAGAGACCTTTTTGAGTCACATATCAATGAGTGCCTGGAATGTGCCGGAGAGCTTAAGAGGCTTGAGAAAATACATGAGCTGTTTTCCGATGCAGAAACTTTTAAAGCACCGCATGGATTTTCAACGAGAGTTCTGGCAAATATCAGAGAAAAGGAAACAAGAAGATTCGGAGGGTTCGTACGCATCCTTGCAAAATCAGCCGAGGGTTTTGCCGTGCTTGTATTGATCGTCGTCGGAATAATATTAGGTAGTTTTTTATCGAAAACCCTTGCACCTGAAAAAGGCAATGTAGTTGCCTCTCTTTCCCTTGACATATTTGCACCCGCACCGCCTGATTCAGTGGGAGGAGTGTATATTGCGATGATGGAGACAAATAATGAAAAATAGTATTCTAAAGTTCGCCCTTGCCGCCTCGTTAATCTTGAATATCTCTATTCTCGCTACCGCCGGATACATGTATTACAAACAGTCCGATTCCTGGATTTCTCCATTCGGAACCAAGATGAAGAAGGACAGATTCTTATTTGAAGAGCTTTCCTTAAGACCGGCGCAGTTAAAGACAATGAAAGAAAGGGCCATAAATTTTCGTGCAGAAATAGACAGAAGAAGAAAGGAAATAGCGGGAAAAAGGTTGGCAATGCTTAATCTCATGCGTGCGGACATTCCCGATAAAGAGGCCATAGATACGGCAATTTCTGATATAAGCAGAATGCAGGAGGAAATGCAACGGGTGGTAGCCATGCATATTCTCGAAGAGAAGGCAACTCTTGATAAAGACCAGCAGAAGAAATTTCTTGATTTGATCGAAAATGCGATGACAAAGGAAGGCAGATAAGATGGCGGTATGTCGAAAAGGATTAGTACGGAGGACTGAAATATGAAACTGATTGACACTCTATCGAGGAAGAAAAAGTTACTGCTCTATCTTATAGTGCTGGCAACTGCAATTGTCCTTCTCAGGATGACTGTCTTTGCGCCTCCGGAGGTTAAGATCGTAAGTGTTGAAAAGCGCGACTTGTCAGCGCAGGTCTACGGTAACGGTACCGTTGAGGCAAAGGTTGTGGTAGGGATATCCAGCAAGATAACCGGCAAAGTTATTGAATTGTATGCGGACCAGGGTGACCATGTCAAAAAGGGCCGGCTTCTTGCCAAGCTGGAAAATGAAGATGTAATCCAACAGCAAGCTCAGGCGGCAGCGGAGGTCAATAGGGCCGATGCCACCTTGAATGTAGAGATGGCCAACCTCAAGAAGGCCAGGGCTAACTTGGAACTCGCGGATAATAACGTCCGGCGTTTTAGAGATCTTGTTGGAAAGAATCTGGTCTCTAAGCTGGAGGCCGAGCAGTATGAGAATAGCTACCAGGTGGCCAAAGAGGAAGTAGCCCGATGCACTGCAGCTGTGGAATCGGCCCGGATGGGGCAAAAGGCGAATCGGGCCGGACTTGGAGTGGCGAAGAGCAAAGTTGCCGACACACTTATCTATGCACCACAGGACGGGGTAATTATCTCCAGAGATCTGGAAAAAGGGGCCACGGTAACTCCTGGGATGTCTATATTCAGGCTTGCCGACCCTCAGACCGTCTGGGTGAAGACCAATGTGGACGAATCGCAGTTGAAAGGTGTTGCAGTCGGCAAGAAAGCCATAATTACCTTACGCTCCACGCCTGGCGAGCAATTGCCGGGACAGGTGTTACGCGTTGGACGCGAGAGCGACCGGGTTACGGAAGAACTGGAGGTAGATGTGGCTTTTGCACCAGCGCTTAAGGATTTCCGGCTGGGAGAACAGGCTGATGTCCACATTATAACCGAAGGCAAGAAAGGCGTCTTGTCTATACCATCCGCAGCGCTCGTCTCAAAAGGGAAAAGCCGGGGCGTATTCCTTGTGGAGAAAGGCAGACTGAAATTTCGGGAGATCACTGTGGGAATTGAAGATCCGCAGAATTTTACCGAGGTATCAGCAGGGCTTACGGGCGTTGAACGAATCGCAATAGCCCCTCCGCAAGAGATGATGAATTTTAAAGATGGCATGAGGGTAAAGATAGTAAAATGAACCTTGCCATCCGCGATATACGTTACCATCGAGGACGTTTTATCCTCACATCCATCGGGTTAGGTCTCCTTCTCGGCGTGGTGTTGAGCATGGGTGGAATTTATCGGGGACTTATTGCCGATGCTTTATCAATTCTCGATGCCACCAAGGCCGACCTCTGGGTTGTGCAGCAAGATACAAATGGTCCCTTTGCCGAATCTTCGCGTATCCAGGAAGACATAAAGTACCGGATGGCACTGGTTCCGGGAGTGGCGCAGGCATCTCCCCTCTCTTTCCAGACTGTCCAGATTGACCGTATGGGGAAGCCTTTCCGTTTTTTCGTCATCGGATATGATCTCAACGGCTTCGGCAGTCCGCCGATCATCATTGCCGGAAGGAATATCCGGCAGAAGCATTATGAAATGGTAGTCTCCAGGGGGATGAAGATGGGGATCGGCGAAAAAATCCACCTGGGACTCCATGACTATACAGTCGTCGGAATCACCGGGAAAATAGTCTCCTCCGGTGGTGACCCTGTTTCATACGTGAGTCTATCCGATGCACAGGATATTCAGTTCAAGTACGACAATGATGCTATTAGAAATGACCGGGAAAGAGTCTCCTCGTGGTTGGCCGGGATTCAAACCCTTTCCTCTGCCCAGGCAAAATCCCTGAAGCAGAACATTGCTGAATTAAAGGAATCTACACATACGGTGAATGCTGTCGTGGTTAAGTTAAATCCGGGAGCAAATCTGACAATGGTTCAGGAGAGGATTGGGCGCTGGAATCACTACCGTGCTATTTCTGACGAAGAGCAGTCAAAAATCCTGTCCAAGGGCATGATCGAAAAAGCAAGGATGCAGTTGGGTCTCTTCAGGATCATATTGCTTATTATCTCGGCAGTCATTATTTCCCTTATCATCTATACCTCGACTCTCGACAAGATAAAAGTCATTGCAACCTTAAAACTGATGGGTGCGCGGAATCGTGTTGTTATTGGTATGATCCTCCAGCAGTCGCTCCTTATGGGGCTAATCGCATATGGAATAGGCTATATTCTGATCAAACTGACTTATGAGAAATTCCCGCGCCGTATAGAACTGGTCCCCTTTGACCTATATGCTCTCTTTGCCATTGTAATTGCAATCTGTATGATTTCGAGCTTCGTGGGCATACGTAAGGCGCTCAAGATCGAACCGGCGCAAGCTTTGGGTGGATAAACATGTATGCGATAGAAGTGCAAAATCTGACAAAGATATACGGCAGAGGAGACACGGCAGTTACCGGTATTGCAGAAGCCTCTCTCCAAGTCGCGCCGGGTGAACTGGTAGCCATTCTTGGCCCGTCCGGCTCGGGAAAAACAACTCTTCTCACTTCTATAGGTCTGATCAATGAGCCCACACATGGCAAAGTAATTCTTGACGGCACAACTGTAGCTGACGAGAGATGGATTCCGGGAATTGATCTGAAGAGAATTCGTCGGGAAAAGATTGGCTTCATCTTTCAATTCCACAACCTGATACCTTTCCTGACCGCACTGGAAAACGTCATGGTTGCCCTTGAAATAAATGATACTACAGCGAAGGACGCAAAAAAACGGGCCGTCGAGCTACTTGAAGCACTTAATTTGAGCCATCGACTGAACAACTACCCTACTGCTATCTCCGGCGGAGAATTGCAAAGGGTGGCAATTGCAAGGGCTCTGGCAAACAGACCGAAGATGATACTCGCAGACGAACCGACCGCCGCCCTTGATACCGAAAACGGTAAGAATGTCATGGCGCTCCTGAAGGAATTGGCTTTAAAGAACCACTCAGCGATCCTGGTCGTCACTCACGATCATCGGATGGTCGAAAACTTCGATAAGATTTATGAGGTGAGGGACGGGCACATAGTTGGCGAGAAGACAAACTCAGAGCGAAACTAAACGAAGGGTATCGGCTGACTTGGCTCGTGATTCGATTCATCAGAAGCTTTAGTAAAAGACGAGTGACAGTATGTGGACATAAATTGCGGGATATTCGTGAGGTACGAAAGCCCATGTCTTTATAGGCGTCAGGACGAGGAAAATCACAGGGGTTAAAACTCTGGTGATCTTCCTGTAAAATCCCTTGAATTCTCTCATGATTATAGAAACAGCGCTCCGATGATTCCGGCTCCGATAATTACGAAAGTGGGATCTGTCCTCGTAAAGGCAATGACAACGAAACTGATAACAGCAATGCTAAAGGTTATAATATCCACTATAGAGGCGCTTCCCAGTGGGATAGCCACTGCTGCCAGGAGTCCAATGACTGCAGGTTTTATCCCCTGGAAACTTGAATTAACTATCACCGATTCTTTGTAATGAAAGTAATATCTGCATGCCAGGGTAACAATAATAATACAAGGGAGATAGGAACTGATCATCGCAAGAACAGCGCCTGTGAGGCCTGATATTTTATACCCGATAACGGCGTTCATAACGGTTAGAGGGCCTGGTGTTATCTGCCCGATGGCAATAGCATCAAGAAATTCCTGATTCGTTATCCAGTGATATTTTTCTACAAATTCCTTGTGGAGTACCGGAAGCATCATGAACCCGCCCCCAATTGTCAGGGAATTGACAACAAAAAGTATCAGGCAGAATTTAAGAAGAATCATTCCTTTTTCTTTCTGTACACGATGAACCCTGCAAGACCGGAAGCCAGAATAAGCCCGATCGGGTTAAGCCTGAGTACGCCAAGTGCAATAAAAGCCGTTAAAGCAAATATGGCTGCTTTATAATCCTTGAATAGTATTTTTTGCCATCTTGTAAACAATAGAGAGGAGTAAACCTACTACAGCTGCTCCTATACCTTTCATGATTGAGCCTATAAGGACATTGCCCTTTGTTTTTACATAGAAAATTGCTAACAGGACGGCCAGAACTGTGCCGGTGAAAGTCTGCCCTGCAGTGGTAACCAAGGCCCCTTTTATCTTCTTCAGTTTATACCCGATGCAGATTCCGGTATTGATGATGGGAGGGCCCGGCGTCATCTGACCCAATGCCACGCTTTCTATGAATTCTTCACGTGTGACCCATTTTTGTTTTTCCACCAGCTCTTTTTCAAAAAAAGTGAGCATGGAATAGACGCCTCCAAAGGCAAAGGTCCCTATCTTTAAAAAGACTAAGAAGATGTTTTTGAGTGAAATGCTTCTTGATTTATACATGGAACCCCTGACAGAAGCATATCGGCCGTCGGCGTTTAAACCTCGATGAAGAAAAAGCTATGCCTTGACTACCAGAACTGCAACTTCTGAATGACCGATGACTCTCTCAGTCACGCTCCCCATGAGAAGCCTTTCAAGGCCGGTCCTTCCGTGACTTCCCATAATTATCAGGTCCGCACGTTTCTGTTTTGCAGTCTCTATTATGGCCTCATATGGTTTGCCTTTGACTGCTATGCCCTCTATATGAATATTTTCTCTTTCTGCCATGCCGGTGACCTTTTTGACATTGCCTGCCGCCGAAGCAACCTCCGTATCTGCGGAAGCGACGGATATAACAAAGAGTGAGCTGCCACATTTCTTTGCAATGCCGATAGCTTCGGAGGCAGCGGCATCACTGTATTTTGAGCCGTCAGTCGCCAGAAGGATATTCCTGCACTCAACCTTTGCATGTAATGGAACCACAAGGACATTGCAGGGAGAGTGTCCGATAACCTTTGCCGTGACGCTGCCCATCATAAGCCTTTTCAGGCCTGTCCTGCCGTGAGTACCAACGATTATCATATTGACTTTATTTTTTTCCGCCAGATCTATGATGTCCTGAAAGGGCTCTTCGCTCAGACGGACAATTGCATCGCAGTCAATACCTTCTTTTGCCGCCCTGCTCTTTACCGATTCAAGATGCTCCCTTGCCTCTTTTTCATCTTTTTCCATAACCTGTGGAACAACAGTCTCAAACTCAAGATTTGTTGTAACTATTGATACTGCAAACAGTCTGCTCGAACATACCTTTGCAAGGTTGATAGCTTCTCTTATAGCGCTTTCACTGTACTCCGAGCCGTCTGTGGCTACCATCAGCTTTTCCATTCTTGCTGTCGGGCATACTAATCCGTTCATATGACACCTCCTATTTCATAAAATACTGTGAAATATATCTGATTGCAAGGAAAACAATAATCGTACCCAGCATCAGCTTGATGGCCTTTTGGGGCACGAATTTCTGAAACCGGGCGCCAAGGTATATGCCGATGAATCCGCCTGCGCCGAAAAGAAAACCAAGCAGCCAGTCAGGTGAAGTCAGCCATCCCGGCCTTTGCGGGAATGATGCTGTAGAAAACTACCCCTGCCACTGAAGTTATTAATGTCCCCATTAGGGCAGCGCCTGCAATTGTATAAACCGGCAGATGGAATACCGCTACGCAGAATGGCGCGATGATGGCGCCTCCGCCGATCCCATACGTGCCGCCGATTATCCCGACTGCAAAAGCGAGGAAGAACATAGCGATGGTGCTGTATGAGAACCTTTCTCCCCAAAACTCGTATTCTATCCTCTTAAAACTCACTGAAATTGTTTTGACGACAGCCTCCGGAGGGAGACCCGATGCCACTCTGCTCTTTTGTTGGTCTTTAATCTGTTTTGTTCTTTCCCTGAATTTGTCTTCAAGCTCTTTCATCTTCGATTTGCCTGTTTTTGCCTTACCCGTCATTTCATAAAGAAGCCGGACGCCGATATAAAGCAGCACGCATCCCACGAAGAGCTTGAAAGTCCTCGGATCGGGAAGATACAGAACTCTGAGATAGTATCCTATAAAGACGCCGGGGAGGGTGCCTATAATAACAACCCACGTCAATGGCCATGCCATTCTGCCTTCCTTAAGGTAGCGGTATACGCCGCTCGGAATCGCAACGATATTGAAGACAAAGTTGGTAGCGCTCACAGATGGGCTTGTGAAATTAAGGAAACTCATCTGGAACGGCAGCAAAAGAAAGGCGCCCGAAACTCCGCCCATGGATGTAAAGAAAGATACGACCAGCGCAACAAGGGGAGGAATCCAGGGAGCAACTTCGATTCCGGCAGTCTCGAAATACATAAGAACCTCCTTAAATATGTTAAACTATTAACACGAATAATTTAATTATCGTGTTTATAACATTATCATATAACATATCAGATGTCAATAGCATCATGAAGACAACTTTGATGCTTTAGGACATGGATTTAGTGAGTGACTCAGAGAAACAATCTGTGGTCGTCACTGTTATAATAATGAGTGATGTTTCGGGATAAAAAACAAGCGCCACAGTCCTCGATGACCGAGCGAACAAGCCACGCACGCATTGTCTCAATGCCGAATGAATCCCACTGTCTTGATACGGTTCAGATGAATCGCCTGGAGCAGTCATTTCGAAGCTGGGCAGACGGAGCGCCACGGGCTGATGTCCGTTTGTCCCGCAGGCGCATCTTGCTGATATTCCTTTTGATCCGCTATACGGGAGGCAAGCTGAACGAAGTGCTGGCCCTTAATCCCTTTCAAGATGTTGATTTCAAACATCACCTGGTGTTTTTGGGGAGAGCAGAAAAGAAAAACGGTCGGCCGGCGCGGGAGGTACAGATACCGGAGGTACTCTCTGAAGAAATTAAGTCTTCACTGGATGACCCTGCCTTCAAAAAATATCTGGGCAACTTCTTCAAAGTGGACCCCGGCCATGTTCGCCGCAAATTTTACGAACGGGCAATAGACTCCGGCTTTCCCCCTGCCATGGGCGCTCCGGAAAGCATACGGAGGTCCCGGGCTATAGAACTAATGCAGAGCAATATGCCCTTACCGGTTGTGCAGAGGATGATGGGCCATTCCACACTCAACGTGACGGCTTCCTATGTTGACTTTTCTGATGCTGATATGCGGCAGGTGGCAAAACACTTTATTGAAAAGGAATCACATCGAAAAACAAGCGCCCGGAACAGCTTTTTCGGTAAAATCAGTTCCATCAAAAAGGGAGACATTCAGGCAAAAGTGGAGATGATTACTCTGAGCGGAGATATCAGTAACAACAATAATCACCAGGGACAGCCTGTCACGGCTCGGACTCAAAACGGGATCTTTGATTACAGCGGAGGTAAAAGCTCCCTGGGTGATTTTACAGAAAAGCGATAAGGAACCCGAATCTACAGCGGAAAACCGGTTTGTCGGAAATATCGTACGCATTAATAAAGGGAAGACTACTACAGAGTATGTCGTACGTATTTCAGCCGGCACGGAATTGTGCTCTATAGTTTCCACAGAGAACGCCCGCATGATGGGTTTTAAAGAGGATGATCGGGTATGGGTCATATTCAACAGCTTTGCTGTGGTGTTGCACATTGATTAAAAGCAAAAAATAGAAGTCTATTGCAAAAACGGCGATAATTTAAGTTGTCACAAACCAAAGTCATTCAAGAATGCAAATGACTTCCCCTCCCCTAACGGGGGGGCCCGCAGAGGAGGGAATGATAGGATGAGAAAAAGTCAGCAGCCCAAAAAATCCTCTGACTCTCGCGTCTATGAGACCGGTATACTATTTCCCCATGGGTTGAGCCAGTTTTTTTAATTGCTCCTTTGTCAATGGGGTGCCATACCCTGCATAATGGATCACAGGTGAAGGCGGATTTTCTATCGGTATCCATTTCCCGTCTTTATAGTCCTGATAGGCACAATCATATGTCACTTCGTCAACGACCGGAATAACACCTTTAACATTTTTCAACGCACTATTTTCAAGCCAGGTCAATTTCAGTCTGCCGTTCCGGACCTGCTTCACGATCTCGGTGCCGTGGCAATCTTGACACTTTCTCCCCTGTTTCATAATGGAGTGACTGTTCTGAGGGGCAAACATGAGGAACGTCCTGTTTCCCTGCGCAACAAACGTTTGCGTTGTAGCTGATGTCACCTTGCCGTTGTAATTTATCAGGAACACCCAACCTGACAGCTTGATATCAACGCGCTTGCGCTCATTGACAAGCGTCTCGATGTGGCAGTTGGAACAACTTACCACATGTCGCACGTGGCATGCCTTGCACTCCAGTTTGTCCTTATGGACTTGGTGTGATGCAGTTTGCGGAACAGATTTATGGCAATTCTCGCATTTTGCGCCCTGAGCACCCGGCTGTTTCATCGAGTTGTATTCCTTTCCGTCGCCATGCACATCTCCCGCCGTGTGGCAATCCATGCACTGCATCTGTTTTGCGAAGTGGACGTTGTCCTGATGGGAGTCTTTATCCATCTTCATGATCGTCCTTTCGCGCTTGTGACAATTTAAACACACCTCCTGGTTCCGGGCCGCTTTCGTTGTATATAGTGATTTCTCTCCTTCAACTGTTTTGTGACACACGTCGCATGACGCCACATGACAGTTCAGACAGTCGAGCTTAGAACTGGAATAGGGTATCCCGGTGAGCGTCTCCAGTCCGCCATTTGCCTTATCATACCAATACTCCATTCCCTTCGTTGTATGATGGAGACTGGAAAGAAAAAAGCAGTCTCCCTTTTTTATATCCTCTGAATAAGCCGTAACAAGCATTCCTACAGTCACAAAACACAATACGGAAAAAAGAATGATAGCCATTTTCATGTCAACCTCCTCCGTTTAAACGATCTGATAATTATAACTTTAACTTCGATTAATTCTACTTTTAAACCGGCGCTGCGTCAACCCGAAAACCGAATTACAAAAAACAATGATGCAGGCATACGGGCAGAAAACCGCAGCATGAGAGCGACTTCCTCAGAATTTCATAAAAGGCTTTAATCTGAATTGTGAGAGAATGGCTGAAACGTCGCGGTGAGAAGATACAGAGGGAGAGAACGTATCCCCGAGTTAAATCACTTATTCAGGATCTTCGCTGCGTCTTTAGCAAAATAGGTAAGGATCAAATCGGCTCCCGCGCGCTTTATCGAGGTGAGTATCTCCATCATAGCACGCCCCTCGTCGATCCAGCCGAGTTTCCCCGCGGCCTTTACCATGGAATATTCACCGCTCACGTTGTAAGCGGCAACCGGAACATCAAAGGAATCCCGCACATCAGAGATTATGTCAAGGTAGGCAAGCGCAGGCTTAACCATAACGATATCCGCGCCTTCCTCGATATCGAGGGCTACCTCCTTTAAAGCCTCCCTCCTGTTTGCAGGGTCCATTTGGTACGAACGTCTGTCGCCGAATTGAGGGGTGGATTCCGCCGCCTCTCTGAAGGGCCCGTAAAATGCCGACGCGTATTTTGCCGCATAGGACATGATCGGAATTTCGGGGAATCCTTCTTCGTCAAAGGCAAGACGTATCGCCTCGACCCTTCCGTCCATCATATCCGACGGCGCCACCATATCAGCACCCGCCTTTGCGTGGGAAACGGCCTCTTTGACCAGTACTTCAAGGGTCGGGTCGTTTTGAACGTCGCAGCCTTTTATGATCCCGCAGTGGCCGTGACTCGTGTACTCACACATGCAAACATCAGTAATAACGTATAGTTCGGGCACGGCATCCTTTATAGCCTTAATTGCCTCCTGAACCACTCCGTGCTCATCATATGCTGAGGATCCGACCTCGTCTTTGTGCTCGGGGATCCCGAAAAGGAGTATGGACGGGATACCGAGGGAATAGACCTCTTTCGCATGTCCGGCTATCCCATCAACAGATTCCTGATAACATCCCGGCATTGATGAGATCTCTTTTCTTACACTTCTGCCGAATGTAACAAAAAGCGGATATATGAAATTGTCAGGAGAAAGGGAGGTCTCCCTCACCATTCTCCTGATAGTCCCGTTTTTCCTTAACCTTCTCGGCCTATGAACCGGAAACATAATTCACAAAGTTACTAGCAGCCTGAACCACAGCCCGAACCGCAGGATGAGGCGCCGCCTGAACCACAAGAACCTCCACCTGAACCGCAGGAAGAAACGCCACCTGTGAAGATAAAGCCCTCTCCCTCAGCACCGGCATAATAGTCGAGCTCTTTTTCTGCAAGGCTATCCATCGTTTGTTTATCCATAAAAATCTTCACGCCGTTTTTCTCGATGACCTCATCGTCGGGCGTATGCTGTTCCTGTAAATCGAGCCCATAAGAGGGGCCGCAGCAGCTTTCTCCGGCAACATATATCCTGATACCCCAGGTATCTTTACCTTCGCCGGCCAATATGGTTTTTGCCATTTCAGCAGCCTTATCAGTTATCGTCATTCCTTAATACCTCCAAAAGTTTAATGATTTAGCATAAAAAATTATTTCAAAAAAAAGCAAACCCTGAATTCTTGATTTTTCTTATTCAGCTTCTGATTAGAAATAAAATCGTATAAAATGAAGTTACAGCATGGATATAGGGAAATTTCTCTTAGGCACTTTTTTATTCAGGTCCTTCACCGGGGAAGAGATAAATCTTTTGTTGACCTCGACCTCCCTTAAGAAAGTGCGGGAAAGGGGAGCAGATATTTGCTGAAGGGCTCGATGCAGCTGCCTTCTTTATCGTAGCCTCGGGAAAGGTAAAGATTTACAAATTATCCGCCTGCGGCAAAGAACATACGCTGCACATCCACGGTCCCGGAGACCTTGTAGCAGAAGCGGCCATATTCGATTCCATGTCCTATCCTGCGTCCTGCGCCTCTCTTGAAGATTCTGTTTTAGTACGCGTTTCAAGGGACGGAATTATCAATCTGATAAAAGAACGTCCTGAACTGGCATTGAAGATGATGAGCGGTTATTCGAAGAGGTTGAGACAGTTCGTTGTGAAAATTGAAGAATTATCGCTGAAGGATATTAAAGCGAGACTTGCGGGTTATCTGCTCAAAAACAGCACCGTTGAAAATGGTGTCACCCTCTTCCGGTTGAAGTATTCAAAAAAAGAACTGTCCTCTCTCCTCGGGACGATCCCCGAGACCCTGTCACGGGCATTGACATTCCTGAAGCAGCGGAATCTTATCAGCGAAAAAGATAACACCATCGTGATCCCCGACCCGGAAAAATTAAGAATATTTTCAGAATAAATTCAGGTTTGGACAAAGCTTAGGACTTCGCCAACCGATCTTCAAGATTGATCGTTGGACGATCGATACCATTGGGATGAGTATTTTGCCGGGCAAGGAGTATTTCTGTTTCCTGTATGTTGAGCGGATGCGAGAAAAAGAATCCCTGTGCATACTCGCATTTCAGATCCTCCAGTGTCTGCAGATTTTCTGCCTGTTCAACTCCTTCAGCTATGACGTGCATTTTCATATTATGGGCCATATTGATGATTGACTGAACGATTTCGAGATCCTTCTCATTTCTGCTCAGCCGACTGATAAATGACTGATCAATTTTTACTGTATTTATAGAAAATCGCTGCAGATAGCTCAGTGATGAATAGCCGGTACCGAAATCGTCAATATTAATCTGAATTTTCAAGTCTTTCAAGCGTGAAAAAAGAGAGGCCACGTAGTCGGTATTATCTATCATGACGTTTTCTGTTATTTCCAGCGCCAATTGCTCCGGATTCAGGTTTGTTTCATCGAGAATGTCTGTTATGTGAGTAATAAAATTGGCATTTGCAAGATGTTTGGGAGATATGTTGACACTCACCACCAATGGCAAATCAGAGGGAAACTGTTGCTGCCATATGAGTATCTGCCGGCACGCTTGACGAATGATCCACAGGCTCAGAGGGATAATAAGCCCCGTTTCTTCCGCCAAAGGGATAAACTCCATCGGCAATAAAAAGCCGCGATGAGGATGGTTCCATCTGACGAGGGCTTCAAAACCTATGATAGTTCGATTTTCGAGGGAGATGATCGGCTGATAATACATAACAAATTCTTTGCGTTCGATAGCGTGACGAAGGTCTATCTCCAGTTCCAGGAGATCTAATGCATTGACATGCATAGTCTTATCGAATATTACATAACCCGCCTTTCCGTACAATTTTGCATTGTACATAGCTGTGTCTGCGTCACGGAGGATCTCTTCCGGTTGCTGATATTCATTAGCGCTTATTGCTATTCCGATTGTCACACTGATGTATAATTCGTGATGCATGAGATGAAAAGGTTCTGTCAATATACTGTTTATCCGGTCGGCAATGTGTGTCGCATCGTTAATTTCTTTGACATCTCCGAGGAGCACGACAAACTCATCTCCTCCGAATCGGGCGATGGTATCATCAGGACGTATATGAGATTGCAATCTCTCTGAAACCAAAACAAGCAATTTATCACCAATAAGATGCCCGAAGCTGTCATTGATATTCTTAAATCTGTCAAGGTCGAGAAAGAGAACAGCAAAAAGATGGTCCTTATGTCTCTTCTTATAAGCAAATTCCATCTGTAAGCGGTCCATAAACAGCGCACGGTTCGGAAGGCCCGTTAATGCATCATAAAAGGCGCTTTGTATCAACTGCTCTTCTGCTTTTTTACGGCCCGTAATGTCAGTGAGTGAGCCCGCCATTCGAATAGTAGTTCCGTCGCTGTCTCTTACTGCAAAGCCTCTGCTCAGCATCCAGAGATAAACGTCTTCTTTGTTCAACAAACGATGTTCATTTTCAAAGTGAGGTGTCCGCTCGTTGAGATGATCGGAGATGTCTTTTTTTAGTTTGCTGATATCATCCGGATGCACCCGATGAAACCATTCTTGGACACCATTTTTTATTTCATCATCTTGAAATCCCAGCATCGACTTCCATCGGGAGGAAAAATAAATCTCGTTAGTTTTCAGATTCCAATCCCAGAGGCCATCATTGGCGCCAAGAGCAGCAAGGGCATACCGCTCCTCGCTCTCTTTGAGGGCTTCCTGAATTCGTGTACGTTCTTCGATCTCCAGCTGCATTCGTTCGTTGGCAGCGGCAAGTTCAGATGCCTTCGTTTCAATTTGTCTCCGGTATTGCAGCAAACGCAGAATCGTGAAGAGCAGGAGCGTTAGACTGGCGAATAAGAAATACAGAGAGATGTTCCCGAGGCAATTTGGGTCATTCATTTGTGCCGGTGAATTTGCGATCGCGGGATGAGAAGGAAGGAAAAGGAGACCTCCTGTTGTGATCGTCATGAGCCTTGCATATTCGATGAGCTTCATTTTTTTGAGGTTTCTGCCATTTCTCAGTGTCTATTTTACGACTGAGCCATCTGAGACTCTTATTTTTTTCGATAAACGCCAGCATACAGATGGATGCAAATATTATGCCTCAAAAAAAGTTTTATAACTTATTGATTATAAAATGGAAAATTGAGTTGGTTCGTAAAATTACTTATTCCATGACAAATATTGTCATTATTATGCATATAAATGGGCGACACGGGATGAACAGTTGTTGCCCTCTTGACTTAAATCAAGGACTTCCGTCCGAACCTGATATATCCTAAAATCAGGATATGGAAGGAGGTTACGTTACCATGAAAAGGAAAATTATTACGATCGACGAGGAGCTTTGTGACGGCTGCGGCAATTGTGTGAGCACCTGTTCGGAAGGTGCCTTACAGATAATAGACGGCAAGGCAAGGCTCGTGAAAGAAGATTTCTGTGACGGATTCGGCGACTGTATGGGGGAATGTCCTGCAGGCGCATTAAAGATAGAAGAGAAGGAATCAAAGCCCTTTGATATACATGCAACGAAGGAATATCTCTTAAAAACACAAGGGGATGAAGCTGTCCGGAGAATGGAAGAGGCGCAAAAAAAGCATGAGACAAAGGAAGACAAACCCATGCCGTGCGGCTGCCCCGGCAGCATGGCTCAATCAATCAAGAGAAATGCAGCGACCTCGGTCGGCCATAAAACATCAGGGGCACAGCTGAGAAATTGGCCCGTGCAGATACACCTTCTGCCGCTCAAGGCGCCATACTATCAAGGCGCGGATCTTCTTGTTGCAGCAGATTGCTGCGCCTATGCACACGCAGGATTCCACAATGATTTTATAAAAGGACACACGGTGGCCATCGGCTGCCCTAAGCTCGACAATGCCGGCGCTTACAAAGAGAAGCTCGCAACAATATTGAGCGAAAACGATATCAAATCCGTGGCAGTCGCCTATATGGAAGTACCCTGCTGCAGTGGACTGGTGAAGCTGGTTGAAGAGGTTGTGAAAGCCTCCGGCAAAAACATTCCGGTGAAGAAGACAAAGATCGGGATCAAGGGACAGGTGGTTTGAGAAGCCCGTTTGCAACAGATCAATAATGGTAACCAAAAAAGATCGACATTTAAACCGTTTGGCAATAATTCCTTACAAAGGACTTCGCAGTCTGCTATGGATTTCGGATTATGCCATGCGGCCCCACCTTGCGCAACACGTAATATTCACCTTCCACCTCAAAGGTAAATCTGTAATGATAATCAATATAGCCCTCCCATATGCCCTTGGTAGCTCGAATCGGGTGAAGGTTCAGGGAGGGATGGTCCGGATTGCTCATCAAGAAAGTCAATTGTTTGTCCACTTTATCCCGGATCTCAGGAGGGAGCTTTTTATAGTCTTTCTTGAAGGTGGCGAGAATTCTCAGCTTTTTAGCCACTTGATCGCCTCGGCGGCCTTATCGAACTCCTTGAATTTGCCTTTTCTCTTTGCTTCTTCCGCCTCCTTCTCCCCTCTCTGCCATTCCTCCGTCCAGAAATAAGCCTGGGACTTATCAATGACCACGACAGGCTTGGCGACTAAAACGCCGTCTTTTTCCTCAATGTCGAGGGTATCTCCTATTTCCACGTGAAGTTTCTTTCTCACTTCATCAGGGATAACTATCTGATACTTGCTCTTGACCTTGACTAATGACATTCCACACTCCTTGTTGGAAAGTTAAACTGTTATACTATTCTATTAAGTCAGCGTGGATATGTCAATTCGTTCCTATAGGGATAAGCATGTGGGGTTATGAAAGCGCTCGCCACAAATGATAACCGTAAACAATCTGAGATACCTACCGAAAGAACCTCCTGAAACATAAACGTCTTTCAGAAACCTGAAGAGTCGCCTCCTTTCTGAAACACACGCCTTTTAAGCTTTCCATAATTCTCACGAGTAAAAATGGAAATAGATAACGAATTTGACAAGTTTTCAGTTATGAAAGACCTCGGGCATCCCTACCCCGGTAGGATTGAAAATTGGCCCGCGCGACCTTAAGATAAGAATAGATAGAGAAGAAGGAATGGTAATTGAAATACTGATGCGAGCTTTTGAGAAGAGTGAAGAAAATGCCGGAATTAATGAGCGCCAACATCGAAGGAAAGATCCTTGTTGTTGATGATAACACCGATGTTCTTGAATCTGTTTCCTCATTGATTAGCTCCCGGGGCTTCTCAGTTATCTCTTGTGAGAACTCAAAAGATGCCCTTAATAAATTACATGAGAACAGAATTATTGCAGTACTGACAGATATCAGTATGCCGGTACTGTCGGGGCTCGAACTTCTTGAAAAGGTCCATAATACTAATCCTGAAATCCCGGTAATTTTAATGACCGCATATGCCGAACTTGATATAGCTATCGATGCGATACAACGAGGTGCCTTTGATTTTGTAACAAAGCCGTTTAATATACCTTATCTTATGCGTGCGATAGAGAAAGCTATTCGGTATTACAAAAACACAGAGACTCAAAATAACTATCAAACTACGCTGGAAGATACTGTTATGCTTAGGACAAGAGAATTAGCCGATGCCCTAGCTGCAGTCAAAAACATGAACGTAGAGATTATACGGAGATTATTGACCGCTGCTGAATTCAGGGATACTGATACAGGTGCCCACATTTCTCGGATGGGATACTATGCAAGGGAAATTGCTAAGGCTCTGGACTTACATAATGGTTTTGTTGAAGCAATAACCCTAGCGGCCCCGTTGCACGATATAGGGAAAATCGGGATATCCGACAATATACTTTTAAAACCAGGCAGTCTGACAGCGGAAGAGTTTGAGACAATGAAAACACATACTACCCTTGGAAGCAAGATACTGGCAGATTCGTCGCACCCGATAATACAGCTGGCAGCATCTATTGCGTTAAATCATCACGAAAGATGGTGTGGTGGAGGGTATCCGAGAGGGTTAAGCGGGGATGAGATACCACTTGAAGGCCGTATAGTTATGCTTGTAGACCAGTATGATGCTCTCAGAAGGAAACGACCCTACAAGCCACCTTTGACTAATGAAGAAGCTTTCAACGCTATAACGAAAGGAGATGGAAGGACTATGCCATGGCACTTCGACCCCGCCGTTTTGAATGCATTCACCAGAATGGCTTCCCTTTTCGATGAAATATTCAATTCACATCAAGATTGATTTATCTGTGATAGATAGGATTTGATATTTAGACACTCCAGATTATGATGCCCTTAACTCTTTTCCACTGAAAACTTCAGCCAGCGAAATTTCAAACCCTCTTTTGCTCACTTCTTGAAGACAACATATAGGTAACCTAATCAGTTATTAATCGGCGTGCAAAATTGACCCACCATCGGCGTCCAATTTTGACCCACCTCAGGCGATCATTTTTTGTTAGAGTTTCTAGTCTTGATTCTCCAGCTATCGTTACCTGTTTCGATGATATCACAATGATGGGTGACTCTGTCCAGAAGAGCAGTAGTCATCTTGTTATCGCCAAAGACCTGAGGCCATTCTCCGAAGGTCAGATTGGTAGTTATGAGCAGAGAGGTTCTCTCATAGAGCTTTGATATAAGATGAAACAGGAGTTGTCCGCCGTTTTTTGAAAAGGGCAGATATCCCAGTTCATCGAGCACGACAACGTGAAGTCGCGTAAGGCTTTCCGCCAGCTTACCGCCGCGTCCGGCTAGTTTTTCCTGTTCGAGCTGGTTGACCAGGTCTACAACGTTGAAGAAACGACCCCTGCTACCGTTTTTGATTGCCTGCCGAGCTATGGCTATTGCCAGATGAGACTTGCCGGTGCCGGTGCCGCCAACGAAGATGACATTGCTGTTTGCAGACATGAAGCTGCCCTGATACAGAGAGCGCACCAGGGTCTCATTGACCGGCGATGAGCTAAATTCAAAACGGTCAAGGTCCTTGTCTACGGGGAATCTTGCCTGTCCAAGACGGTAGCGGATACTTCTTGCAGTCCGCTCCCCCAGTTCAGCTTCCAGGAGATCCAGCAATATCTTCTCCGGCGTGCGACGCTGTTTTATCCCCGCTGCCATTACTTCGTCAAAGACACTCTTCATCCCATGCAGCTTCAACCTCTCCATCGCCTCCATAAGCTTATTCCGCAACATGGACACCTCCCGTAAGAAGATCGTCATAGCGGCTGCAGTTGGCAAGCGGCAGGTCTTTAAGCTCAGGCAGATGAAGCGGTACCTCGTAGTCGGATACTTCAGGATCATCATGCGTGCGGGACAGGGTATTGAGTATCACATCCCTGCTGGCCACGCCGGCAGCAAGTGCTTCGGAACAAGCGGTAACCACAGCATCCAGCCCATAAACGGATACGGCGCTAAGGATGCCTATGAACTGTCGATCGCCATCCGGACTCTTGCTGAGTATTTGCCGTATCTCTGTAAGTGGTTCGGGTAATGCCCATTCTTTAAAGGGAGCCCCGTTACGCAGGGCTCCGGGTTTGTGCTTCAATATCTCAATGTAGTGCCAGGCATCGTAGATTATCTTGTCCCGGCCAAACTGCCGCCGGTGCTCTCCTATTACGTTACCGTCTTGGGTGATGACGATCCGATCAGCATATGCGCGTATCATGACAGTACTTCCCACAGCTGAAGCATGGACACTGTAGCGATTACGGTCATATGAGACCAGTGCTGTGGTCGATACCCGGGCCGGGGTCTCTTTATACCCGTCAAACTGAGAACTTACTATTATCAACTGTTGCTTCTCCTGCTCAAAATACTCGGCAACGGTGCCATCCTTGAACTCGGGATGTTTGTGGCCAGCAGCAATGGTTCGACAGCGATCCTGCAGCCATTGATTCAATTCGTTCATGTCGACAAACTTCAACCGGGGAACGAAGAGGCGATTACGCAGGAACTTTACCTGGCTTTCTACCTGTCCTTTCTCCCATCCCGCTGCCGGGGTACAGGCCACAGGCTCAAACAGATAGTGGGATGCCAGATTTTGAAACCGACGGTTGAAGGTCCGGTCCTTGCCCATCAGAACCTTGGTCACGACCGTCTTGAGGTTGTCATATATGCCCTTCCGGCAACTGCCCCCAAAGAACTCGAAGGCCCGGACATGCGCATCAAGAACCATCTCAAGACTCTCCCGGGCATAGGCAACACAAAGCAGCATCCGGCTGTAGCAGAGTCGGAAGTGCGCTACCTTCACGGTGACAACAACACCCCCAAGTTCAACCTGTTCATAGCTCCAGTCAAACTGGAACGCTTCCCCAGGGTCAAAGCTCTGCGGTATGTACGCTGTGACCTTTCTGCCTTCCTCGCCTTTACGCCACTTCTGGACATACCGCCGGACACTATCATATCCTCCTTCAAAGCCCTGACGTTGCAACTCCTCAAATAACACAATGGCTGTTCTCTGCTCACGAGGGGATTTTGTGCCGTCAACGGCAAGATACTCAGACAACAACTCCTGATATGGGGCAAGCTTCGGAAGGGGCTGCGCCTTACGATCGTATGTAAACTCGGTGACATCTCTCCGGATCACCTTCTTTACTGTATTGCGGGACAGTTTCAACTCACGGGCTATCTGCCGGATGGACTTCTTGTCCCTATGGTAGGCACATCGAATCTTACGGATTGTTTCCACTATCAGCATCTCCTTTCGTCTGCTCCTCTCTGGTCTTTCCAGAGAGAATGCAGGATCTGCTGAGGTGGGTCAATTTTCGACGCCGATTACCCCCTAAAGTGGGTCATTTTTGCACGCCGATTAACATCAGTTATTGAATCTTTCAAATGATAATAAGTAATTTTTCAATTAAGCCACATCATTCTCAAAATGAGCCCTAAAACAGAGATAGAAAATTGAGGTAAGAAAAGAAAGACCTTGTCGGCCGCACAAAAAGCGGGTATAAAGGAAAAGACACGACTCAAATCCTTTAACCGACAAGGTGAGCACATGATACGACAAACGGTGTTTGGATTCAAGATTGAGAGGACTGAAGAAGGACTGACAGCTCATGGTGGCTTGGCGCTGCTGGCGGAATACAACCACGGGATAGGGTTGAGAGACCTGGCGGACCGGTATATACCTGGGCCTGGGAGCAATCGTGGCTTTAAGCCTTCGGCATTTGTATAGCATATAGGGTCAGGTCTTTAAACTTGCTATTTAAGTAAAACTATGATATAAAGATTACATGGCAAGACCCTTACGGATAGAATATGATGGTGCAATATATCATATAACCTCACGAGGAAACGCAAGAAAACCCATATTCAAAGATGACGAAGACCGCATACTATTCCTCGACACCCTTCACAAAGTAAACAAACGATATAACTGGCTCTGCCATGCATACTGCCTGATGAACAACCACTATCACATACTTGTCGAAACACCGGATGGTAACCTCTGCAAGGGAATGCGGCAGCTGAACGGCGTCTATACGCAGTTGTTCAACAGGAGACATAAGAGGGTTGGGCATATCTTTCAGGGAAGGTATAAAGCGGTGCTTATAGAGAAGGAAAGCCATTTGCTTGAGGTATGCCGGTACGTAGTGTTAAATCCTGTGAGGGCAAAGGCAGTAAAGAAGCCTGAAGAGTGGAAATGGAGCAGCTATCGGGCGACAGCAGGAATGGAACCCCTGCCTCATTGCCTGACGAGAGAATGGATATTGGGGCAATTTGGGACAAAGAAGGGATGGTCAGAGAAGAAATACAAGGAATTCGTAGAGGCTGGGATAGGGGAGGAACCGATTTGGCGGAAGGTAAGGGGGCAGATTCTGCTTGGGGAGGAGGGTTTTGTCGAGAAGTTCATTACATATTTAAAGGGCCATGAAGATATCAAAGAGATACCAAAGAGCCAACGATACATCAACAGGCCCGACCTGAGCCTTTTATTTAAAGGGAAGGCAGAAAAGGACAAGGAGAGTCGGGACAGGGTGATAGTGAAAGCCGTTGAGAAGTACGGATACAGCCAGGCGGAGGTTGCCGATTCTCTCAAGATGCATTATTCTACGATCAGCAGGATACTGAAGAATGAAACTACAGCAAAAAACAAGACTTGACCCCAATTTCATGACCATCGCATGTAATCTGCAAATTAAAATGAACAATAAATGGCTAATGGATAAAATAGCGGAGTCACAGCATGAACGCTAAGACATTTTTTAAAGCTTTGCTATATATGTTCTCTAGATTTTCTTTGACTACTAAAGTCGCCTGGATCATTGTGATATTTCTATTGGGGATTTTCATAATAAGGAATACTTCAATAGTTTCCCACGATAGCTCGATTCAGAGCATCAAACAGCAATCTTCTGTGCCAACTGCGCAAGACCTCTTCAATAGAATGACCGCCGCTGATCATTTGAAAGAAGCTCAAAAAGCCTTGAACGAATGGAAACCTAATAAGGATCCAATGAAAACTTCATGGGGCGGGGTGTCTGATGCAAGAAAACATTTGGCGGCGATACCTCAAAATACTCCTGAATCGGCTGAGAAAGATAAATTATTGAAAGAAGTTGTAAGAAGGGAAAAAGAGATTGAGAAAGTTACGCGAGTTGTAGCTTATAAAATAATGGTTCAACAGAGAAAAGAATTTGCCAAAAAATATGAATTGTCGTTATTAGATGCAGGAATGGACACCACAATTACGACGCTCGGTAAAAACCATTCAACATTAAGAATCAAGTGGGTTTTAATGAGTCGTCCTTTAGTTTATAAATTAATCAATGATGGGGCAACTATGGCTAATTTAAGAAAATTGGGTTTTGAAAAAGTTGTATTTACTGATGGATATGACAGGACATGGACATCCGATTTAACTAAATAAAACTCCCCGCCGCAGAGACAGCGGGGTATCGCAAAACAAAACCC
>CAVZMO010000013.1:0-75799 GCA_963776195.1 Thermodesulfovibrionales bacterium
GTAGCACAAATGAACGCAGTCTGATAGCAACTCTATTACCCCCTTATGTATTCACAGTGCATTCGCTGAACGTTTTTAAGAGCTTTAATTATGGAATTGCTGATAATAAGGTAAGGCAGACTCATTATGATTATGATGAATTGATGTATCTTCTTGCTCTGCTGAATTCATTCACCCTTGATTATTATATTCGGTTAAGGATATCTGCAAACCTTACAACCAATTTCCTCCATGAATTACCGATTCCTGAAATAAATCCTAAACTAAAAAAAGACATCATTAGCATTGCTGTGAATTTGCTTCCTAACAACAAAGACTATAATGACTTTTCAAAAATATTGGGATGTAAGAAAGAAAATCTATCCCCTATAAGAAAAAGTCTCTCAGAGCAAAGCTCGAAAAAATAATTGCTCAAGATGTGTATGGCTTGGAGAAACAGGATGTCGAATACCTTTTAGGCACTTTTATCTATGGGAATATAGATACTGATTTGATTGAACAGATTAAGGCAAACCTCACTTGATTTTGTTTTTGAAGAACACTGTAAAATGGGTTACGAAGAATTTGAGAGATGTCTAAGTCAGGCTATTACATGGATACTTATAATGATGGTTGAATAGTGGTGCAAATAGCTGAAACTATCGATGATTACTTAAAGACACTTGACAATGCCCTTTCTCGCTTGAGTATCGGCAATGAAGGCAAGATAGCCAAACTGCCGAGTTGGGTACTAACCGGACGTGACGTTACTGTTGTGATTTGTGAACAAACACATGAAATCGCCATCAAAGCAACTGAAAACTCCAATTTAAACACAAATAGGTTTGAAATAAAATATGTAGATTCTTCTTTTGCGGTCATTGATTCATTGAGACCCGCGCGTATCAAGTTAAACAATGAAAAGCTCTGGAACGAAAAGTTCTTTGTCCAATACTATGATATTATTATCAGCGGCGTTAACCCTCTTTCCATGCCAAGACAAATCAAAGGTCTCTTTGCCTATGGACATCTCAACCAGGCAATCCAACATTACACGCATCAGGAAGCTAAGAAGGATGCATTAAGCTTTTGGAATGCGGCACTCAACGATCTTCGTCCGTCAAGCAATTATATTCACGAAGCTCTTCAAGTTCTGTATAAATTTTCCGCAGTGATCACACAGAGAGCATTTGAACGCCGTATCCACCGTTTCATAAATGAGCATGCTCAACTTCTTCTTCCTTCACATACGGAAAAGTTCTTTGAACATGTTATAAAGCTTCATGGTAAAGAGCGAATAGCAGACTTTATTTTGCAGAGAGAAGATGGTTTACCACCGATGCTAATCGAGCTTGAAGCTCCCAGACACCGCGTCTTCACTTTAAAAGGAGAGTTGACCGAAAAAGCCAATCATGCCAAGAATCAGATTGCAGAATGGGTTTCTATGATTGATCAGGACAGCCAAAGAAATGCATCTGGAAAGATGTCCTTTTTGGCAGGCCCCGAAAATAGACTTGTCATTATCGGGCGAGGACTTGAACATAGAGCGGCGCTCTTAGAAGCCAGGTTTACTGATACTATGATATGGACTTATGATCTTTTTTTGGAGCAAGCACGCACACGATTGAATAGCCAATATTTGGCACAATGCAAATTGATAGGGTTGGAGGAAATAGAGCCATTCTGAGAAAAGAGTACGAAGAGGACAGGCTATATTCTTCGCAACTCTAAGAGAAACAGGGCACTCTATTTTTCCTTCTATGGCTTTCCCAAATAACGTTATCCCTTTTTTGTTTTGCCATCTTAAAAATCTGTTAACTCCATTCGTAAATCCTCATATACAAAAATGTCTCAAAAGACGAAATACTATGTGAACTGCTATCCTTTCCGGGGATTTCAAGAGGCATTGATAACAGGAAGCAGCAAACATTGCAGACTTCAACTTGACAGCAATCTCTAAAGTTTTAGCGGGCTGTATCTGCGATATTCCGGAATGGGAGCCGGAGCAGACTGGAATCACCGTCAGTAATGGAGCGGAATGTAAATATGAGGGAAGCCCATCTGAAACAATGGTAGTTAATACTATTTCATTTATGAAGATCTATTTTACCGGCCAAAAAAAATTAAATCAGCCGTGCATATACGTAACTGGGATACATGAAAGGCGGCGGGGTCTCCTGGCAAATACGGGTGTATACTCCGCGGTCAGCGGTCAAGTATTGTTATTTTATCGCAGACCGTTAACCACAAAGGTCAGTGTGAAGTAAATTGTGAAGTGGAGAGGTAAAGAAAGGGATAACATCGTAGAAGTGCTATCCCTCCCATTTTGAAACTTTCTAATAACAGCAAGCACTAACAAGAATCAGCATAAACCGTTGACAGTCCTTACGCCGAATGGCATTCAAGAGGTCGTCGGTTCGATCCCGATCAGCTCCACCATTAAAAATCAATAACTTACCTTTCAATATCATTCCTACTTACCCGCTTCACTATGCAGTAAATATGCAGTCCGTTTTTCTTCTCCGGTGATGTTCAGCATATTCACGGCATTCTGTAAATGATTCGGTGCGAGGTGAGAATACCTCAGGGTCATAGTCAAGCTTTTGTGTCCTAACAGTTTTGATACTGTGGTAATGTCAACCCCGGCCATTACCAGGTGAGATGCAAAGGTGTGTCTCAGATCGTGGAAATGGAAGTCTGTTATCCCGGCCTTTCTGCAAGCCGTGTGAAAGCTCCGCTTAACGTCCTGGAAGGGCTTTCCTGTGGTCGTATCAAAGAAGACATAGGGAATGTCAAGCCGCCGTGTAATACCCTGTAGAACGGCTTTTAGGTCGTCACTGATAGGGATGTCCCGGCGCTCTCCGTTCTTCGTTATGTCAAGTCTGATAAAGCCATGCTTCATATCCACGTTGTCCCATTTCAGAGATAAGATTTCACCGCGTCTACATCCTGTATTCAATGCAAAGTGTTAATCGGCGTGCAAAAATGACCCACTTTAGGGGGTAATCGGCGTCGAAAATTGACCCACCTCAGCAGATCCTGCATTCTCTCTGGAAAGACCAGAGAGGAGCAGACGAAAGGAGATGCTGATAGTGGAAACAATCCGTAAGATTCGATGTGCCTACCATAGGGACAAGAAGTCCATCCGGCAGATAGCCCGTGAGTTGAAACTGTCCCGCAATACAGTAAAGAAGGTGATCCGGAGAGATGTCACCGAGTTTACATACGATCGTAAGGCGCAGCCCCTTCCGAAGCTTGCCCCATATCAGGAGTTGTTGTCTGAGTATCTTGCCGTTGACGGCACAAAATCCCCTCGTGAGCAGAGAACAGCCATTGTGTTATTTGAGGAGTTGCAACGTCAGGGCTTTGAAGGAGGATATGATAGTGTCCGGCGGTATGTCCAGAAGTGGCGTAAAGGCGAGGAAGGCAGAAAGGTCACAGCGTACATACCGCAGAGCTTTGACCCTGGGGAAGCGTTCCAGTTTGACTGGAGCTATGAACAGGTTGAACTTGGGGGTGTTGTTGTCACCGTGAAGGTAGCACACTTCCGACTCTGCTACAGCCGGATGCTGCTTTGTGTTGCCTATGCCCGGGAGAGTCTTGAGATGGTTCTTGATGCGCATGTCCGGGCCTTCGAGTTCTTTGGGGGCAGTTGCCGGAAGGGCATATATGACAACCTCAAGACGGTCGTGACCAAGGTTCTGATGGGCAAGGACCGGACCTTCAACCGTCGGTTTCAAAATCTGGCATCCCACTATCTGTTTGAGCCTGTGGCCTGTACCCCGGCAGCGGGATGGGAGAAAGGACAGGTAGAAAGCCAGGTAAAGTTCCTGCGTAATCGCCTCTTCGTTCCCCGGTTGAAGTTTGTCGACATGAACGAATTGAATCAATGGCTGCAGGATCGCTGTCGAACCATTGCTGCTGGCCACAAACATCCCGAGTTCAAGGATGGCACCGTTGCCGAGTATTTTGAGCAGGAGAAGCAACAGTTGATAATAGTAAGTTCTCAGTTTGACGGGTATAAAGAGACCCCGGCCCGGGTATCGACCACAGCACTGGTCTCATATGACCGTAATCGCTACAGTGTCCATGCTTCAGCTGTGGGAAGTACTGTCATGATACGCGCATATGCTGATCGGATCGTCATCACCCAAGACGGTAACGTAATAGGAGAGCACCGGCGGCAGTTTGGCCGGGACAAGATAATCTACGATGCCTGGCACTACATTGAGATATTGAAGCACAAACCCGGAGCCCTGCGTAACGGGGCTCCCTTTAAAGAATGGGCATTACCCGAACCACTTACAGAGATACGGCAAATACTCAGCAAGAGTCCGGATGGCGATCGACAGTTCATAGGCATCCTTAGCGCCGTATCCGTTTATGGGCTGGATGCTGTGGTTACCGCTTGTTCCGAAGCACTTGCTGCCGGCGTGGCCAGCAGGGATGTGATACTCAATACCCTGTCCCGCACGCATGATGATCCTGAAGTATCCGACTACGAGGTACCGCTTCATCTGCCTGAGCTTAAAGACCTGCCGCTTGCCAACTGCAGCCGCTATGACGATCTTCTTACGGGAGGTGTCCATGTTGCGGAATAAGCTTATGGAGGCGATGGAGAGGTTGAAGCTGCATGGGATGAAGAGTGTCTTTGACGAAGTAATGGCAGCGGGGATAAAACAGCGTCGCACGCCGGAGAAGATATTGCTGGATCTCCTGGAAGCTGAACTGGGGGAGCGGACTGCAAGAAGTATCCGCTACCGTCTTGGACAGGCAAGATTCCCCGTAGACAAGGACCTTGACCGTTTTGAATTTAGCTCATCGCCGGTCAATGAGACCCTGGTGCGCTCTCTGTATCAGGGCAGCTTCATGTCTGCAAACAGCAATGTCATCTTCGTTGGCGGCACCGGCACCGGCAAGTCTCATCTGGCAATAGCCATAGCTCGGCAGGCAATCAAAAACGGTAGCAGGGGTCGTTTCTTCAACGTTGTAGACCTGGTCAACCAGCTCGAACAGGAAAAACTAGCCGGACGCGGCGGTAAGCTGGCGGAAAGCCTTACGCGACTTCACGTTGTCGTGCTCGATGAACTGGGATATCTGCCCTTTTCAAAAAACGGCGGACAACTCCTGTTTCATCTTATATCAAAGCTCTATGAGAGAACCTCTCTGCTCATAACTACCAATCTGACCTTCGGAGAATGGCCTCAGGTCTTTGGCGATAACAAGATGACTACTGCTCTTCTGGACAGAGTCACCCATCATTGTGATATCATCGAAACAGGTAACGATAGCTGGAGAATCAAGACTAGAAACTCTAACAAAAAATGATCGCCTGAGGTGGGTCAAAATTGGACGCCGATGGTGGGTCAATTTTGCACGCCGATTAACAACTGATTAGCTCGCAACTTTTTCTTCACCTATGACTGTAGCGGATTTGTAGCGCCACATCTTCTGTTTATAGATTTCAACCGCCTTGACCTTGTAACTTGGCGCCAGATGTGCATATCGAAGCGTTATTGTTATGTCTGCGTGCCCCTGACACGGCAGTGAAAATATCTTGCTTTTCACTTAAACCTAATATACACTTTAAATATGCAAGGTAAAAATAAGGTATATATCAGGAATTTGGAGCAGCCGATACAGCGGGTTATTGGAAAGGGTCAGTCTGCGCTCTTTCTCGGACCACGGCAGACGGGCAAGACCACCCTGGTCAAGAAGTGCCTGTTCCGCGTGAAGAACCTCATGGAGTATCCCTTGCAGAATCCTGCGATCCGCATTGAAATGGAGCAGGACCCCTCTGCGATTATCAGGCAGGTCGAGGCACGATCCGAAAAGCCACTGATATTTATGGATGAGGCGCAAAAAGTGCCGGAAGTCTTTGACAGCATTCAGTACCTGATCGACGAGAAGAAGGCTTCATTTATCGTCACCGGCTCTTCAGCCCGCAAATTGAGGAGAAAGGGAGTGAACCTGTTACCCGGCAGGATCAGAACATTCAGGCTCGACCCTTTGCAGTGGAACGAATTCGGCTGGGTGGAGGACTACAAAAACGGCCTGTTCAGAATGCCGAATATTAATGCTATAAAAGGATACTCATTCGAGCAGTCCCTGATTTTTGGTTCGCTGCCCGGCATTGTCAGCCTGCCGGATGACCAGGAGCGGGCCGACATGCTTAAGGCCTACACCCAAACATATCTGGAAGAGGAGATACGGGCAGAAGCGCTGAGTAGGAAGATAGGGCAGTTTGGCAGATTTCTTGAACTGGCTGCCCAAGAGTCCGGTACTAACCCCAACCTTACGAAGCTCTCCCTTGAATCAGGCGTTAGCGTTCCCACTATCAAAGAATATTACAGTATTCTGGAGGACACGCTTATTGTCGAAAAAGTAGAACCCTATTTGAAGAATGCCCGTAAAAGGATTCTCACCTCTCCTCGATACTATTTCTTCGACCTTGGGGTTCGCAATGCCGTCGCCCGGCTGCCATTAACCGGGGCGTTGATTAACGTAGACAAGGGAAGATTCTTTGAGCATGCTGTTATCCTTGAGATCATCAGAAGGATAAGGGCCATGAACCTGAATTATAAAGTCCACTACTGGAGGACAGGGGGAGGTGCAGAAGTCGACTGTGTTATAGACACAGGATCATCAATCATCCCTGTTGAAATCAAGTCCGGCTCAAAAGTGATACTGTCCGCACTGCGCGGACTTTCGAGCTTCATAGAAACGTATAAAGAGAAAGTCAGCCATGCCTATGTGATAACAAGCGGTAGAATACCGGAAAAGCTAACGGACAAGATTACTGTGCTTCCGTGGGGGTTCATGTAATGTGTACGGCCAAGCTCTCAGATTCAGATTTGGTTATTCACTGTATTGATTTATAAGTCCTAAAGTGAAAGATGACAATATCTTTCGAGCTATTTCTATTGAAGGTTGCTGTAGCGGAATGTAGCGCAGGGGCTAGAAAATATAGGAAAAGATAAGAAAACAATGAGTATTTTACAGTCGAATATAATAATGATTATGAGTGTGTTGTAAACGCAATAATGAAGTGGTAATATCGTATAAATATGAAATCGGCGATAAAAGACAGTGCCTTGCTGCCTTTCTTTCATTTCCTCGGCAAAAGGACAATGAACGTCATCAACAACCTTGGCGCCGCAGCCATCTTCTTTACGCTTGCCTTTCTGAAGATCTTTCGTCGCAAACAGCTCCGGGAGATTATTCAGCAGGTCTTTTACATTGGCGCAAAGTCATCGAATATCGTGATTCTGGTCGGCCTCTTTACCGGCATGGTGCTCGGTCTTCAGCTTTTCTATACCCTTAACAAATTCGGTTCTCAGGGGGTCCTCGGTTCAGTCGTTGCGCTCACACTCATCAGGGAACTGGGGCCTGTCCTTACTGCAATAATGATAACCGCACGTGCAGGCTCTGCAATGACCGCAGAGATCGGGAACCTCCGCATCTCCGAGCAGATAGACGCCCTCTATACCATGCGTATAGACCCCCAGCGGTATCTCGTCAGCCCGTGTATTGCAGCCTCAATTATCAGTTTCCCTTTGCTGACCGCCTTATTTGATCTCATCGGTATCCTCGGAGGATATCTCACCGGCGTTGTGCTCCTTGGTGTGGATAAAGGCGCCTACTTTTATCGCATCCATGCATATGTGGATATGGTGGACATCAGGGGTGGGTTCATAAAGTCACTCGTCTTTGCCGTGCTCGTGTCCACAATCTGTTGCTACCAGGGATACTTCACGCACCTGCGTACCGACAGCTACGGCGCAAGGAGCGTCAGTCTCTCGACCACCTCGGCAGTCGTATTCTCCTGTGTAACAATACTTATCTCAGACTATGTTGTTACATCTTTTCTAATGTAGAGGCATCTATGGAAACGCCATTGATAGAATTCAGAGGGATTACCAAGCGCTTTGCGGAAAAGACCATTCTTGACAAGGCTGACCTTTCTATTTATGAAAACCAGATTACGACAATTATCGGTAAAAGCGGCAGCGGCAAGAGCGTTCTGATTAAGCATATCATCGGCCTCCTCTCTCCTGACGAAGGGAGCATACTCTTCAGGGGAATGCCTGTTCATAAGATGAAGAAAAAGGAATGGGAAGGATACAGGAGCCAGATCAGCTATATGTTCCAGAACAACGCCCTCTTTGATTCCATGACCGTCTTTGAAAACATAGCCCTACCGCTAAGACAGACGACAAATCTCAAAAAGAAAGAGATTGAAAAGAAGGTGATGTCACGTATCGAACAGATGGAACTCACGGATGCTTCCCGAAAGTACCCGGCAGAGCTCTCAGGCGGTATGCAGAAACGTGTGGCTCTGGCAAGGGCCCTTGTAACAGATCCGGCCATCGTGCTCTTTGACGAGCCGACAACCAGCCAGGACCCTATAAGGAGAAACATAATCCTGAGCATGATCGCCCATTACAGAAAAAAGTTCGGTTTTACCGCTGTTCTCATCAGTCATGATATCCCTGATGTCTTCTTTATCTCTGACCGCATACTGCTCCTGTGGGAAGGGAAGATCGCCTTTAACGGGTCCTATGAAGAGTTTGCCAGACTCAAGCATCCAATGATCGATGAATTTATCATGAGCATCGAGGGCCTCAGGGACGAGCTCACCGGACTGCTCTCAAAAGAGATGTTCAAGTCCAGGTATGCCATGACACTGGGTAGTGGACGTGCGGACACCACAGTAACTGCTGTGCTATTCAGCTTTAATCTTAACTTCCTTTCCGATCTTTTCAGGCCTCAGGTTGCCATAGAAATCCTCAAATCCATGGGGGAGAATCTGAATAACTATTTCGGTCCTTTGGGAGGATTCTCAGCACGCCATAGCAGAGAAGAGATACTTACAATATTGCCCCACTTAGGGATTGAAAAAGCCAGCGGAATTAGTGAATGATTTTGCTCAGAGACTCGAGAAGAAATCTCTCCCCGAAATCCAGGAACTTATAAGGGACAAAATAGAAGCAGGGGAATGCTTCGAGATATTTGTGAATGCAGGTATAACTGAAGGCAGTTCCTCTGATGAGATCGAACAGATCATAAAAAGTGCTGATATGAACAAGAAAAGAATCGCAAAATATCTTTGTGGTAAGGAGCGTGATTCAAAATGAAAAAATACTCGCATGGAAACGGTTGTCGGCATTTTTGTGGTCATCGGCCTCCTCTGCGTGGGATACATGACCGTGAAGCTCGGCAAGGTCTCCCTTTTCGGAGACGATTACTATTCACTCTATGCACGTTTTACTTCAGTATCGGGATTGCGGGACGGCAGCCCTGTCGAGATTGATGGCATCGAGGTCGGACGGGTGGAACAAATGAGTATAGACCAGGAGAGACAGATGGCCATGGTCGAATTGAAGATTAAAAAAGGCATCAAGGTTTATGAAGACGCCCTCGCATCGATCAAAACTTCCGGCCTCATCGGCGACAAGCTCATTAAGATAGATCCAGGAGGAGGCGGTGATATCCTGAAACCGGGAGGGACTATCACCGAGACTAACTCCGCCCTTGATATAGAGGATCTGATCAGTAAATATGCATTCGGAGATATTAAGAAGGATGATAAAAAAGAGACCAAATGAGTTTTCAGAAGGAAGCTATGAAGAAACACCTCGTTAGAATAACACTCATTCTGTGCTTGATGTTTCCGTTGTCTGCCTTTGCGGGTGTGCCTCTCGAAGCCGTGAAAGGCCATCTCGACAAGGTGCTCGATGTACTGCGCGACCCATCCCTCAAGGCCGAATCGGCCAAGAAAGCTAAAAAGGACAGGATCCGGGCCATTTCGGAGAAGATGTTTGACTTCACCGAACTCTCGAAGAGAACGTTGGCCCAGAACTGGAGTAAGTTCAATCCCGAGCAGCAGAAGGAGTTTGTCGAGCTCTATACTTCTCTCCTCGAAGATGCTTATGCCAATAAAATCATGGCGTACACCGATGAAAAGATAGTCTTTAGCAAGGAGGTTGCACTCACAGAAAAGACGCTCGAGGTCCAGAGCAGGGTTCTGAGAAAGAATGGAGATATCCCGCTTTACTATAGAGTGATACTGAAGGATGGTGTGTGGAGGGTCTACGATGTCGTCATCGAAGGGGTAAGCCTCATCAATAACTACCGCTCACAGTTCAGGGAGATCCTATCGAACAAACCACCGGAATCATTACTCGAAACGCTCAGGAAAAAGGTAGGCAAAGCCTGAAGCGTTCATGAAGCAATACAAAAGGAGAAGGACCCATGAAATTTATCTATAATTTCATACTGATCTCTGTTCTAATGTTCTGTCCGGCCTCTCTCCGGGCAGATGCGTCTTCAACAGCCCCGGATCAGCAAATTTTTAAAGCGCGTACTACTATGTGGACTGTACATGGACTAAGAAGGTCTTAAGGCCGTTGACTCCAGGAAGAACGTCTCATTTTGCATCTGCCTCTTTGAAATACAGATAATTAACGGTAATCGAGAGTACATGAGGGGCAAAACGGAATACCCAGTTATAAAACGCGTTTACAACAACTTTAAACAAAAATGCTGTCTACTACACATCAGACAATCCCGAGGCCGAAAAACCTACCAGACTTTTTTGCTGCGATTTTTTTGAGAATTGATTCTTAAAAGGTTTATGATTTTTTGTGCCTGTGCCGGCAAAGAACCAGATCCGTATAGAACCTAATTTACCACCCTAAAGTTTCGTGAAGTTTTGTACCTAGTGCCTCAACAAAAAATAAAACGGGCAGGTCTAAGGATCGGGGAAGACCTGCCCACTGTAAGTTCAACCGGGCATTATTTGGAAGGGCTTACCTTCAGCCTTTTCTTTTTTTGCTTGTCTTTTTTCTTTCAGGGTGTGCTGAGGTGTTTTCTTTGCATTTGGCTTTTGCTTGTTTTTTTCTTTGCTCATGCTATCCTCCTTGATAAGACTTACTCTCATTCTACTGCATCCCTCAGAATAGTCAATTATGTCATTAGGTTCACTTAGAGATTCGTACTTTTACCGCAGAGAAATTCCATAATTTCTTGCCACCACGGTTTGCCTACGATCATTGGCCAATCGTTGTGCCCAGCCCCTTTAACCACCCACATGGCTTTTCTTCCAGGTAATGATTGATACAATGCAACAGCGTGCCTCATCGGTATTATCTCATCCCTTTCGGCTCCAACTATAGCAATTCTTCCCTGGTAGCCTTTGAGATTACTCATGCTGTCATATTTGTCTTTCATAAAGAACTGTAACGGAAGCCAAGGGAATTTAGATTTAGAAACGGACAGGAGCGTATCCCAAGGGGTAATGAGAAGTATTCCGTCGATGGTAACAGGCGGTTCCTTCGCTACTGCCGCTGCTACGCCACATCCTAAAGATTCTCCTAAAAGAAAAAGAGGACTCCCATAATGTTTGTAGGCATCGTGTACTGTTTCCTTCGCATCACTTACAAACGACTTCTCTCCCAATTTCCCTCCCCTTGCTCCATACCCTGGATATTCGGCAAGGATAACCCGATACCCCAATGGTACCAAAGCTTTTATATAATAGGTCCTATCTGCTGCCGTGCCCGCATTTCCATGAAAAACTATAATCGTGCCGCTTGCGTGATTGCTCTCAGCGTTGCTAACAAAACCCTTATAGTTGCCTGCATTTGATGGCCAGCATTGAATGTTGTTGGCAGTGAGTACATCCTTAGAGGGCATAAAGGTACTTGGGTAATAGAGAAGTTTGTATTGAAGATCACAACCCGGAAGAGCTATTAGTATGATCATAATAATGGACGCATATTTCGTAATGTTCGTAATCATTCACTGAGCACGTATACGAATAATTTGCAAGCTGCAGACCTCCTGATTGTTCGATGATTTGCGGTTGTAATAAGCACAATTATATCAATTTTTGATTCTGTTTGTTAGGAGGAAGTTATTGAGCGTGTGACTGCCACCTACAATTGTTCAGTTTGAAGAAATTCTGAAGATTAACAATTTCTGTTAGAAAGTTGTCATAATAGTTAAGATTTCTGCTTATACTTTTTCTGCTCATACATCAATTTGTCCCCGTGAGCCAGAAGTTCGTCAACAGAGCAAGGGTTTTCTGGGTCGTAGTAAGCTATACCTACACTTAATGATAGCTTGTAGCTGCGGTTTCCTTTTGCGTTGTGAACCTGAATGCTTTTTTGCAAACGAGTAGTAATTTCCTCGATGTTATCCCCAGTAGTTCCTACTGGAATAACCACAAACTCGTCCCCTCCAATGCGAGCAATAATGTCGGACTCTCGATAATTCTTTTTGAGAATATTGGCGATATCGATTAACACTAAGTCGCCTTCTTTGTGTCCCCATGTATCATTAATCTCCTTTAAATTATCTACATCTGAATAAAGAATGAACATTCCTGTCTTTTGCCTCTTGGATAGCTTTAACAATTGTTCAACTAAGGCAAAGAATCCTCGCCGGTTGTAAAGCCCTGTAAGTTCATCAGTAAGCGCTAGGGCTTTGAGTTTTTCCTCTATACTCTTGAGCTCAGTGATGTCTTTAGAAATAACAGTTACAGATGTTATCGTTCCATCTGGTTTTTTAACTGGACTTAACGTCAGAAGAAAATATCTGCCGTCACTGAGGCTTTTATGTTCATGAATGATTGACTCGCCTGTACTAAATACCTTGCTGGCTTTTTCAACAAACCATTTTGTATCATCAGGCGAATGAAGATCGCTGTATGCGCAGCCAAGATATTCATCGCCTGACAAGCCTAACCTTGATAGATGCTTTTTGTTTATGAATAGATACTTGTAATTCCCGTCTACTAAATATATGGAATCTTCTGTAGAATCAACTAAAGAATGATACCTCTCCTCACTCTCACGGATTGCCTCATCCGCCCGCTTGCGCTCGGTGATGTCACGGGCAATGCCAACGAGCCCTACAATATTTCCTTTATCATCAAATCGAGGGACCTTTATAGCTTGGAACCAGTATTCTTTTCCGTCTGCGCCAGTCATATGCTTGACAATTTCTTTAGGCTTACCTGTCGTGAAAACAAACTGGTCATCTTCAATATTTTTCTTAGCTTCTTCTTTATTTGGCATTATTTCATAGTCATTTTTTCCAATAATTTCCTCTTTTGATAGTCCAAAGACCTCTAAGGTCATGTTGTTGATGATAACATAGCGGCTTTTCAAGTCTTTGAAAAAGATAGCATCATGAGCGGATTCAACCATAAATTGATAACTTTTAATTTTTTCCTCCGCCTGCTTGCGCTCGGCCTTTGATGTTTCCAATTCAGTAACACTTTTGCGCAATTCTACCAATTCATTTATGAGTTGCTTTTTTGTTTTACTTTCGTCTTTCATTTATATATTCCAAAACTGTTGATTACTGCTAAAAATATACAACATTTTAACAATTTTAGTTTTTGAGGATTTCAGGAAGTTATCGAGAGGGTGCCTTCCACCTGCTACTCTTGAATTTCCTCATGCCAGCATGACACTCGATTTCCCACAGAACTTCTCAGCAATATGTTTAAGGGTATCCCAGCGTGGGCGGTTTCGAAATGGTACTATTATCTCAGTGCCCCGGCAGCTCCGAAGATTGAACCAAGTCTGCCATGTATTGTTCATGTCCGACTTGCTTCCTATTTCCTCGATGTCTAAAAGCGGATGAGATAGCGGCCCACGAGGTCACACATGGGCACGGTGGTAGTGACGATCAACTTGTCATTGATTTCCTTTTGCCTTACAATATTAGCAAGTACGCGAGAAGGGGGGTGAGCGGCAGGGACGAGAGCGTAGCAATTGAGTTTTGCAGCCCACGGTCATTGACCTGGCAAACAGGCTTAAGGGAGGTGTTGAATGAAGAGAAGTTTATTTTTGGGTTTTTGTCTTGTCTTTGTCGTAACAATCTGTGTACTTGATGCGGAGGCGTGGAACCCGAACGGTACATGGGTTAACCTCGATCAGGCAAGCGGTGAAACACAACGACTTGAGATCAGCTTTCCTGCAGTCCATGGTTTTGGACAGTGCACTCCCACTCCGTGCAACTGGGGTAATGCCTTATACACAACAAATTTAGGAGCGACACACGACTCAAGCAATTCTGCCAAAGATCAATACATGGCCGTGTGGATCTTCAGCTTCAAATGGACATTCGTCTATATTGCTCCTCATCCTGAGAACCCCAATTACATTATACTTACGACCTACGATGTGTACGATCTTTCAGGTGGCTCTGCAGCAGACAACAGAGTAACGATTGAGTACCTGAAGAAGCAATAGTTCAAAACCAGACTAAGTCGGAAGTTACAGTTTCAGCAACTGGCCTCTCCAGATGGGGAGCCGTGCCTGACTGGAGAGGCATTCTGATTTTAAGCGAGACTCCTACGTATCTCACAGGAGTTTATAAGGGATGAATGCTCTCTGTGAGGAAATCAAGCGCCTTGAATACCTGGTAATCGATGATCAAGACAATCGGTATGATATTTGTGAAAACTGCAAGAAAAAAGTAGCAGAAACTATGCATTTTGATTATATCTTTAGAATAGATGCATATTACCATTGATATTGAAACATGAAGAGTAATTTTATAGGTTCTCACGTTATCAGCTTGCTCAATGAAAAGGGTGAACATTTCAAAGTCTAATCTGCTATACTAATCCGGTCATTAGTAGTCTCACATACGATGCTCATAACATGACTTTTTTAAAGGCTTTTCGTGGACTGTCATATGGCTTTACTTATGACCTCCTTAGTAACTCTGTTTACTAAGTCGTTTGCACACTTCAGGAAGTAATTAACGTAAACAAAGCCTTGATGTTTATTTACTCTCCCTTGGTGGACAAGTGGTGGATTAATTCTTCAAGTCCAATTCAATCAGCGGGAATAGATGCTGTAACTTATTGATTTTTATGGTGGAGCTGATCGGGATCGAACCGACGACTTCTTGAATGCCATGTATGCTCTGATCAACAAACTTACCTTTCATATCTTTGCAAATCCTTACCAATACTTGCGTGGTGAAAAGACCTTGTCCCGTTCTGTAGTTGAAGTAAGAAGGACCCTGTTAGCCATATCCTAAGCAGCGACCTCCTTTCTGTCAATTGATTTATTATGGAGAACAGCGAGGAGTTGCGGGATTTCCTTGTAACCCTTCACCCGCCTGAACTTGCTCTCCGCCCTTAAGAGAGCAGTTACCGCCCATCTTTGCACCATGTCTCCCTTCCTCCATCGTTTTACTCTGCCGGTTATCGTCCTCGTGATTGAAAAGCATGACTCAATCGGATTTGTACTGGCAAGGGTTTTCCTCAGGAGACCGTTAACCCTCAACCGGTGTACCGTGAGTGTTTCCTCCAATCCTTCAGCCAGACTTCTTGCCGCACTGGGATTGAGCCTTTCAAGATATCTGACCGTCAGTTCCAACGATTTCTTCGCATCTTCGTAATTCACCATATTGTAGGCTGCACGGATTCGCGCATCTATGGTTGTCTGATGCTCCGGGGAAAGGTGCGCTTTTACGTTCCTCCGTTTGTGTTGCTGGCACCGCTGTACCTCTACATCTTTGCCAAACATCCTTGTCACAGCCGACCGTAATGCCTTTGATCCATCCAGGACAAAGAGATAGTCCTTGCCTGTATCAAGTCCGCGTCTCTGCAGATCCTCAAGAAGATTCCCGCAGATTGCCGCATTCTCCGTCGCACCTTGCCATAGTCCCAGTATTTGTTTATGACCCGTTATATCTATCCCGAGTGCTACGATTAGATGTTCCCCTTTAAACTCTATCCCGTCTATAAATATCGCGCACAGATTAAACCCTGAAAGTGAACGCTCCAAAAACTCCCGCATCTGCGCTGCTGTCGCCTGGACAAAATGCCGACTTATATTTGTTAATAATACTTTTATCGTTACTTGTAATATGATGATTCTGCAATCAGACGAAGTTCAATATTCAAGGTAATAGTTTATAGATGGTATTAGCACAAATGTGAGGGTAGGCGCCTGTGTCCGTTGGACTGAAGTAAGGAGAACTTATGGCTACCTACGCGCAGCAAGCTTATAAATAAAAGACAAAACTCGACGGTTCTTTCGTTGTGCCTATTTCTACAGGCATTCCTCACAGTTGCATTTTTTTGAAACGCGTTTGTAAGTAGGTGAAGCCACGTGCGACAAGAAGTCGCATAAGTAATTGTTTCAAATAGCAGAGTATCGTTATTAGGAAACCCTCTATTCCGTTAGGGGTAGCCTACTGCCCTGAATAAAGTGCGGGCAGGAAAAGGATAACCTGACCGCAAAGGTCTAATCAAAGCCGTGAGGTAATGATATATCTGCCAGCATCAAGGCGGATAAGGTGTCGGGCTTGATGGTAGGAGCAACATATGTGAACTGCTGATAAACTTCGTCAACCTAGACAAGCCAAAGATGCTGAAAGGCTTGGACCAAAAGGTACATAGCCGGTTAATCTCTTTTTGTTTGGGGTTACACGGACATAATGGCTATCGGAGGAGAGGCAGGGTCTAACCCATTAGTGTTACTTATGCGGAACTTGGTAAACCCATATCTCTCCCGCAAGGGAAAGCGACCCGCAAGGGAAGCCGATGGGGGTGTGGGTAGAGGAGAGTGGAAAAAGCGAATGCTGGTCTGTAACGGGCCGGATAAGGATTGAGTGAAAACGACATCATCCTATGTGAAAGCAGGCAGACTTCCACTTGGTCTTTCTTTACAGGAGAGTTCACCGAACCTTCGAAGGAGGGAAAGCAAAGGAATACAGGACTTCACTGTATGTGCATCCTCCTACGGATAACGTAAGAAGGCTGTGAATGGGTATTGTAAAGGCTGAACAACGGCCACATGTTGGAAGTTGTTCAGCTGGGTTGCTTAAAGGCAGCCTCAGAAAGGCTTGAGCCGTGTGTCGGGAAACTGACAAGCACGGTTCTTATGGGGCTGGGGTTCAGCAATGAACCCTGGCTACCTGACCACCCTGAGAGCTATTCACCATTTCCAAGATCGAGAACCTCGATTTTTTTGCTCCTTGTAAGTTTTTTCAAATGATACTCAAGACTTCTCGCTTCTCCGGCATTTCTGCAGGTTATGGTTTTAACCAGCTCAAAGGGCCTCCATGATCTTACAAATTTACTCCCCCTTCCCCGCTCATGTTCTGCAAGTCTGCTGTCAAGATTATTTGTAAGGCCGATATAAAAAGAATTATTGCTGCATTTGAGCACGTAGACGCACCAGTTTTCATTATGCACTTTATCCGCAGGGTCTTTTGCTGCTTCTACAAACTCCTCCATCCACAGTCTTAACGCTTTCCTGACTTTTTTGTCTACAAATGAGAAAATACGGTGAACGCTGTCGTGGGGACGGGATGGGGAATGCCCTTCCACCTTGATGACCTCAAAACCTAATTCGTCGTGGAATGCGTAAAATGCGCGATAGAGAGGGGAGTTCCTTAACGGGCGATTTGTCCTTTTAGAAAGGAAGCCGCCGGCAAGCAGGCCGGGTCTTCTTTTCAGGAGACCCGAAACGCACTGGGAATCGGAATACAGGTATAGTTTCCCAGGTTCGAGAATCTTTGATCCCTTTCGATACTCTTCAAGTGCCCATAAGACTGTTTGGATTTCGAGTTTCGTCGAAGAAGTGTCTTCAAATCTTCGCACCTTTAACCGGGCGACTACTTCGGATCTTTCAATACGTAATGAAGCAGGAAGGGCAAGATAGGCACCAACACCAAGCTTAAGCTCGGGATTCAGGCTCACATCGGTAAAGAGCGCGATCTCGTTCATAAATCGATCTTAAGCGTCACCGCGATAAAGCTCAACAGCAGAAAAAAGCCTGTTTGCATTAACTATTTTACACCAGAACCGGCAATGTCAAAAGAAGGCGTAGTGTGCGGTCTTATTGACAATCCCTGCTAAGATTGATAAATTTAAAACAATGCGAAGAAACTTCTATTTTGCGGTTCTAATTATATTGGTAATTTTTGCTTTCTTGTCAGAGCCTTTGTCTGCGGTGATGAAAGACACTTGCAGCAAAAAGGGAATAGTGATCAGAAATCTGACGATGCTTGACCTTTGGTATAAAAAGAATAATGGCGCTTGTACGATATGGACTCATAATCACCTGTTCACAATCAAACCGAAAGACAAAATAGAGATATTTTCAGATCTTGTCTGTGAGACACTATATTGCACCGATAACCCGACGTATAAAGATTACAAGTCTCTTGATATCGATGGTAACTGCCGTGTCAGAATTCTGCCGGATTGTAACCTTTCAGATATGTAAAGCCGGTCACTCCCTTTTGTTACGGATATATCTCGGCCTCTGTGAAAAACGAGCTTGTCAATAGCACCGGTGGTGTTTATAATTATCAGTTAGGGCGCAAATGACAAAAGGTTTATTGATAGTAACGCTTCTCAGTCTATGCTCGCTCTTTCCGTCAATCTCGGCAGCAGGGGGCAACTGGGTATTCGTTGAGAAAAGCAGAGACGGAAATATATCGGCATTCATAGATAGGGAAAGCATAATCCAGCTTTCCGAGGATATCGTTAAATCCTGTCAGAAATTTTTGTATGTAAAACCGGTATTTCTCAATCATCAAAAAAAACCTGTGAGTGCGGCTGTCGCCTGCCGGGAATGGGATTGCGACGAAGCAAAATATAATAATCTGCAGTTGACTTTTTATTATGCCGACGGCACAAAGAAGACAGAAACCTATCGATATGCATTATGGCAGTATGTAAAACATAGCTCACCTGAAGGCGATTTGTTTGAGTACGTATGCACGTCAGATTAGACGGGGTATTTTCTCTGCCTTCGGATCTGTTTCGGTCTAAAGAATCTCTTGAAAGCTCGAAGGCTGGAATAGGATGCTTCACCGAACAATTTCCTTCCGGACTTGCCTATGAACGAAAGCACAGTTCATCGGCCTCTCTCTTGAGAACTTGAGCAATGTATGCATCGAGACCGCTTCTTCTTATGAAAGTTTTTTCGTCCAAATCGGCAATATCTTTGGCCAATATAATATCATTACGGAAAAGAGTCTCAAGGGAATTCTTTTTTACTGCAGAAAGGATTGTTACGGGATAAAGACCCTTGGTTTCTATCATGTTCTCCAGGCTGTCCTTTTCGGGATATTTCCAACTCACGATCTTGAGTCCTACACATTCGGCGTATTTAATTGCATCTGTTGTACACCGCGTGTTGGTCACGAGCCACCCCTGCTGCACCGAAAGATTATTCTCAGGCATTAGGTCATAAGCCTTTTTAATGTCTGCGAATCTTGAATGAACATAGAGCGCTATCTTCACATCGGTGGGATTTCCCCCGCTGCTGTGATATTTGCACTCTATGACGGATCCTTTGTGCTCCTTCCTCGCAAAAATGTCGACTTCGTGCGAGACGCAATGCCCGGATAAAATCCGGTCTACTTCAACAGAATATCCGTACGCCACAAGTACCTTTGCGAAGAACTTTTCGAATTGATAGCCGGCAGGACCGAGGGCATAGATCGCTTTTTTGATGGAATACCTCATGTCCGAAACGCGGTTAAACTGTCTCAGCAATCTCTTTGCCATCTTGAAGATATGTTTTGTATGGGTGGCTGGGGTAATCTGTGCTTTGACCTTTTGGGCTATATCCAGGGCAACATCCTCTGACGCCCCCGATCGGATGAGGGAGCCGACAAGCTTCTGTATATCGAATTCCTCAGACCGTCCTGATGCCTTAATTATCGTGAGTGCCATCAAATAATTGTATGAAACATCGCAATGCAGACTCCTGGAATTTCCTTCCCTTCATTTCTTCAGAACCATGACATTTATCTCTATGTTACTATAATAATTAATGGATATGCATGACCATAATCACAATGGAAAGAATATCGGATGGGTTATCCTATTTAATGTAGCCATCACTGTTACCGAATATATCGGCGGCACGCTTTCCGGAAGCCTGGCCCTTATATCTGATGCCGGACATAATTTTTCCGATGTCCTCTCGTTGATATTAAGTTACTTCGGAGAATATTTCTCCCGCAAGAAAGCAACAAAGAAGCATTCCTTCGGATTCAAACGGACAGAGGTTGCCGCCGCTTTTCTTAATGCAATTTCCTTAACCGGGCTCGGTCTCATTATTATCGGCGAGGCCATAAGAAGATTTTCGCAACAGAAAGAAATCTCCTTAGGTATCATGCTCCTTGTCGCAGTGGTCGGATTGGCCGGAAACCTGTTTTCGGTCGTGGTTTTAAGGAGAAGCAAGGACAAGAACTTAAATATCAGGGCTGCCTATCTCCATCTTTTTTATGACGCCCTTTCTTCTTTTTTTGTTATTATCGCTTCTATAGCAATAGCTGTTACCCATTGGTTCGCATTTGACCTTATTGCCAGCTTGGTAATAGCACTTCTCATGATATGGAGCGGGTTGGGCGTTCTCAAGGACGCCCTTCATATCTTCATGCAGGGAGTTCCGAAAGAAATTGATTTTGACGAAGTCCTCAATGCCATCGGGTCGGTGGTAGGGATCGAGAGTATTCACGATCTGCATATCTGGTCGGTAAGCTCGGAACATATTTTCTTATCCTGTCATGTTTGTGTCTCCAAAGAAAAGCATTCAAGTGAGATTAATGAACTTGTTCAGAAAATAAATGTGCTTTTAGAGGAGCGATACAACATTACCCATTCTGCGATTCAGTTTGAATATGCCGGCGTGTGTCAGAATGGCGCCGTTTGCTGCAAATAGGAGAGGCTTAAAATTCATTTGCCCCAACTGCATTTGATAAAAGGCATATGTGCCGAGAGGAATATTTCCCTTCCCCTCGGCACAATCTGTTTATCGCTCGGGTTCTTCCGTCCCGGGTTTTTTCTTCTCTTTCTGAGGACCCTCAGCCGGCTCCACAGGCTTCTTCTTAATCCTCGGTGCAGCGCCACCCTCGGGTACTACAGGTCTCTTCTCCAACGGCTTTATCTGCCTCTCTCCCTTCGGTGCAGCTCCACCCTCAGGCGTTACAGGTCTCTTCTCTAGCGGCTTTATCTGCCTCTCTCCCTTCGGTGCAGCTCCACCCTCAGGCACTACAGGTCTCTTCTCCAACGGCTTTATCTGCCTCTCTCCCTTCGGTGCAACGCCACCCTCGGGTACTACAGGTCTCTTCTCCAGCGGCTTCTGCCTCTCTCCCCTCGGTGCAACGCCACCCTCGGGTACTACAGGTCTCTTCTCCAACGGCTTTATCTGCCTCTCTCCCCTCGGTGCAACGCCACCCTCGGGTACTACAGGTCTCTTCTCCAGCGGCTTTATCTGCCTCTCTCCCTTCGGTGCAACGCCACCCTCGGGTACTACAGGCTTCCCTTTCTCCGCAGGCAGGACCCGCTGTATCATGGGTTTTCCCTTACCGGGAGTTTTCGGGGTAGTAACAGTCTTCACCGGCAGTGGATTGGCCCTTACGCCAGGGTTCAGGACAGATTTTTTCTGCTCTTTAATAAACGGGCGTGACTGTTTTAATTCTTTCATACGCAGGTTCCTGACCGGCTGTGGTGGAAGCTTAGCCTGCGGAATCGGCTTGGCCGACATAAAATAACTCGCCTTCGTAGGTTTTATTGCCGGTGTGCCGACATTAATATTATTCTTTACAAATATTTTCTGCCGTATGATGTTTTGATTCACATTAACAATCCTGGGCGAAGCCGTAGCAAAGGTGTTACGGTTGACTACTGTCACCCCATTGTTAATGTACACATTTTTATATACATTAGTAATTTTGACACGGTTGATATTTATATTGGTTATGTTTACGCTGTGCGGGCCGTAATATCCGCGTCCATAATATGTTTCTCTTGGCGCCAACGGGACCCATGCCACATAATCTGCCGTCCTGACCCAACCGACATATCCCGGCCCCCAGTAAACCGCGCCTCTTGCAGGCGGCACCCAGAACCAGCCAATGCTCGCCGCAAAGGACCATCTGCCATAGTGGTAGGGCGCCCAACCCCACGGCTCATAAGCCACCCAGACATAATCACCGCCCCTCCATATCCATCTACCTTCTCTGTAAGGAGACCAGCTCGCACCGATGCCGACTGTCGGTGTCCAAACATTTCCGTATTCCGGGACTTGCACCCACCTGCCGCTGTTATCAAAATCATAGGAATATGCACCGAGTTCTGAGGGCAAATAACGCGAACTTTCGCCTTTTCTTGCCAAGACCCTGTCATTCCTCGTCTTGTTCCACTTTTCCCACTCATCCGGCGGTCCCATCGGTGCAACCTCGCCGTCCGTATTCTGTCCGAGGGACAACATCTGACCCGCATTTATCCTTGTCTCTCCGACCTTGTTCTCCGCTTCGACATATCCCTTGTAGACCGCCACATCGGTATACTGGTCGGACATATCGATTCTGAAGATCGCCCTGTCGAAAGCGCGGGTTGACGCATCAGGGGTATCGACTTGGATCACACTCCCCCTCGGCGCATCATAATAAATGTATGCATTTCCCTGCGAAAGGTAGAACTGGGAAGAGTCCTTATCCATCGAAAGCATCTGGAGGGCCGAGTTCTGGTCGAGTCTTATGTATGTCCCTGTGTTCAATTGGAGTTCGACCCTCCCACCCTCAGGGACCCAAACCTGATCACCCTCTTCGAGCGGTCCGTTTATCGAGGCGAGACCCCAGTCTCCTGCCTCGGGCGTCTTCATCTGGACGTCACCCTCGATGAGACTTATGCGCATCCAACCGAGGTTCGAAGAGAAGGCATAAGCCGGCACTAAGAGCAGCAGAATCGCAATCATCACAGCCTTGAATATCTTCATATTGTCCTCCTTAATCTTGCAGTTTATCTTTCTGAATTTTAAGGTTTTATCCAGCGCATATTCAAGTATAAAGCATCTATTGTGCCATGCGGAATTGCTTTAAGTAATAACAGGTTATGCACAACCGGATCTCATGAACTTCCCTTTTTAAGGATTCGATCACCTTTTTGGGAAATCCTTTTATCGCTTCGCGAATTTATATATGGAAACGTATTAAAAGGAGAGGCTATAATACAGCAGAAATGCCCAGGCTTATATTTGACATAGAGACTGTCGGAAAGGATTTTGAATCCCTCGACCAAACTACGCAGGAATACCTTCTCCGATACGCGGAGACGGAAGATGAAAAAGATGAGGTGAAAGACCGCCTTTCTTTTTTTCCCCAGACAGCCGAGATCGTCACTATAGGATTGTTCGATCCGGATGCGGAGAGGGGCTTTGCGTTCTTTCAAACCACGGGCGAACCGCTACTCCCCTTTGAAGAAGACTCCGTACGCTATGAGACAGGAACGGAAAAGGAGATTATCGAGAAGTTCTGGAATGCCATGAAAACCTGCAGCCAGTTTATAACCTTCAACGGCAGAGGGTTCGATTGCCCTTTCATCCTGATTCGTTCCGCGGTACATAAGATAAAGCCAACAAGAGATTTAATGCCGAACAGGTATAATGTCACACATATTGACCTGCTCGATCAACTCACTTTTTACGGTGCATCGCGAAGAAGGTTTAGTCTTGATATGTGGTGCAGGACATTCGATATAAAGAGCCCGAAAGAAGACGGCATCACCGGATATGAGGTAAAGGACCTGTATAAATCAGGCCGACACATTGATATCGCTAAATACTGCGTCGGCGACCTCAGGGCAACCAAAGAGCTCTTGTCCTACTGGGAAAAATATATCAGGTTTTCTTCGTAGGTCCGGAAAAGAGAGCGGTCAATTTTTGTGTTCCGCGAAAAAAATCTTAAACGGCATTCTCCCCGCCTTGGGGCGCTTGAAATCATTAAATATATCGGACCCGGGTTTCTCGTAACTGTCGGGTTCATAGACCCGGGAAACTGGGCTGCCAATGTGGCGGCAGGATCTACTTACGGCTATAATCTTCTTTGGATGGTGTCTCTCTCCACAAGGATATCTCCTGAGGTTTAATTACCTGTCACCGTCCTCCCATTCCCGTTAAGATCATCGAGGCATTGAGAAAAAAATCGCTTCCGGAAAGTTTTCCGGGGGACAATATGCCTTATCAACAAGGCAAATCGGCAGACAATGACCGGCTATCTTATATACTAATGGAATGAAGACGGCGCTGAGTTAACATTCGTTGTTAACAAGCTGTTAGCAATAGTGTTTAAACCGTACGCGATCCTTTGAAATCTAAAGGCGTTTATGTCTATGCTTAAAGTTTAGGCAAATAATTTTTCTTATAAATTCAATGGGTTATATGATTTTTGCTCAATTTTTTTACTGATAATTTCTTTGATTCCCCTAAGCCTTACTCCAGCAAAGCTCTCTGCGGTTATGCCGTCAAGAACAGATTAAAACGCCGCAGTTGCTTGCTTTGCCGGCTGCTTTTTTATGCTGCTTTCATGGCATTCAACTTGCTTAATTCATGTCATGATTCATAAAGGAAACTTCATAGAATTTCGAAATGGGTGAGAAAGAGAGTCTGGACGTGAGAGATAATACCGATTTATTGATGATATGCGCTACTTTCCGGGAAGACATTAAGGGAATGCTGAAGGCGGCATTGAAGAAATCAGCGGCAACAAACGAAGAACAATTTTTGTCAGAAGTGCTGACGGGAAAGTGCCCCCGCTGCGGAAGCGATCACACGAAAAATTGTGAAAACGTGGAAACAATAGGCGACTTTTCGGTTGGGCTCTGTGTCAAATGTGGATATTTGTGGTGTTCCGAGTGCGGGAAGTCTTTAGTAAGAAATACTCATTGTAATCATTGGGATATTTGCGGGAAATGCGATGCCGCGAACAAATGTGACATGGTCTTGAGCGAGTGTGATAAGCTGAAAAGCGAAAATGTGGAATAATTTCCATGTAAAGCTGTCTGTCAGTATATTTTTTGTTATCACTTTCTTTTGCACAGCTTACGGAGCGCAGGAAAGGAGATGCAGGGATGTTTCAAATCAGAACAGACTGAACTTGAAGTACTTTTTCGGATTTTCCTTGATATCCTTGACGAGGCCGTTAAGATCCTTCACCGTTGCTTTGAGGTCCGTATGGATTTCCCCCTCCGTCGTAAGATCACCCATGATGCCTTTACCTTCCTCTATTCTTTGAAGGAGTGCGGAAAGTTTCCTGGAGGCGGAATCCAGATTTTCATAGATGCTTTCGTCTTCGATCAGTCTGCCCATTGTACCTTTTCCTCCAGCGACTTTTTTCGCAACCTCGTCAAGCGTGGACGACGTACTCAAAAGTCTGTCATAAAGTTCCCTGTCTTTTATGAGCCTGCCAAGGGTGCCGTTTGATTGATGGAGATCGTCTGAAAACACTTTTATGTTATTCACTGAAGATTCAAGTTTTGTATAAAGTCTTTCGTCGGAAAGGAGTCTCCCGAACGTGCCCTCCCCTTTCTCCACCCTGTTCATCACGATCGAGAGGCTTTTGGCAGCGTCCTTCAGGTTCTCATAGAGAGATCTGTCCCTGAGGAGCATAGGGACGGTCCCCTCCCCTCTTTCGATCATGGCGATAAAATTGTCAAGTCTTTTTGCAAGATCGTTCAGCCTGCTTATCGATTCCTTGCTCTTTTCCACAATATCCTGGAACTCCATCTGTACGGAGCCCGCAAGACTGTCCCCTTCCCGGAGTGCGGGAGATTCAGCGGACCCCGGACTAAGCTCCAGATACTTATCGCCGAGAAGCCCAAGTGTCAGTATCGTTGCGGAGGAATCTTTTCTCAAGTGTTTAAGGACATTCCGGTCGATATACACCAGCACCTTAATTTCTCTTCCCCTGTAAAAGGACAGGGATTTGACTCTGCCTATTTCGATGCCTGAAAACCAGACGGGGGCGCCCGGTCTGAGTCCGCGGACATCGTAAAAATCGGCATATATGTGTGCCCGGGGTTTAACAATATCTTCTATGTGGCCTGCAAACATTACCGTCAGAAAAATAACCGCGAGCGCAACAGTGACGACGATTCCCACCCTGAGTTTTGCCCACCTTATTCGCTTTATATATTCGTCCATTTCTTCCTTTACCGTAATCTCATAAATTATAAAGTATAACTTTCCCTAACGAAAAGCTCGTTTATAAATTCCCTAAGTTCCGGATCGGACGTATTGACAAGCTCCCTGATATCGCCGTCAAAGACTATGCCGTTCGGAAGGTAAACGAAACGCTCCGCAATTTTTACCGCATCGGTAACTTTGTGTGTAACGGCGATAAGTCCTATTCTGTCCGGCGGTCCGCCCTGCGAGAGTTCGCTGATAAGATTACAGATGTTCGCGGCCGTGAGCGGATCGAGACCGGTCGTAGGTTCATCATAAAGCATCATCTTCGGATTGCCCGCTGCAAGAGAACGGGCGATTGCAACACGTCTTTGCATTCCTCCGCTCAATTCTTCCGGCATCAGATAGATAGCATTCTCAATACCGAGTCTGCCCGCAATTTCCCTCACGCGCTTATCTATCTCCTCCTCGGAGTAATCGGTATATTCTCTGAGGGCGAAGGCTATGTTCTCCTTTACATTCAAAGAGTCGAAGAGCGCGCCCTCCTGAAAGACGATGCTGAATTTCATTCTTGCCAGCCTGAGCCTTTCCGGCGACATCTGACCGATATCTTCTCCGTCTATGAGCACCTTGCCGCTATCGGGAACTGCAAGACCGAGGATAAGTTTCAACAGGGTGGTCTTCCCCCTGCCGCTTCCCCCCAAAATCGCGATCTTCTCGTGAAATTCGGCGGTAAAGTTCAGGTCGTCAAATACCACGTTTTTCCCATACATAAGCCTTATGTTTTGCAGTTCGATCATACCTCTTGCCCGAACGCATAAAGGAGGACCTTTGTCAGTAGAAAGTCCGTCACAATAATTATTATCGTTGAAAGAACTACGGCGGTTGTGGTCGACCGCCTGAGCCCTATCGCTCCTCCTCTCGTTGAAAGCCCCGTATAGCAGCTTATGCAAGCGATCAGATATCCGAATATAAAAGGCTTTACGATTCCCGTCGTGATCGTTTCGAAGTTCATTATCTCTTTTATCTGGCTCCAATAGAACGAGCCGCTCTGCTGGCTTACGAATACTGATATATAATAACCGCCGAGGATGGACATCGCATCGCCGATGAGCGTAAGTATGGGCAGCATAACTATCGCGCTTATCACGCGCGGAACCACAAGTTTTTTTATCGGGTCTATGCCGTGGACCTTGAGGATGTCGACCTGGTGGCCGAGTTCCATTAATCCCAGCTCGGAGGCGATCCCCGCACCGACCCTGCCGGTAAAGCTGAGGGCAATAGCAACCGGCCCTATCTCCTTTATTATCGCAAGGCCCACGATTCTACCGGTATACATTTTGAGTCCAAGACTCGAAAGCTGCGCCGACAGCTGAAGCGAAAGAGCCATCCCAATGAAAAGGGATACAAGAACAACGATAAAAAATGAGCCGGCTCCTGCGTAATCCATCTGCTCTATCGTATCCTTTGTGTAATAAGGTTTTTTGAAAGCCCTCGCGATGGAATATACAGAGATAAGATAGAACTCCTGAAGACCCGCAACTTTTGCTTTTAAATCCATTAAAAATATTCTGCGATAATCTTATTCATTCTATTCCCGTCCTCCACAGACAACCTATTCGGCTTATTTAAACCGATCCGGGTAACCAGCTGCACATACATTATAGCAAAGTAGATACCGGATATAACTTGCTAATTTTGCTTCGCTTTGACGAATGGAAAGACTGCTTTATCGGACAACATACTCCATCGGATCAGAGTATGATTTCCATGAACCTGCGTCCGTATCCTTTCGTCTCAATCCTCTCGTCGCAGATGATAACCCTCCCGCTGTCGTACTTCGATCTTATCAACCTCCCGAACCCCTGCTTGAATTTTAATATCGCTTTGGGGAGCGTGTATTCATTAAAAGGATCTCCTCCGGATTTCCGGATCGCCTCCAGTCTGGCAGCCACAATCGGTTCTGTAGGAACTTCAAAAGGGAGTTTTGTCACTATCAGACATCTAAGAGAATCCCCCTTGACATCGACTCCTTCCCAAAATGAATCAAGGCCGAATATAACACCGCTCGTAGATCCCCTCATAATTTCAAGCATTGTTCTATTCGACTTTTCTCCTCCCTGCAGCATGGGATAAAGACCCATCTCTGTTAGTCCTTCAGACGCTAATGACCAGGTCTTATTCATTACATCCCGAGATGTAAACAGGACAAGGACTCCCCCATCCTTCCTGGATGATTCTTCACGTATAACCCCCGCAAGGTTTTCGATCCCTTTACCCCCTGCAAGATTAATTCCTCTATGGATAACGACGGACGTTTGATTTTTTATATCAAAGGGTGACGGAAGTGATAATTTTTTTGAAGCCTCTATTCCCAGAATATGTGTTATCAGTCTGAAGTCGCCCCCGACAGACAAGGTAGCTGAGGTTAAGATAAGGGCGTTGTATTCGGGAATAATATTGTTCTTAATAAAATCATGCGGGTATATCGGGGACATCCTCAGGGTGGTCCGCCTTTCCTCAATCTCCGGCCACCTTATGAATCCTTCCATACCTTCTGCGAATGTGTCCATATCTTCTGCAAACATCATCAGCTTTATCATAGAGGCCTTTAACTCAATTTCTTCGTCTTCCTGGAATAAACCTATAATGGAAGTCTTTATCTCTTCGATGAGGGATCTGACCGAATTTGCAATGGCTGACATAGAGTCTTTTAGTCCAAAAACGCCATTTATGGTTATCCGGTGGCTTAATTGATGTCTCACCTTGATCCAGAAAAGGACCATATCCGTCCTTGCGGACTCAACGATACGAAAAAGATTCGGCGACTTCGACAATAGACCTCTATAGATCCCTCGTTCGTCCGGTTTCAGAAGCCTGTTGAGAATATATTCAAACCTCCGGTCCGAGAGATTGATCCCGATTTGGTCGGAAAGAACCGCATCGAGTGCGTGGCCTTCATCAATGACAAGCACATCAACCCCGGGAAGTATCTTCGAGTCGTCGGGCATCATTGCATTTACGGCCAGGAGCGCATGATTGGCAACAACAATCTGCGCGCGTTCCCATTTCTGGCGTGCCGTATAGTAATGGCAATCCTTGAAATACCGACATTTAACTTTTTTGCACGCGTCCGCATCCGAGCAAATCTTCTCCCGGACAGAAGATTTTCCAAAGTTGCAGTCTTCAAAGTCTCCGCTATCGGTCTCAGATGCCCATTTTAAGTATGCTTCATGATCAAAGGTTTCTTCGCTGGATACAGGCTTAAACGCCTTAAGTCGCCTTAAACAGAGGTAATTACTCCTGCCTTTTGCAATTGCATAAGCAAATTCTCCAAGAGAGGAAAGGACCTTCAAATCTTTCGAGACGAGCTGTTCCTGGAGGTTCTTTGTCCTCGTACTGACTATAGCTTTCTTACCCGATAGTATCAAAGGAATAAGATAGGCATAAGTTTTACCGGTACCGGTGCCTGCTTCAACGAGCAGCGTCCCGGCATTCTCTATGACATCAGAGCAGGCGCCCAACATCTCGATCTGGGAACGCCTCAGCTCATAATCATCCATCGCTTCGGCAATAACGTGCTGAAGAAAAATCTCTGCTTCTTTTTTCAATTCCAATTTCATAGTAGTGCTCTTTCCATCTACTATTATATTTTCTCTACTCGCATATCTTCCAATACTTTAATTTTTCCTCAGGGATTTGTCGTGGAAAAAGGTAGCCGCAGGCTTCAGCCTGCGTGAAAACCGTCAATATATCGGTAACCAAATGGACAATATTCGGTCACATAATTGAAGGGCAGTGGCAGAGACAGAAGGAAGCCGTTGTGTAACTTTTGATATTTCGTGATGGTGCGAGAGAGGGGAGTTGAACCCCTACGGTTTAACCCACTGGATCCTAAGTCCAGCGCGTCTGCCAGTTCCGCCACTCTCGCATAATTGATTTTAAAGGATTTTTTGGCATTCGGTCAAACCTCCATTACCCCAAGTGTAGTAAAATTGTAGCAATTATCCAGCACTGTAACACTTGACCTCAGACTTTCGGGGCAATGATGAGCGTACCTCATAGTCATGGTGATCGTCTTATGTCCGAGAAGCTCTTTTACTTTGTAGAGATCAACGCCATTCTGAACAAGTCTTGTTGCAAAGGTATGCCTCAGATCATGAAAATGGAAATCGTTGATCCCTGCCTTGTTGAGGGCTTTCTCAAACACCTCTCTAAGACTTCTCACAGACATCGGAAACACCCGGCTTGAAATGTCCATAACCTTACTCATACTTTTGAGAGTGTTATACAAAGTTTGAGACATGGGTATACTTCTCTTTTCACCGTTCTTTGATTGCACCACAATAACCAGCTTTCGAAAAAAATCTACGTCTTTCCAGAGAAGATTTAATATCTCACCCCTTCTCATTCCTGTATGAAGTGCAAAGACAAGCAATGATTTTAACCAAACCGGATTTGTTGCACAGTCTAACAGTCTCTTTTCTTCTTCGAGAGTCAACCATCTATCTCCTATCTCTTGCATTTTTATTTCCTACGGCAAAAGAGAGATCAGCTACAGGATTTTCTTTTGTCCATTTCCATTCTCTGCGAGCTACATTAAACATACGCCTCATCAAGCTCAATTCCTGATAGATCGTTGCAGGCTTAACAGTCCTCAACCTCTCATCCTTGTAGTCGGATACCATCTCTGTAGTTAACTCAGAAAGTTTTAGATGACCGAAAATAGGTAGTAACTTTTTAACCGTGTGTTCATCTCTTATCCTGTAATACTTCTGCAAATATTTTTCTGTCATCTCTCGAAAAGTAATAGACTTTGCTTTTTGCTTCTCAAACCATTCACCTTCTTGTATCTCCGTAAATGACTTTGCATAAATACGGTCTGCTAATTTTCTATTGTCTGTCTTTGTTGAGACCTGTATCCTCTTGCCATTCTGCATTATTGTAAACCAGAAAATTTTACCTCTCCGGTAAAGTCCCATATTTACTTACCCCCTTTCCTGGGACCTCTAGCCTGGACAAGAGGATTATAACTTGAGTCTGCATACCTTTTACAAGATTGAACCCATGCTTCAATATCTTTCACGTCGAACCGGAGAGCGCCATTGATCTTATAACAAGGTCTGGCCTAACTCAGCCCACTGATAAAGTGTAGAAGGCTTTACATTGAGAATTTCGGATACTTCCTTGATCCCGACAAGCTTCATAGGATGGGCCTTTTAGAGGAATATTCCGGCTTTCCCTACCTTCGCCATTGAGCCGTTCACAACCTCTTTTCCCCAGTACGTGGAAGCTTGGACATTCCAAGCTTCTGTCATATTCGTCTATAAGGTAATTAATCGCCTGAAGCATCATTAGTTCTTATTTCCCTAGTCATCGAAACGCTGTTTATTCCTTAAGTAGTTTTTTAAGACTACCTCTCTGACAGCCTTATCTAAATCTGCCTTTGGTTTTTTCTCTCTCTCAAAATCTTCTCTCAGCTTCTTTAGACGGTCTTCCTGATCCTTGAAGGGGCCGAGACATCCCCCTATTCCGGCATGTCTTGCGCTAAAGAGCATACACTCGTCTTTTCGGAAACATTGCGGACATTTTGTTTCTATGACTCTTTTCTGCTTTTCTAATTCATTCATCCTTAAATCTTCTCCGCCACTAAAAAAAAGCCGAGAATCTACGGATTATCTCCAATAGAAACTCGGCTTCTTCGTCTGTAAAAGACTTCTTTGTCTTAAATCAATTACTACTTAACAAAAATCAACAACTGATTGCAGCGCGGACATTTAATTCTTACAGTCCCATTTGCGACATGAATTTTTAAGAGTCTATTCCTTACCACTATCCAACCATCTTCTATAGACTTAATCATTCCACCGCAGCTGCTGCATCTGCCGTCGGGTAAAATTACTGGACTACTTTTTACGTCCGCGCCGTTCATCTTCTTCTATGCTATTAAGAACTTTGTCCTGAAGTTTTTTTATTTTGTCTTCAGCCTTCTTGATCATTAAACCTCTAACTCTTTCCACTTCATCCGCCGTAATAAAAGCGTACATTTCCCTTTTAGGAAAAATCGCCCTTATCCAAAAAGGAAGACTATCCCAATCGATATCCTCTTCCCATATCCTATACACGGTGATCTTTCCCTCCTTTTCAAGTTGAGAAATATATGAGCGGTTGACGCCAAGCATTGAAGCAGCGCCGCCGGGGGAAACCAAACCTCCAGAGTATTTCCCTATCTTCTTCTGAAATTCTTTCCAGGATTTAAAGACGATAGTTCTTATACCCCAATTTTTTCTCTCTTCTCTGTCGCTCCATTCCTCGACTTTCGCATGCCATTTATCAGCAATTTTCTTAACCATGGTTTATATTAGAACATATGTTAAGTAAACGTCAATAGTATTTTTGAATTTATTTTAAACGCGTTTTAAGGAAGCTGAGATTTAAGAAGTAATATGGCACTTTGCTACAGTAGAGTAGAGAACTGGCGTAGTCGCCATAAGGTTCTATCTCCAGTTCCCCCTCGTCAGTAGGGTCGAGAACTGGCGCGCCTGTTTAGGTTGAGGTTCGTGTTCTCTGTTTCTCGCCCTTTCGTTTGCGAGTGTCACATTATTTCAACCATGCCACGTCTCCAATTCCCGCCACGTCAAACGCAGCGTGCAGATTTCCCGCACTACGCTTTCCTATTGGCTTCACTTCAAGGGTTATGATGCCTATCCGCTGGCAGCGCTTTCGAGTCCCCGGTAATACCTCACCTTATAATCGGCATAAAGCCCAAGATGCCCGTAAAACCAGTTTCTACTCCACCTGTCCCAGCCAAAGCCTCCACGTTTTCGAGCCCTCATAAGATGCCGCCGTATCTTTTTCTCCACCCAATCTTTTACGTACTGAAAACACCTGCTGGAATGTCCCATCCTAAAGTAGTTACTAAGGAGGTCATAAGTAAAGCCACATGACAGTCCACGAAAAGCCTTTAAAAAAGTCATGTTATGAGCATCGTATGTGAGACTACTAATGACCGGATTAGTAACCCAGCCCCGGAGTTTCGGGTTGATCAACTCTATCACCCGTCCCACTGGTTGCGATATGAACCGCTGGAAGATTTCCTTGAGGTTACGCAAAAGGTTCGTCCGCGCTTTCATCTTCGGCGTGATAAGCACTCCCGATTTGTCACTCAGTGTTCGGACGCTCCGTATATCAAATCCCAGAAAGCTGAAGCTCTCCCCTTTCATCAGGTCTACCAGTCGTGTCTTTTCCTCGTTGACTGTTACATCAACCCTTGCGAACTCCTCAAGAAGTCGCTGATATACCTTCTCTACCAGCCAGTCCCAGCGGCGATACCCATCTACGAGTACCACAAGGTCATCCGCAAAACGAGCATATTCTACATGGGTAAACCCCGATTTGCTCGTTACGATTTTCGCCTTCTCCAGCATCTTATCCACCTCGTTAAGATAGATATTCGACAGCAGTGGCGAGATTACTCCGCCCTGTGGAACTCCGCGCTTACCACTGACTTTTAGTATGAGTCTGAGTAGCCACATCACTCTGTCATCGTTGACCCTTTCCGCTACTTTGCCCAGCAATATGTCATGACGCACTGTATCAAAGTATGCCTTGAGGTCAACATCGATGCCCCGTGTTTTATTGTGGACAACCGCATCTGCGACCCGATGCACTGCCTGATGCGCTGTCCGCTTAGGACGGTACCCGTATGAGCCTTCTTGAAAGTCAGCTTCAAAGATTGGTTCAAGAATAAGTTTAAGCGCCCCCTGCACTACCCGATCTCGGATTGTCGGTATCCCCAAGACACGCACTCTTCCGTTGTCCTTTGGTATCTCTTTCTTCCGATTTCGCATAGGCAGGTACATCCATGAAAGTAGTTCATTCCGTATGCCGAGGAGAAACTCTTCCAGCCCGCTTTCCTCAATAGCCTCGAAGGTGACACCATCAATGCCCGGTGCCCCGTCATTGCGTTCGGCCATCTCATAGGCAGCTTGGAGCGTCTCCACCTTGCATACGTGAACATACAATCCCCAAAAGCGATGGTGCTTATCAGCTTTCGCCTTGACGTAGATCCTCTTTCTCAGGTCTTGCAGACTAACAGATGTCTTTGTCATTCCATCCCTGCCTCCCAATGTCGTTAGAGGATTGCCAAAAGTAGGGCCTCTTCGCTCCACAGGCATTACCCTGCTTTGTCGCTAATGCTGGCCCTTCCGCCACCCTTCCGCCTTCAGCCCATTTCCCAGTGTTTCTGGTTATAGGACTTACCTTGCTCCGGTGATTTCTCACTGGGGCGGTAAGGGTTTCTCTAGTTGCTCGGTGTGCCCTTGCTGCCATGCCGCCGTTATCACCCCGCTGAAGTAAATAACCGTACCAGTCAGTTTTCGATTACCTATGCTGCCTTCACCCTCCGGTTGAAAGCTCGGCCTTCAGGGCTTCGAACTCTCGGGGCCACCTCCACGTTCACTTTCGTTGCGGCCTGGCAACTCGTTATCATCCTTCAGATGACAGTGTCGATGGGCTTCAGGATATCGGTTTCCCTTTACCCTGCCATCCTAACTACATGGCTTCTGACTGTTGCCATGGCAGGACTGTCTCCTGCTGAATACACCAGCCTTTGCTGGACACACAACCGGACGGTCGGTTTTCCCGAATCCGGCTTTCCAATCATCTTCTTCCAGAGGCTTTCGCTCCCGCTTGGCCTGCTGGTATAGTTTCCTCTGAAGTTCCCAGAACTACTGGAGTTTATAGCGTTGCCGCAATCTCCTTCCCTTCATTCCTTCGGAAACATGATGAAGGTATTGCCCCTTCCCTCTCCCAAAGTTATGTTGTCTTTGAGATAGTAGCGGTAGTATGGGCAACTCCGACTCCCGTACCGACCCCGTGGAACTTCGTTTCCTTATATCCACCAGTTGCCCTCTGAAGGCATCGACACGGGTCTCCCGTGTTCATTATCATATGGCTTCCCCTGCATGCCACCCCTGTCACCCCGGGAGCCCATCTATCGGTTACGGTAGTTTCTGTTAGGATAGATGCTACGGTCTTCCCCAATGTAGGAGAGGGTCGACAACTCCGTCTATCACTTACGAGGCTACGCATAGGTTCGCTTACGCTGCGGCCTGCGGGTTTGCTCAGCTCCCTTGCGGAGCCTTTGTCAGGAAACTTGATGCTTCAGGTTACCCTTTGCACCTCCCTCAAGCTATGTGGGTGAGCTACCAAATTCCCACAGTCGGACTTTAACCGACAAGTCATATGTTTTACACGGCATACCCTACAATGTTTCAGAATTGCTTGACTAAGCAAATTGAGGATTACCAGAAGAAAGTGAGACCAAATTCTACCAGCGAGTATCTTATCTTTTACCGTACAGAAAGACTGCATAAGTATTTAATCTCAAAAGCTAAATTGAGTACGATTCTCAGAAGAAGGCATGTCGAAAAAGATCGCAACTTATAGGGTCTGCGTCAAAAATGTGAGAGGAGTTGCGAGAAGTATTTTTTTGCGCTATAATCTGTTAGTATATGAGCTAACAGATAAGGAGGGGCGTTATGACAGAGGGCGTAGAGAAACTTCTGGAACAAAGAAAGTCGTTATTCAAGGAGTTGGCGAAGGCAGGCAACTTCAGGCGCGGCACGATCTCAATAAACTACCGGAAATGCGGAAAGAAAAATTGTGTGTGCACAAAGAAAGGACACCCCGGTCATGGGCCACAATTTCTCTGGAGTACGACGATCAAGGGTAAAAGCTATACCAAACAACTCAAGGTCGGCCCGGAACTGCAGAAATATATAGAGGAAAACGATAACTACCGAACCTTTCAGCGTCTTTGTAATGAGATTATTACAGCAAGTGAAAAGCTGAGTGATCTTACTTCCTTACCGGAAGTTGGCGTTGGAGATGACACTGAACTGGAAGAAGTTAAAAAAAACTTACAAAGGCGCTTTGCGGGGAGATACAAAAAGAAGTGGACCGAATAGTCACAATGGTAGGGAAAGAGGGGCGAATCGATATGGAATCCCTTGAGATGTGCATTCGCTCATCTATGCACAGCATTGGTGGACTTATGCTCGAAACTCTCCTCAATTCAGGCAACAGCGGTTATAAAGGCAAAAGCATTCCGTGCGATAGTGGGCACACCTATGAGTTTTTGGAATATCGGGGGAAAAAAGTTATGACGGTATTGGGCAAAGTGGATGGCGGTGTCAAGTCTTTTCTGTAAATTCTCGTCAGGGCTTTATTCTCAACGGTTCTCATGATTCCGATTATGCCGCAACCCTCTGAATCTTTGATGCACGGATTCTTGTAAGAATTGCCTTTGCCTCTTTGGTCATGCCCACGCCTTTCCATTTCAGTTCGTTCAGTTGCCAGTAAACCATGGTGAGCGCACGCCCTTCATCTTTGAACCGTCCTATGGCTTTTACCCGTCGCTTCACCTCCTTGAATCCTCGTTCCGCAACATTCGTCGTCCGTATACGCTTCCAATGTGCGTATGGATACTTGTAATAGGTTAAACAGCTTTCTATATCGTCGGTGAGACACTCCACCGCTGATGGATATTTCATGCTCCACTTCTTTTTGAACATCTCCACTGCTTCCTTTGCATGTTCATAGGTCGAAGCGTAGAATACCTTCCGTACCGACTCCTTCACTTCTGCCCGGTCCTGCTTCAAGACTTTATCCAGCACGTTTTCGGTCCTGTGTTTGGTGCATCTCTGTTTGTCCGATTCAGGGAAGACTTCCTCAACCGCTTTGATGAGCCCCGGACACCCGTCGATAACGGTAAGCATCGGCTCACTCAATCCCCTCTTTATCAGATCATCCAGAAATCCTTTCCAGGAACTATACGATTCACGGTTGCCCAGAGATACGCTAATAAGCTCCCGGCTGCCATCCTCCAGAAACCCCCACGCCACCAGCACCGTCTCTTTCTCTGTCGTGCCTGCCCTTACTCCCAACCGTACTCCGTCGAGGATCAAGTAAATTACTTTCAGTTCGGACAAATCCCGCTTCTTCCAGACATTGAACTCCTCTACGATTCTGCCGCTGATCCTCATGACATTCTGATGGCTCAAGCCCTTCTTCCCTATGAGCTTGCCCACCGCCTTCTTTACCTTCCTCGTAGACAGGCCGTTCATGTATAAGAGGGGGATGATCTCCTGTATTTCATCCATCTGTGTTACACGGGGCGGCAGGATCATGGAATGAAACGGGCCACCGGCATTTCTCACTTGTGGCATCCTTATCCCGATGTCACCGCTGCCGATCTTCACGGTCCTGGGTTTTGATCCACTCCGGCTTCCTTTAGCGCCGGCATTCCTTTCATAATAGTCTCTCTGAAGATACGCCGTCACTTCCTCCTCCATGGCCGACTGCAACATCATCCTTGCTCCGATCCTCGTCAGCTCCATCAACGGCGGCAACGTCATAAATTCTTTCAAATTCTCCTCAATGACTTTTTTCGTCTTCTTTGATAAACTTCTTCTCATGGGTATAATTCTCCTTTCTCTCTTTGAGAGATTGTTTTGGCCATTGAGAATTATACCCTGATTCATATTTGCGGAATTGATCTTACACTGTCAAGTGGATGTAACCCGTGCTTATTATTATGACCGTCGCTGTGGCAGCGGCATGTGTCCGAAAGACAAGGATCTGGATATAGAATGTACGTCCTTCAGTCCCGGAGTCAGAAGAATAATGGCCAGAGTCGGCACATATCGGGCCTTTAGTCTTGGACATGAGGATATAAAGGAAATGGCAGGCCTCGATATTACCGCCAAAGAAATAGAAAGAGCATGTAATAAGCTTGGCCATCAGGCAGAAGAGTTTTTTGACAGGCAGGCCTCAGCCGCAATGTCAGAGAAGATTATGCCGATAAAATCCGTTCCGAAGATGTACATTTGCATGGATGGCACAGGGGTTCCGATGGTCAAGAAAGAGCTTGTTAACAGCAAGGGGAAAGCCGAAGATGGTCAGGCCAAGACCCGTGAGGTAAAATTGGGCTGTGTGTTCACCCAGACCGGACTTGATGAAAAGGGGCGTCCTGTCAGGGATGAAGGATCAACGAGTTATGTGGGGGCAATCAAGACATCAGAGGATTTTGGGAGACGAATATATGCGGAAGCAAAACGGCGGGGAGTAGACAGGGCGAAAGAGGTTGCAGTATTAGGCGATGGGGCTTCATGGATATGGAATATTGCAGATGAGGCTTTCCCCGGCGCGGTTCAGATTATTGATCTTTACCATGCAAGGGAACATTACTGGAAAGCGGGGAGAGCTGTACTTGATCATGATAAAAAGAAACTGCATAAATGGGCTGACAGACGGCGCAAAGAGCTGGATAATGGTCAAGTTGAGAAGGTTATCGAAGCAATTAAACAACTGTCGCCATCTTCAGAATGTTACAGGGAGATATCTGAAAAGACCGTCAATTATTTTGAGAAGAACAAAGAACGAATGAGATATAACGTCTTCAGGAGGAAGGGATTCTTTGTCGGCTCAGGTGTATTAGAGGCTGGTTGCCGCTCGGTTATCGGTCAAAGACTAAAACAATCCGGTATGCACTGGTCTGTCGAGGGCGCCAATAATATTATTTCCCTACGATGTTGTTTCTTCAGCAATCGATGGGAGGATTTTTGGGAATACCGTGCGGCTTGAATTACTTACTCATAAATTTGTCGCGCACCCCAACTTATACAACGAATTTACAAATATAATTTCATGTGATAGGATACTTCCCAAGCTTAGTAAGATCACAATAATTTTTCACCTTGGAAGTACGTGAATAATGATATTAGGCAAAAGGTTTCTCAACCTCATATGTATCATAATCATTGCGGCCACTTTTTTTTCGTTGATTAACTGTGGTGGTGGCCATAACGAGAGTACTCCATCGAACGGGGTGATGACATGGACGGCAAGAACCTCAGGAACTTCTAATGTGCTTGCTGGAGTGACCTATGGCAATGGAACCTTTGTTGCTGTGGGTGATGCAGGTACCATCCTCACATCACGGAACGGGGCTACATGGACAGCAAGAACCTCAGGAACTTCTAATTATCTTAGGGCAGTGACCTATGGCAATGGAACCTTTGTTGCTGTGGGTGCTTCTGCTATCCTCACATCACCGGATGGGGTTACGTGGACAAACAGAACCTCAGGAATTTATAATTATCTGTCTGCAGTAACCTATGGCAATGGAACCTTTGTTGCTGTGGGTGCTTATGCCATCCTCACATCACCGGACGGGGCGACATGGACGGCAAGAACCTCAGGAACTTCTAATGTGCTTGCTGGAGTGACCTATGGCAATGGAACCTTTGTTGCTGTGGGTGCTTCTGCTATCCTCACATCACCGGATGGGGTTACGTGGACAAACAGAACCTCAGGAATTTCTAATTATCTTAATGCAGTAACCTATCGCAATGGCACTTTTGTTGCTGTGGGTAGCGCTGGCAACATCCTCACATCACCGGATGGGGTTACGTGGACAAACAGAACCTCAGGAATTTCTAATTATCTGTCTGCAGTAACCTATGGCAATGGAACCTTTGTTGCTGTGAGTAGCGCTGGCAACATCCTCACATCACCGGATGGGGTTACGTGGACAAACAGAACCCCAGCCTTTTCTTATTTTAATGCAGTAACCTATGGCAATGGAACCTTTGTTGTTGTGTGTGATACAGGCGCAATTCTTCAGTCAGAATAGGTTATGTAATTGTGCACATTAAGTTTTCAAAATAAATACCAAGAGAAAGTCTCATCTTTGAAAAAACGCCCTTTCATGATTTGACTACTGTTTATACTCAGCACAACTATATCAGGTTTAAAAGTGGCGTGTTACAGGAAGATAGAGATGAATAAAGTCAGTCTAAAGATAAAGAATTCGAGTTCAAAGTAAACATTGTCCTCATTCTTTTTTATCTTTGAGTGCAAAATAAATTATTGCGGTAACGGCTGCAACAAGCCCTTCTCTCATTAAGATATCAGAAGGTAGTATTCTTCCACTTTCGTTAGAGCGTTCTACCTTAACATATCCTCCTTGATAAGGCACGTAAATTGGTGCTGAGAAAAAGACTACAATCATAAGCAAAGCTCCAACGATAAGTACTATTTTTTGCTTTTTGTTCATATCATGTTCTCTTAACATTTTCCCACTAAAGTTAGTCTGCTCTATTTTTTGCTAAAGCGCTCTGTGACGGCCGATCTTCAGTGTGCTCTGGCGGAGCGACTCGCGCGGCATCAAGCGAACGCTTCTTCGCAGCGCTGCCAAGCACATCGACCACGATATAAGCCATCGCTGCAACAGAGGCCAAAATCCAGCCGGCCCACCCTAACCGCATTTTCTTTTTCAAACCCACATAGAAACCCGTGCCCAGCAATGATTTGAAGGCAGTTTTGCATTTCCGGAATATGGCTACAGCGTTACCTTCAGCAGATCCAGTATTCTCTTTTGCTCTTCATCGGGAGTGCTGACAACCCTGCAGTTGGTATCTTCTACGGTCACAATTTCCCTGCGCACACTCTTCAATCTCTCACTTACATTTTCGAAGGTCCATCTGCGGTATTTGTTTTTGCCGTCTGATTGAAATAAAGGTTTCAGCCTTTGATTCATATGCCACTGGATATAATAGGCAAGCATGCAGAGAAAGACGTGGCAGCGGATCCGATCATCTGTCTTGTGGTAAACAGGACGAATTTCAAGCTGCACGGTCTTAAGATTTCTAAAGGCCTGTTCCACCAGCGCAAGCTTCTTGTAAGAGGCAACGATCTCCTGCTTGTCCATAAGCTCCGCAGAAACATCCGTATTAATTATATAACAGCCATCCAGAAGCTGCTCCGCATATACCTTGTCCTCTTTAAAGCTCCACAGCAGGCACCCCTCTTTTACTTCCCACTGCACAAACTTCTCCATCTTTGTTTTGGCGAACACCTTGCCGACTCTTTTGCCTATGGCCTCAGGCGTCCCCTTCCGTTTGGATTGCGATATCTTCTCCAAGGCCGTGCGCGTAGCGTCCAGCAAGGCCTTGCGGGTCCTGGTCTCTCTTTTCGGCACTCTTAGGATTCCGGCATAAACAATACCGCTGCCCTGTATTGTCAGGGTCAATCACCTCCACTATATGCTTTTCGTCAAACATATCCACCTGTATAAGCTTGCGGTTCAGCAGTTCCACTATCTGACGATGCGTCAAGGCCGATATCGTACTGAGGCCTTCTACATCCTTTACCTTCTCGTAATTTGCCCGTGTCACCATCCCCCTGTCGCCTACAAAAATAATCTCCTGTATCCCATAGGTCTTTTGTAGTTCGGCTATCTTGTTTACCACGGTTGCGGCATCCTGTGTGTTGCCGGGGAAAACCTCCAGTGCCACAGGACAGCCTTCAGAACTGCACAGAAGCCCTATGACCATCTGCTCATGTCCGCGTTTGCCGTCACGATTATATCCAAACGCTACAATATCGCTGTCCTCGTATTGCCCTTCAAAATAACTGCTCGTTATATCATAGAGAACCAGAGCCCCATTGCGAAGATGTCGCCTTGCCAAGGTATCTTGTATCGCCCTCTGTCTCTGCAATAGCTTGTCCATAGCCTCATAGCAATGATTGTCCACATCAACCTCGCCCTGTACTCCGCACAGCTCCCATAATGCCGTGTCCTTCCACCGGTGAGACAGGGATAACTTGCTGCCGGAATATATCAGACGGCCCACAATCATCGCCAGACAGTCCTTGACCCACTGCTCTGTCGGCTTTGAATAAATAGCCTTATCTAATTGCAGTTCCTTTGCTAACTGCAATGCGGCATATGATGCCCCGTATTCCTTTGATTCAGTGATCTTATGGGCGCCCTGAGAACTCTTTATTATTGCATCGCCTCTAAAGGCAGCCTGTAACAGCTTCAACTCTTCATAGCTTTTGTCTTTTATCCTGCCGTGTGTTGTGTGTTTGATCTTGTCGCCTTCGCGGAACGTGGTGCGGATGAGGCCGGAGTACGTTTGACCATATTTCTGGATCTCCAGGTGCATGCGGGGCGTCCTTTTTGCTCTCATGGCTACTATTATACACATTACATCATATCATGTCAAGCTATATAACTGTATTTACTGGCTACATTAGAAATGTTAAATCACCCCTAAACCCTTTTCTGTTCTACATTTGCAAGTGATTTGCTAAAAGAAGATGCGCCTAACCACTCCGGGTACGAAGGCGAATCTTCGGTCACCAGAACTGTGGGTGAAAACCAACGCTCAAAAAAGCCCAACAGGATTCCGATGACACTTGCCGTTGCAGCCGCGATCTTAAGTGTGCTGGTCAGCTTCATTCACAGGTCACCCCGTATTCGATGCGCTTGCCGAAACCAGCCGTATGTCTGAATGGAATTGCCATATTTTTACGCCGAACAAGTAATTATATAGTTCCTGCTCATCTCCGCAAAGTCTATCATAGTCATTCAGGATTTTAACAGATTTCGTATTTTTTCTAGCTGGATATCATGCCTTTTTAGGATGATAGCCAGAAACTCGATAACTACACTTTATTAAGTTACGCCGCTTCATCAGGGTTACAAAAAGAAACCACGGTCTGAGAGCTGTCTGACAGCGTGTTGACTTCAGGAAGGAGCGAACATTTTCACTGTAGTAAAATTGTAGCAGAATATAACCCAATTTTACATAATACACCCAAAAAAAGCAAACAATAGAAATAACCTTTTCTATTTTAAAATCAACCAATTAAGTCTAAATCCAGACCAGAGGCCGATTCTTTAAAAAACGCCCTGGAGCAGTCCTAAGTCCAGCGCGCCTGCCAGTTCCGCCACTCTCGCATGTGAATAATATTAAAGGTTTTTCAGGCTTTTTGTCCAACCTTCGGGACATACGACATATCCTGCTTGTGAAGTCATGTGCTTGCCTCTGGTACGCCGGGGCAATCTTTGCTCAAACGATCACCGTCAAAAACACCGATTAAGAATCTCTATCTCACAGGTGCAAAGACCTTTCCCGGTCCGGGCATGTTTGGAGCAATACAAAGCGGATTGTTCACGGCGGATCGTATTCTCAATAAGAAATTGACCAACGGGAAAAATATTTTAAATAGGTGATACATTCCCGTCTCGGACAGCGCTACTCACGGTGTCACTCCTGCAATAGATCTTGACTAATCTTCTTTTTCGGGCGTTCCCTCTTTCTTAGAGCTATCTTTTTTAGGCGCTTCTATTTCGTCGGTGTCAGATATACCCTTCTTGAAATTCCTGATTGCCTGTCCTATGCCGCTTCCGAGTTGGGGAAGCTTCGTAGCACCGAATAAGACAACTACTATTATCCCGATGAGAATTAAATCCTGAGTTCCAAACATGTTATTCTTACCTCCTCTTTTCTTATATTTTTATTATAAATTATTAAGAAATATTATGCTTCTTAAATTCTCAAGCCGGAAATGCTTTTATCTTTACTCACAGATGCGGTGATAAGCTGTTTTGTTAAGTTTACATGTTAGCGGTCAGGGGTTTTGAACCTTTAGGATATAATTTTACCCTGGTATGCCTCAAATTCATAAGACGAGAAAAGGATATTCGCTGATTTCTTATTGACAGGGACAAATATAAGTTCTTATAGTAACAAAAGTCGCCGGGAATCGTTGCCGCACTCTCTCGGACCGTTCGCTTTGTTTGTAACTGCAGTTGAGTGATTATTATCGAGTGTGCCTTTAAAAAGCAGTCTAAACAGAAGAGGAAGATATGGATGACATGCAATATGTGATACTGCGCAAGAAAGGATTTAATGATTTCATCTCAAGACTTTCGAAGATGCAGAAGCTGGTAGCGCCGGTACCGAAAGGTTTCAATAACTTTGCCTTTGAAGAAGTGACATCGGGCAATGAAATCGCGCTCCGGTATATTCCCACCATCTTGCCGCTCAAGAAATTCTTTATGCCCCAGCGCGAAACCCTTCTTGAATTTAAGGACCCCAGGGGCGCAAATGCCGAGGCGGTTGTCGAGTATGAACCGATGACGATCTTCGGGGCACATACCTGTGATCTTGCCGGAATACAGTGTTTGAATATGGTCTGCTCCGAACGTCCCAAAGATTATAATTATCTGCTGCGTAAAAATAAAATAACGCTGATCGGGCTTGAATGCAATGACTATTGTGATGAATATGCGAGTTGTCATCTCGTGAATGCAAGTTTCCCCAGTGGAGGGTATGACCTTTTCTTTACAGATCTGGGGGACTACTTCATCGTCCACGTGAACACGCAGACAGGGGATGAAATTATCGATGCAACAGGACCATTTGAAAAGGCCGACGCATCCCATATGAATGAAATCAAAGGATTGCGGGACAATAAAAGGAAGATATTCAGCAACGAAGTCCCGATAGAGAGCTGGCGCATCCCTGAGTTATTCGACAGGTCATTCAGAGCGAGCGTATGGAAAGACCTTAATGAACGATGCCTGGCGTGCGGGAATTGCACAAATGTATGTCCGACTTGCTACTGTTTCGATATAAGAGATGAGCTCGACCTGGACTTGAAAGGAGGCATTCGGTACCGTGTTTGGGATTCCTGCCAGCTCGAACCGTTCGCGCGGGTGGCTGGAGGCATTAACTTCAGGAAGGAGCGCTCCGCACGGCAACGACACCGGTATTACCGCAAGTTCAGGTATCCCATGGATAGATTTTCGCGGTTTTTCTGCACAGGCTGCGGCAGGTGCACCCGCACGTGCATGGCCCTCATAAGTCTAAAAGAGACCCTGAATGAACTGATAAAGGAGAGTGAAGACCGAGTATGGAAAAAGTGGCTTTAAAAAATTCCGGTTACAGATTAAAAAAAGCGAAGATCCTTCAGACAAAAAAACTGACGGAAAATGAAAAGTTCTTCGAGATAGCGCTCAGGGACGGTGAAACGCTTGATCACGAACCGGGACAGTTTATCATGATCTCTTTGTTGGGCGTCGGTGAAGTTCCCATTTCCATCTGCTCGTCCCCTGCCAGGCGTGATTCCTTTGACTTATGTGTGAGGGCAGTAGGAAAGGTCACGAGAAGTCTTCACACATTAAAAGCGGGAGACGAGATAGGAATAAGAGGGCCGTACGGGAAGGGCTTTCCCATAAGGATACTTGAGGGAAATGACCTTTTAATTATCGCCGGGGGTTTGGGCATAGCCCCTTTACGGTCTCTCATTACCTATGTCCTTGACAACCGCCGTGATTTCGGAAAGGTCCATATCTTATTCGGATGCAAAGAGCCGAAGGACATGCTCTTCAGTGATGAGCTTAGAGGCTGGAACAAGCGCACGGACCTCCATTATGCCTGTACGGTAGACCGCGCAGCCCCTGACTGGGCTGGAAACGTCGGCGTGATCACAACACTCATACCGGGCGTTGATATCGAGCCGTTGAGGACGTTTGCCGCGGTAGTCGGGCCGCCTGTTATGTATAACTTTGTAATAAAAGAGTTGCTGGCGAAGGGAATTCCGGAACGTCAGGTTCTTTTATCATTTGAAAGGAACATGAAATGCGGCAATGGAAAATGCGGCCGCTGCCAGATTCAGAATCTCTATGTTTGTCAGGACGGCCCTGTTTTTAATTATGAACAAATCAAAAACTTGAGTGAGGCTTTTTAGTATGAAGAAACCACGAGTCGGTATTTTCGATTTTGCCTGCTGTGAAGGATGTCAATTGCAGATCGCAAACATGGGCGAGGCAGTGTTGAACGTCCTCGGAGCTGTAGATGTTGTCGTATGGAGAGAGGTGATGTCCGAAAAGTGGGGTAAGGATCTGGACGTTGCAATAATCGAAGGGAGTATCACCAATCATCACGCAGCCGAAAGGCTTCAGGAGATACGGAGAAAATCGAAGGTCATGATCGCCTATGGTTCCTGTGCAACCATCGGCGGGGTAAATGGTATGAAGAACAATTTCGATCTCGAAGACATCGGCAAATATGTATACGGAGACAGCAACCGCTTCTTCCCGACAGAAGTGACCAAAGCCGTTCATCAGGTGGTCAAGGCCGATTATTTCGTCCATGGCTGTCCTGTCTACATCCCCGAGTTCGTTGCCGTCTTGAAGGCTGTTTTGCAGGGAATTCCGTATTACGTGCCGGATTACCCCGTGTGCGTCGAATGCAAGTTGAACGAGAACGTCTGTATGTATGACAGAAAAGTGACCTGTCTCGGACCCGTGACAAAAGCAGGCTGCAATTCATGGTGTATAAACAATGGGAACATATGTTACGGATGCCGGGGCATGGTAAGTAATCCGAATGAAAAGGGCGCTCAGGACGTGCTGGCAAAATATAAAATTCCCCTGGATCTGATCTTGAATAAAATGAATATGTATAACAAATGCAGAGAGCTCGGCTAACTGATATGAATAAAAGAAATATAAATATCAATGTGGAATATTTGACAAGGGTTGAAGGACACGGGAATATCGTCATTAATGTCAAGAAAGGGAGATTGGAAACCTGCCGTCTTGACATTGTCGAGGCGCCGCGTTTTTTTGAAGGGATGTTGCGGGACCGATCAATTTTTGAGGCCCAGCATATTACCAGCAGGATATGCGGTATTTGCGCATGCGGGCATACCCTCGCATCTATCCAGGCAGCAGAGGATGCCCTCGGAATCACGCCGACAGAACAGACGGTAAAACTGAGGAAACTCCTGCTGCACTTCGAGATACTCGACAGCCATATCCTGCATATTTATCTTCTTGTGGCGCCGGACCTTTTGGGGGTGAAAAGTTTTGTCCCATTAATCAACAGCCATAATGAGGTCGTACGCAGGGCTTTGCGGATGAAAAAGGCCTGTAACGACATGTGCGATATCCTGGTCGGCCGGCATGTCCATCCCATATCCGCAATTGTCGGGGGATTCACCAAACTTCCAAAGCCGAAAGATCTCGATGCCATGCTCAATATGTTTAAGGACATGCGGTCCGATATTGACGCGACGCTGGAATTGGCCGCCTTATTGAAATTTCCCGATTTCGAACGGGACACCGAATATGTGGCGCTCGTAAGCGACGATGAAGAATATCCTCTCTTGATGGGTGACATCGGTTCTACGGACGGAGTCAGGATGAACAAAAAGGATTACAGGGGTATTACCAATGAATTTGTGGTCCCTCACTCCTCGGCAAAACATGCAAAACTGAGCAGAGAATCTTATGCGGTAGGCGCTTTGGCAAGATTTAATCTGAACTCCGAAAAGCTCCACCCGAAGGCAAAGGAAGTGGCCGCTGCACTTGGACTGAAGCCTAAGTGCATAAACCCCTATCTGAACACGGTCGCACAACTGGTCGAGTGCGTCCATTGTCTCGAAGAAGCCGTATCAATTCTGGAAGACCTGAAAAATAGTTCGCTCAATTATAATGAAGAGATCGTCGTGGGATTGAATGAGCAGCACAGGATTCCGGTGAGGGCCGGCAATGGCGTAGGAGCGGTCGAAGTACCCAGGGGTATCCTGTTCCATAACTATCAGACCGATAAAAACGGGATCATAGTGAATGCCGACTGCGTCATCCCTACGAACCAAAATACCGCCAACATCGAATACGACATGATGAAACTGGTCCCTGAAATTCTCGACAGGAGCGATGAGGAGATAACCCTGGCTGCCGAAATGTTGGTCCGGTCTTATGACCCCTGTATCTCCTGTTCTACGCATTTTCTCAATATCAAGTTTATGAATAAGTCAAACAGCGGGTCTTTTATCCGGTCTGACCCGGACAAAAGGGAACTGTAAAATAGTTTATCGCCGGATTTCTCTATGTATGCAATGCTCCATCTCGGAGAAATATTAGGGAGATGGAGCGCAATAAGGCCCGCTATAGGATCTGTATTTTTCAATCTCATAACAAGATTGGGGCTGATATTTATAACTTGCACACCCATAGCAAATCAGAAGAGCTGTTATTAATGCAAAAATTCTTAACTTCATATAAACCTTCCTTTTTACATAAAATATAGTACAACCTCTCATAAAATACAAATAAAGAAAGGCACTTTACAAAAAAACAAGGATGAATCCTAAACCGATGCGGAGCCGTGAGAAATCTCGTCACAGTTTCCCGTCTAAGTTTCAGAAGCCTCGTCCGCGACTCCCCTTATGAAATCTTTCTTCCCGATTATCCCGACTATTTTCCCTTCCTTCAGAACGGGCAGAAGATGGATCTTTTTCTCTGTCATGAGCGTTGCAATATACTCAACGGAAGTCTCCTCATCCACGGTGATCACATCCTTTGAGCATATTTCATCCACGGTCAGCGCGGTCATCCTCTTGATCTCATCCTCCAGTCTGCTCGTACCGAGAGGTATATAGGCATCAAACAGCCTCAATATCGTTGGGATATGAAGTCTGCTGTTCTTGCTTATGAGGTCGTTTTCCGTAACGATGCCTTTTAAATTCCCTTGTTCATCCACTACAGGAGTACCGCTGATCCGGTGCCTCATGAGTATCCGTGCAAGTTCCTCAATCGTAGTGTCCGTTTTTACCGTTACAACATCTTTCGTCATAATATCTTTTGCCTTAAGCATGATCACTCCTTTTTGTTGAGTCATTTATGGGATACGGCAACACTTTAGTCATTATTGCAGTTTCAATTCCGTCAACGAAACCGGGTTTGCAGGGATGTTCATCACCTTTGCCCCAAAATGGAGATGCGGTCCGCTTGACCTTCCCGATGAACCTACAAATCCTATAACCTCGCCTTTCGAGACCGTAGCTCCGGGATTCACCTCTATTTTCGACAGATGCATATAGATGGTACAGATTCCCTGTCCATGGTCGACTATCACGGTATTGCCTCCGAAAAAAAGTCCTTCGGCCAGCACAACTCTGCCTTTATTCGATGCTTTAACCTCTTCTCCTTCCTTTCCTTTTATGTCGACCCCCTTGTGGATACTCACCCATTTCCCGTTCATAATTCGTTCGGCGCCGAAGGCGGTGGACAATTCATTCTTAAGCGGCGAAATGAAACGGCCCTCCCACAGCTTGTCCGACACCGACTGAAATATTTCTCCCAGTCGTATGTCCTCACTTTTGGTCCTGTCAAGGTCCTCAGGATTCAAAATCACTTTATCCTCGGGGAGGGTGAGTTTCAGTATCGGGAACTTGATCTTCTTCACAGAGAGCCTGAGATTCTTTTGCCTTCTCCCCACTTTCAGTTTGACGATATAGCGCCCTGGTTTCGATTTTATTTCCGCCGCTCCGATCGCGATATAGCAGCCCTCACCGCAACTGCTGAAATAAAACTCATTATTTCCCAATGAAGCGGAAGGCACTTGTGAAGTTTTTGCGTTGGATACCTTAATGAAAAAAACATCCCCCTGTCCGATTTTTTTAGGAGCGATTTCGACATGGAGAGTTTTTGCATATCCACATACAGGGAACAAAAGAAACATCGGCAGCAAAAAAAACAATACAAAATTATGTTTTTTCATATATCTTTTTATCCAAAAAATGCTTCTATAAAAAATAAAGCGGCTGGTGTATGTGCAGAAAAAGCTTTACTGTCGCCACCTTTGTAAGACAAATGCCAATAGGAACGCCTTCACGTTTTTATTTACACCTGTTAGATTCCAGCCAAAGACCAAATTGCGATTTGTAAAGGTTTTTCTGCATATATACCAGCCATCAACTACATTTTTCGGGCTTAGGAACTTTTCAGATTAAATAATTTTTCGAATTACTTCAAGAGAAACTCTAACAACGCCTTTTGAGTATGGAGTCTGTTTTCCGCCTGATCAAAAACCGCGCTCCGGGGACCGTCGATCACCTCATCGGTTATCTCTTCGCCCCTGTGAGCGGGTAGACAGTGGAGCACCAACACATCCTTATTCGCATAAGAAATGAGCCCACTGTTCAACTGATATTTCTTGAACCTCTCCTTTTTCTTGTCCGCCTCCTTCTCCTGTCCCATGCTCACCCAGACATCCGTATACACAACATCTGCATTTTGGACCGCTTCCCGCGGTTCTCTCACAACAGCAATGTCGCTGTCCGACATCGCTGCCTTTTCTAAAATATCTGAAGACGGCTCATAGCCTTTGGGACATGCAAGGGTGAAATTTATGCCCATCATAGCAGCGGCTTCGATCAAGGAATTTGCGACATTATTGCCGTCGCCCACGTAGGCAAGCCGGATATCTCTCAAGCGGCCTTTCTTTTCGATAATAGTCATGAGATCTCCGAGCACCTGGCATGGGTGGTGTGAATCACTCAGGCCGTTGACCACGGGGATCGAAGAATGAGAGGCGAATTCTGTGAGCGTATCATGGCTGTAAGTCCTGATGACGACCGCGTCAAGATACCGCGACAATACCTTGGCCGTATCATGGATCGTCTCTCCCCTTCCTATCTGTATCTCTTTTGCATTCATGTAGATCGCCTTTGCACCGAGCTGATAAATGCCCACCTCCAAAGATACCCGCGTTCTTGTAGATGCTTTTTCGAACAGAAGACCGACGCTTTTTCCGATTAAAGGACATTTATTCGCGTCTATTCCCGCCTTGAATTGAATCGCCCTTTCGAGAATGAGATTCATCTCATCAGAGGACACGTCACGCAGTGTTAAGAAATCTCTCTTCTTCACCTGTATTTCCGTCAAATCAGGGGTAATTTTAAAAAGATCCCATGGAGAATATCGATAAGCTGGTCTATATCCCTGCGCTGAACGATCAGAGGCGGGATGAAACGCAAGGTATTCCCGGAAGTACAGTTGATAAGCATTCCCTTGTCAAGGCATGCCTTCACGATCGGATCTCCCACGGTTGTCAGTTCCATGCCCAACAAAAGCCCTTTACCCCTTATTTCCTTGATAAGTCCGGGGAATACTGTCTTAAGGTGTTCGAGCCTTTCTACGAAATACTTGCCCATCCTGTTGCACTGGTCCAGAATAAACCCGTCTTCGAGAATCGTTTCGACGGTTGCTGTTCCGGCTGCACAGACCAATGGGTTCCCGCCGAATGTTGATGCGTGGTTGCCCGGCCGAAAACCGGAGGCAACCTTATCGGTCGCAAGCATCGCCCCTATCGGCACTCCCCCACCAAGCCCTTTCGCAAGCGTCAAAATATCGGGTGTGATTCCAAAATGTTCATAGGCGAACAGCTTTCCTGTCCTGCCCATCCCGGTCTGGACCTCATCCAGGATCAATAACAGGTTACGTTCGTCACAGAGTTCTCTCACCATCGTCAGATAGTTCTGATCAGGCACCCTCACACCGCCTTCACCCTGAATCGGCTCCAGCAACACGGCACACGTCTCTTTCGAAACGGCCTTGCCAAGCGCTTTCAGGTCATTGAAAGGAACGTGTTTGAAACCCGGGACCAAAGGTTCGAAACCCTTCTGCAACTTCTCCTGGCCTGTTGCGGTAAGCGCGGCAAGAGTCCTTCCGTGAAATGAATTCACCGCAGTTATTATCTCGAAACGTTCGGCATTTATCTGCTCCTTGGTATATTTCCGTGCAAGTTTTATTGCCGCCTCGATCGCTTCGGCCCCTGAATTGCAAAAGAACACCTTGTCTGCAAAGGAATGTTCCACAAGAAGCTTTGCGAGTTTTATCTGCGGCTCTATGTAATAGTAATTCGATACATGGATAAGCCTTTGTGCCTGCTTCTGCAGCGCGACCACGACGCGCGGATGGCAGTGGCCCAGGATATTTACGGCAACCCCGCCGACAAAATCGAGATATTCCTTGCCGTCTGAACTCCACACCTTCATGCCCCTGCCCTTCCTGAGCACCAGAGGGTATCTGTTATAGGTATTCATGATATAGCGGCTCGCGTCATCAAAGGATTTTTTGACTTCCATGTGTGTGATAATAACGGAAATTCTACTTAAAAATCAAACGTGCTCCCGCCTTTACTTTATTTACAAAAATATATTAATATTATAGACTTTTGTAAGGAGGTGAGGTTTTGGTAAAAATAAGACTTACACGACTGGGAGCACATAAAAGACCTTTCTACAGGTTTGTTGTTGCTGATTCCAGGGCAAGGAGGAACGGGCCCTTTATAGAGATACTCGGGACCTATGATCCCTTGAAAGAGCCTTCCGAAATAAAGCTCGACCTGGAAAAGGCGAAACAATGGCTGCAGCAGGGAGCACAACCTACTGTTACGGTTAAAAAGCTTATGCAAAGAGCTGGCTTGTAGACAGCTCAAAACTCGTATGGAGGTGGAGAATGAAAGACTTAGTGGAAAAGATGGCAAAGGCTCTGGTAGACAAGCCTGAGGAGGTTAATGTTACTGAGGTTGACGGCGAAAAAACTACTGTTTTTGAACTTAGAGTGGCACAGACCGACCTCGGAAAGGTCATCGGAAAACAAGGCAAGACCGCACGCGCAATGAGAACGATACTTAGTGCATCAGGAACAAAAATAGGGAAGCGTTGCGTGCTCGAAATTCTTGAATAAATAATTGTCCTTGGCGGGGGTTGAGAAAAACTCTTTCTCTATTCGGGTCCCTGCGTAAAGTAATTATAAGAACCGAAAGGGGTAGGAGGAATCGTTTCCTCTTACCCCTTCATGTTTTTGTTGTCGGCCCTGAAAACTTCTCATGGTGTTAGCCAAAATGAAATGTGAAATAGTCACGATCTTTCCCGGGATCTTTACTGCATATCTCACCGAAGGTATGCTCGGAAGAGCTTTGCAGAGAGGATTGATCGACATACAAGTCCGCAATCTGCGGGATTATACCAAGGATAAGCACAGGACCGTGGATGATTACCCTTACGGTGGCGGCTCAGGCATGGTTATGAAGCCCGAACCCTTTTTTGCCGCCATCGAAGCATTGAATCCCGATACCGCAAAAAGAAGAGTGATCACGCTCAGTCCTGCGGGGAAAAGATTCGATCAGGAAATGGCCTCGGAACTTTCGAAGGAAACGAGACAACTCATATTCCTGTGCGGGCGGTATGAAGCGGTCGATGAACGGGTAAGGATGGCCCTCGCAGATGATGAGTTGTCAATCGGTGACTACGTACTGACTGGCGGAGAACTGCCCGCTTTAGTTATAATAGACGCGGTCGCCAGATTAATACCCGGTGTACTGGGAGATGAGCACTCCGCCGAGGTGGAGTCGTTTTCATGGGGGATACTCGATTATCCTCATTATACAAGGCCCCCTGTATTCAGAGGATTGGAAGTTCCGGAGGTTTTACTCTCCGGTAATCATAAAGACATACGGAGGTGGAGACGAAAAGAAGCGCTGCGCCGCACCGTACTGAGAAGACCCGATCTTCTCGAAAAATACAGTCTCAGTGAAGAGGATCATAAATTAATGAACGAAATAAAGGAGGATTCGCAATGAGCTTGATTGGAGCGGTTGAAGAAAGCTTTAAAAAAGAAGTCGCTGACTTCAATATCGGAGATACGGTAAGGGTTTCGGTAAAGGTCGTCGAAGGTGACAAGGAAAGGATCCAGCCCTTTGACGGTGTCGTGATCGCAAGACACGGAGGCAACACAAGAGAAACCTTCACCGTACGAAAAATATCATTCGGTGTGGGCGTAGAAAGAATCTTCCCTCTTTATTCTCCGACCGTGGAAAAGATAGAGGTTCTGAAGAGAGGTAGTGTCAGAAGGGCAAAACTCTATTATCTGAGAGGCAAAAAGGGTAAAGCGGCAAAGATCAAGGAAAAAGAGAGGATTTTTGCAGCAAAAAGTCCCATAAACAAAACAGCCGCAGAATAGACCTCCCTGCAGCAAGCGGCAGGTTTCAAATCAACACCCCTCCCTTCATGGGAGGGGATTCATCCCACCTATTGCTATTTCATTATATTGCATTCGTTATTCAAGCCAACGGGTCAAAATTCGTGAATAATGGTTTTCCCTTAAGATTCGCACGATAAGGCCGATAAATAAAAGAGAGAACCATTTCACAGAAAGTGAGCAAAAGGACCTGAGAAATTCGGAAAGGGGACAATGACTGCAATGAACCTTAGAGTAGAAGACTTTATGAAGTTTCGAAACTGGCCGATTTTTTGGAAGATATCTCTTATGCCTATTCTCTTAGCGGGTCTTGCAATGATAGGCGCCGTAGGTTACGTACTGCCATTGACAAAAGAAAAGTTTACCCAAGATAAAAAGGAATATGTCTCATCGCCTGTTCAACTGGCATACAGGCTAGTGGCCGAATATGACCAGCGAGCCGCAAAGGGGGAGTTCACCGTTAGAGAGGCCCAGGAAAAGGCAAAGGAACAGATCAGAAATTTGCGTTACGGTAAAGAGGAAAAGGAGTATATCTGGATCAACGATTCTGAAAAGCTTCTTGCCCACCCTGTGAAGGATGTTGAGGGGAAAAGCATTTCATTATTCAAAGATCTGGCCGGCAAGTATTTTATGGAGGAAATGGTTAAGCTTGGCAAGGAAAAAGGTGATGGATTTGTCGAATATGCCTGGCCGAAGACCGAGGGCGAGAAACCTTCGCTGAAAATATCCTACGTCAAATATTACAAGCCCTGGGGATGGATATTGGGTTCCGGAGTATATGCCGATGACATCATGAAAACCGTGTGGAAGATAGTGATCGGCATCGGGACAATACTCATAGTGATTTCTGCAGTCGTCACGGCAACGACATTCATAGTCGGCGGCGGATTTATATCGAAGCCGGTCAAGCAATATGGGAAGATGATGCAGGGCTTTTCATCGGCCTTGTCCGACGGGAAAGGCGACTTAAGGGGAAGACTGAATGCAAAGAGCAAAGACGAGATAGGCATGCTTGCCCTGGACATCGACAAGGTTCTTGATGCCTATGGGAAAATGGTAGAAAATATGATTGTCTCAACTGGTCAGGTGGTGACAACATCAGGCATGTTAAAGGACAAATCGAACAATATGACGAATGGCGCCAGGCAGCAAGCTTCTCAAGCTCAGCAGATAGCGACCGCCGCCGAGGAAATGAGTCAAACGATAAATGACATAGCAAAAAATGCTTCTTCAGCAGCAGAGACTTCGTCTGAAGCTATGGAGATGGCCAACAATGGCAAAGAGATATCTCAAGAAGCGGTGAAAGTTGTAAATCATGTGTATGTCTCGACTACAGGGCTTTCCGAGATGATAGATAAACTTAATAACAAGGCAGCAGATATAAGCAACATCGTCACTGTAATCAAGGAAATAGCCGACCAGACCAACCTGCTCGCCTTGAATGCGGCTATCGAAGCGGCGAGAGCAGGGGAACAGGGAAGAGGATTTGCGGTTGTCGCGGACGAAGTTCGCAAACTTGCAGAAAAGACAATTAAGTCTACGGAACAGATAACCTCGGAAATACGTTCGATTCAGGATGAATCCGGAGAAACCACCAGAAGGATGACCGAAACGGCAACAGAAGTGGACAAGGCCGACAAATCCATTAAGGCAGTCATGAACGCCCTTGAAGGCATGGCAGATGCCGTTACAAGGACTAATGACAAGATAACGCAAATAGCGACAGCTGTCGTTGAGCAATCTTCTGCGGCTGAAGAAGTCGCAAGGAACATCGAAGACACTTCCACGATAGCGAGGGAAACTGAAAGCCTGGCGGAAGACGTTTTGCAAGGAGCAGACAAAATCGTAAATGTCGTCGAAGATCTTAAAAAGTCATTTATCGGCTTCAGGACCGCCGGAAGTGCGGCGACCATGCTCGAAGTGGCAAAGGGAGATATCAGGTCATTCATGTATAAAGTGGGCGACTGCGTCAAAGGCCGCGGGAGCCTCTCGAAGTCCGATCTCGATCCCCGCCAGAGCAGTTTCGGCAAATGGTCTGAAAATGAAGGGCGCGCCAGTCTCGGACATCTTACAAGCTTCATCAACTTATCGGCAGCGCATGAGAAGATCCATGTTCTCGCCAGGGAGGCGGTCGGAGCGGCTGCGGCTAATGACAGCCGCGCGGCTGCTTTATACAACGAACTTACCGATGCTGTAAAACAAATACAGGCAGATATCAATATTGTAAAACTCGAAAGCCTTAACTAGTGTCTCTCCGTAAATTAAATACCTTTGTCGTTCCCGCAATGACAAAGGGTGTGCTGTCGGAATCAAATGATCCAGTATCTGATTGACTAAATTAAGGTTTTGCAGTATTCTCCATCCTATGAAATCTTTACGATCAGCCTCCCCCAAAAAACCGCTGCCGGGGGGAGAGATCGTACTTGAGTGCGGATGTGATGAGGCTGGGCGGGGATCCGGCGTAGGGGAGATCTATGTGGGTGCGGTGATCTTGAATCCCGAGTGTCCGATAGGAGGGCTTGCTGATTCAAAGAAATTGAGCGCACGCAAGCGTGAGGCCCTTTGTGAAAAGATAAAACTTTACGCATTGAGTTGGCGCATCGAAACGGCCAGTCTGGAAGAAATCGAAAGGCTCAATGTTCTTCAGGCCACCCTCCTTGCAATGAAGCGTGCTGTCGAAGGTTTGAAGATTAAGCCTGACAGGGTCTTTGTGGATGGAAACCATGCGCCCAGGCTGGATGTTCCGGTCGATGCGATTGTGAAGGGTGACGCTAAAATACCAGCAATAAGCGCAGCCTCGATACTCGCAAAAGTGGCCAGGGATCAGGCAATGGTTGAATACCATGTCCTTTATCCGGAGTATGGTTTCGATGTGCATAAGGGCTATTTCACTAAAGAGCACGTGGCAGCGCTGCACAAACACGGACCTTGCCCGATTCACCGCAAAACCTACGCCCCCGTCCGAGAACCGCGTTTATTTATTTGACTTTCTATCGCATTCACAAAAAAAGTTTTTTCAGCGTCATGACACTGGAATTGCCGTTTTGAGTTTTCTTTCTTAGGTGTAGTTTAATGTACATAGCTATGGACAAAGAAAGAATCGATGAGGCATTGGAGCTGCTGTGGGTTCTGAATGAAGAAGACCATCAGAGCCTTGCCCGTTTCCGATTGAGCTCTGAAGATGACGATATTGAGGCACTCTTAGGCACTCTGCAGTCCGAAGGGCTTGCGGGCATCTCCGGTGATATCATTAAATTCACCGACACGGGCCGCTTACAGGCTAGAGCCCTGATACGAAGGCTGCGCCTGGCGGAACGACTCTTCACCGATGTCTTTGAGATGCGGGAAGATACGGTCATTGCAGATGCCTGTAAGATGGAACATATTCTCAGTGAAGAGCTTACCGACAGTGTTTGTACATTCCTCGGTCATCCACAAACATGCCCCCACGGCAAGAGGATCCCGAGAGGGAGAATGTTGCAAGAAGTATAAAGTGGAAGTGGAGCCTGTGGTAACGAGATTGTCCGAATTCGAGGTCGGTTCAAAAGGAAGGATCACCTTTATTGTGCCGACAAACCCTTCGAGGCTCAGCAAATTGAATTCATTAGGGATAACTGCCGGAAGCGTCATAAAACTTTTACAGAGAAATCCATCCTATGTCATCCAGATAGACGAAACAACGGTGGCTGTCGATCCGGAGATCGCAAAAGAAATATATATCAAAAAGGCTGTTTGATCTTCAAGTACTGTCTGGATAGAGGCAACTCGAGATTATTCTCTTCAAGCAAGGGTTCATTTAAAAGTAATTCTTCTGAAGGCCCGTCCGCAACAACTTTGCCGTCTTTTATAATAATGCATCTTTCACATACATCCAGGATCATGTCGAGGTCATGCGAGGCGATGATTTTGGTATGCTCGAACCCCTTCAGGAGATTAATAAGCTGCCTCCTCGATTTTGGATCGAGGTTTGAGGCAGGCTCGTCCATTATCAGGATGTCCGGTTTCATTGCCATGACAGTTGCAATTGCGACAGATCGCTTCTGCCCTTCCGAGAGCCTGTGAGGTGGCCTGCTGCTGAGGTGAAGGCATCCCACCATCTCAAGGGCCTTTTTTACCCTTTCTTCAACCTTATCTTCAGTTAATCCCAGGTTGATCGGACCAAAAGCGACATCCTCATAAACAGTGGGCATGAAGAGCTGATCATCAGGTCGCTGGAACACAAAACCGACTTTCCTTCTTATCTCCTGCTTCGTCCCTTTGCTTAAGGGTACTTCTCCTATGGATATTTCACCCTTTGTCGGAAGGAGATGCCCATTAAGATTGAGAAGAAGTGTTGTCTTCCCGGCCCCGTTTGTACCGGCTAATCCGACCGCCTCTCCATGGAATATCCTGAAGGATATTCCTTTCAGCGCCTCGGTACCGTCAGGGTAAGAAAAACACACGTCTTTCAGTTCGACAATATGGTGGCTCATCTCAATGACCTGCCAAGTGTGCCGCCGATTATATTGACTATGTCAAACTTTCTGAAGATATAAAAAAACGTAATAGAAATCACTGCAAATAGGATATCATAATATCTGAATTGGAGTCTCTTAAGTACTCTAATCTCACCTCTGAATCCCCTTGACAACATCGCACGGTAGATCCTTTCCGCCCTTTCTACGCTTCTGATGAGAAGAACGGAGATAAGCCTTATGAACGTTCTTATTTCCTTTCCTTTACTCCCGAATGATCTTGCCTCCCTTGCCCGTATCATCCGCAAAGATTCTTCAAGGAGAACAAAAAGATACCTGTAGAGAAAAAGGAGCTGTATCACGAATATTTTTGGCAGCTTCAGCCGTTCAAGAGCTTCACAGATTCCCGGGAAGGATGTAACGGCTATCAGAAGGAGAGCGGTGCTCACGGTAAGAACGAACTTAACAAGGATCGAAAGAAAAGATATCCAGCCGCCGGTAATCGCCATCCCAAAAGGCCTGAGCAAAACGTTTGTATCGAGCAAAGGATTGAATATCCCGATAAAGATCGCAAACGGTGATATAAAGAGCACTTTTTTTGCAATCGCCCTGAAAGGTATGCTTCCTGCAGTAAGCATAAATACAGGATAAAGGAAAAAAGGCATGAGGGCCGACAGTTCGTATTTTGGGAATGAGACAACAAAGATGATGAAGATGAAAGATACAAGAATCTTCACCCTCGGGTCGAGTCGGTGAACAAAAGTATTTTTATATGAGAGCGTGTCGAGATACCCTAAATTAAAATACTCTGAATCAAAACTCACGCCCTGTCCCTTACTTTCCTCATCCCTTTGATTACAAACCCGAATATGACCACAAGGACAAGTACCATCAATCCCCCTATAATACCAGAAAGTGATGTTCCGGGGTCAACTGCAGGCCATGAAGGCGCTTTTTCTTCACCTGCTTTCCCTTCTTTTGCAGGGAATGTGTAATCAGGGAGAATGGCTGTTTTTTCCTGCAGTTTTGATAGATTCTCTTTCATCTGATTTTCTTTTTCCGGTATCTCGGGCTTGCCGTAAATCTTTTCAATAGACCATTCAAGTCCGTCAGGATGGGTTGAGGCAAACCACGAAAAAGCTCCGCCTGTTATCACTGCAAGTATCGACATGACGATCAAAAGCTTTTTCAATGAACCGCCGGAAGAAGTGTTCTTCACTCCTTCAAGGTTATCGACGATATCAGGCCGCAGGCTTCTCACATATACCACGATTCCCGCCGTGGCAAAACCTTCAATCAGACCAATGGCGATATGGATAGGCTGCATAATCAGGAGGAAGGTGCTCAATGGCAATTCAGTGATGCCCGAGAGTTTCGTCTCAAGGACAACAGAAAGAGCCCCCAACTGCAGGCCGATAACGACACTGAGTACCGTAGCGAGGGTAATAACCTTATTTGAAGCATTCTTTTTTACGATAGCCCTGTAAATCAGGGGATATCCGATGAATGCAGGATAGACTCCGAGGTTCCAGATATTCGCTCCCAAAGCAAGCAGTCCTCCATCTGCGAAAAAAAGGGCCTGTATCATGAGGACCGATGCAATGACGAGGAATGATGCATAAGGCCCAAGGAGAATGGCAAGAAGCATCCCTCCGCCGATATGTCCGCTTGAACCGGTCATCGGGATAGTAAAATTGATCATCTGTCCTGCAAAGATAAACGCCCCGAGGACTCCCATTAAGGGGATCATCTTCTCATCCATCCGCTCCTGTAATTTCTTTGCACAGTATATGATTGTTCCCAGTGAGCCGGCCCACATAGCGCCGCCCACTACAGGTGATAATAAAGCATCTGCCATATGCATAATAGTTACCTCCTAAAATCTAAAGGTGATTCCGGAAAGCACGGCATAGTCCGCTTCTGCCCTATTCAAACCTGCCTTTATACCGAAATCAATATCAAATTTTTCCGTGATGCTATAAACAGCTCCTCCGACCAGGAAGAGAGGATGGACATTTGATTCCCGGTCGGGGTTTGTTTCACCGCCTATGTTTGCAACAATCCTTAAGGGTTTTGTCAGCCTGTATTCTCCTGCAAGAGAATAATGCCAGATGTCCCTGAGTTCTCTTCTGTTCTTTATATACCCCAAATTCAAATGAAGAGTGACCGGCTCTATCTCCTTTGTCGTGATAAAAAAGAGGCTGTAGCTTGCCTTGCCGTCTCCAAGCCCTTTCCGTTCATCACCTGTGGGGAGAATAATTCCGGGTTTTATTGCAAAGCTCAGACCATCCTTTTCATAAAACCTCCATTTCAATTCGATGGGTATATCAGCAATACCATCGTCCGTGAGCGTACTTCCGTCAACTTTGGTACTTAAGAACTGATAGGGAGAACCAATAACAATGTCCATATTTTCCCGTATCCCTGCTGAAAAGGCCGCGTTTAACCCGGTTTCAGAATCTCGACAATTTTTGGAATATTCAAGATTGACTTCGAGTTGAAATTTTCCTGTACCCTGCGTACCTGTATCATCGGTAATAAGCGGAAGGGCTGCAAAAGAGTTGCTTGCAAAAAGAAGCACGTTGCTACCATCAGAGATAATAAAAAAGGAGACTTACCGAGACCGCGAAACTTTAAACCTGCTGCCGAACTTTGGAAATTCATATTGGTTCCTTACTCGCAGCAAATAAAAAAGCCGCGAAAGCTTATTTTTTGACCTTCTGGCCATTTTTCCAGCCTTCGTGGCTTGGTTCCTATTCAAACCTTAACATAGGGATGAAATGCCTGTCAAGATTTTTTATCAATCGTGCAGGATAGGAACTTATTCAACGTCTTCTTTTCTGCAGGGTATTCCGGTATAAGAAGGCCGTTATAAAAAAGATGAAATTCACCATAACAATCGTTGCTCCTGTCGGAAGATCCAGGAGAAAGGATGCATAAATTCCGGCAATCACCGATAATACTCCGGATAATAGAAGAGAGTATCATGGTGTTTTTAAAGCTCTTTGCGATCTGGAGGGCTGTTACAGCCGGCAGTATCAGCAAGGCAGAAGTCAGCATAATTCCGACTACCTTCATAGTAAGGACAACGGTTATACCCGTCAAAAGAACAAGAAGGGAATTGATCTTCCTTACATTGATTCCCGATATCCTCGCAAATTCCTCATCAAAAGTGGTCGAGAAATATTCGTTGTAGAAAAGGAATACGACGGAAAGTACAATAACGAAAGGATTATTGAAGTGACAACTTCCGCACTGCTGATCGCCAGAATATTGCCGAACAGAAAGCTGAAGAGGTCGACGTTAAAGCCGCCCGACAGACTGGCAATGAGTAACCCCTCCTGCGATACCTAAGGAAGATACAATCCCTATTGCCGCATCTCCATAGAGCCTGGCCTTTTGCATCAGCTTCATAATACCCAGTGAACTTGCCATGACGATCGGAATAGCAACAAAGGAAGGTTCCTGTCTCAGAAGTAAGCCAATCGCAACGCTTCCGAAGGTTACATGGGCGAGACCGTCACCGATCAAAGAAAGCCTCCGTAGTACAAGGAGCACACCCAGAATTGAGCACACGAGTGCGATAAACGAGCCTGCGATAAAAGCCCTTCTGATGAATGAATACTGAAGCGCAGCGAATATATCCATATCAGTCATGCCTGTGGCATATCAGGTGCTGGGTAAATTCACCGAAATAGTGTGTCATATTCTCCGATAAGCAGAAGTTTTCGAAGCTTCCATAAAAGATGATCTTCTTATCGAGATACAGAAGTTTGGAAGCATATTTTCCTATACTCGCGATGTCATGGGTAACAAGAATAATTGTCACGTTTTTCCTGAGGTTAAGCTCCCGAAGGACTTGGAAGAAGTTTTCTCTCGCTTCAGGATCAAGAGCTGTTGTCGGCTCATCAAGGATCAGCAGTTCCGGCTTATTTACAATTGCCCTTGCAACGAGGACCCTTTGCTGCTGTCCGCCCGAAAGCTCACCGATCAATGCATCCTTGATATCGATCACACCAGTCAAAGTCATGGCTTCATCTATCAATGTTTCGCATCATCCTTCAAAATACGTTTTGGAAATCTCTTTTTTGAAAATAATCCTAATGAAACGATCTCTTTTACGGTTGCCGGGAAATGGGGATTGAAATTTGTCAGTTTCTGAGGCAGATAACCAATTTTATGCCGGTCTCTGAATGCAGACGGGTCTGTCCCAAACAGACTGACCGTACCATTCTCCGGTCGGCATAAGACCAAGGATGATCTTGATGACAGTGGTTTTGCCCGAGCCGTTCGGCCCTACGAGTCCAATATAATCGCCTTTTTCTACAGCAAAAGTCACTTCGCTCAGCACTTCAAGCGAGTCCATAGCCGAAAACATAAATTTTCCACAGATAAAATTGGGCTCGTATTATTTGCATTCAAGGCCGACCCTCATGTTTTCAAGATCCTTTTTAAGAATGTCGAAGAAAGAGAGACCTTGCTCAAACTGATCCCTGGACAAATTGTGAGCGGCATTGAGAAGCAGCATTTTGGCTTTGGTTTCACCGGCGATAGTCTCGGCGATCTTGGGACTGGTCAGTTCTTCGTAAAAAACATATTTGATCTTGTCCTTTTTGATCTGCTCCACCAGCTTGACCAAATCATTGGCTGTCGGTTCAGCATCCGGCGAGACTCCCTGGGCGGCCAGATACTTCAAGCCGTAGCGCTTAGCCAGATAACCGAAAGCATAGTGGCCGCCATAGACGATTTCTTTGTCTTTGCAGGTGGCAAGGGTTGTTTTGATATAAGGAATCCAACTCGGTCAGCTTATTGCTGTAATCGTTCGCTTTCTGTTCATAAAAATCCTTATTAGCACTGTCTTTTAATTGGAATGCTTGCATGATGTTTTTAACCATTATTTTGGCATTGTCAAAATCCAGCCAGATGTGCGGATCAAGCGATCCTGCCGGCTCGTCGGCATCGTGGAATACTCCCGGAATCATTTTTGTGCCACGGCTCGCATCTACGACGATCAGGTTTTTATTGGCAGCTCCCTTGATGACATCTTCAGCCCATGGCTCCATAAATTTGCCGGTGTATACAAAAACATCGGCTTCGTTGATTTTGACAATGTCACTGGGTTTGGGCTCAAACGAATGGGCTTCCACTCCCGGCGGCAAAAGCAAAGATACTTCCGCTTTGTCCGCTCCGATGTTTTTGGCCATATCATACAAGTGGGAAGAGCGTTGTTATAACCTTGAGTTTCTTCATCCGGGCAGGTTCTTCACCCCGCTTTGCGCATGCGGAAAAGGAACCGACCAGAATGATAACAATGAATAATACAACCAACTGTTTAAATTTCATTTTTCCCTTCTTTCTTGTTCAGGCAATTCCGGCAGTAACCGTTTACCTGAAGGATATGTGAAATTACCTTTCCGTTGAGTTTCATTTTCACTTCTTTCTGTAGTTCGTTCAGTGCGCAAAAGTTGATATCTTCAACATTGCGGCAGGAAAGACAAACGAAATGGTGATGGTGAGACCTGTTCGGACAGAAATAATAATAGAGCTGCCGGTTCGGATGGGTGACCTTTGAGATGATATCCTTTTCCGAAAGCTCCTCTAAATTACGGTAGACCGTTGGAAGGCCTATCCTCCCGAATTGTTTTTTCATCTTTTGCCATATTTCCTCCGGGCTCAAATACGATGATTCATTCATCAGGATATCGAGAAGCGCAAGTCTTTTCGGCGTAATTTTGAGATTTAAGCTTCTCAAAATCTTCGAAAAATCAGCATCTATGGCATCATCTTGTATCTCAGGAGTACTCATTTATCTCTATCTGTTAAACAGATATTTTTTGTTTCATGTGTTTCAGATTCTCTGTTGAATAATTTGGCAATGGAGCCTTTGAACCCACGTTTTACAGAATACGACAACGCCACCGAAAACGGCTGCACTTCCTATTCCTACAGGACAGATTGACTTACCGCAACAGGGGCATGTTGAAGACAATATAGAACCAGATGTGATAATAAACCACCAGCGCAGCAAGGATGAATAATAAATCCTTCTCAATATTTTAGCGAGTCGCATCCCTTTACCCCATACTCTATAATTTTAAATAGAAATCATTTCTATTTAACTAAATCACGCTGAGAAAGTCAAGTCGTTGTAGTCCCAAGCGTATGCGTTCAAAACTAAAAGAAAAAATAGTGTGGATTACCGAGAAAATATAGAGAGTAATTTTTTTAAGATGCCATTGTGGATTAGTTTCACCAGAATGAGAATATCCAATACAAAAAAGGGAAGCCACGAATACCGCCCGAGTCTTCTGACCCAGTCTTCGCCTTCGTGGCTTGTTTCTCTAAAACTTATGGCTTCCCTTTAATGGCAGCACTTATGCTCGTGCTTGTGATGGTCATCATCATGGCTATGCTCATGGCTATGCACCTTCTCTAAATGTTTATGCTCGTGGCCATCATGAGAATGAGACAGTTCCTTATGCTCATGCTCGTGCTTATGCTTATCCTTGTTATGGCAGCACATTTATCATCACCTCCCTTTCTATATAAATTTTCACGCCTGTCCCAACGTTAATCGAATAAAATCAACTGTCTACGAAAATCATCTTCATTATCATTATAGTCAGTTGGTGTAAGTGCTTGCAATATGGGAGTTTTCTCAAATAGGGACACACTTAAAATCTGTAGAATCGTATACAGACTCAGATTCAGATTGAGGCGTTTCTTGACTATGGCAACAAGCACATATACTGATATTGCGATCCATATTTGAGTTTTCACAGCATTCTCTGATGTTCCATAAAAAGCCTTGATCCGAAGATGCTGTTTGATCCATTTGAAAAACAATTCCACCTGCCAGCGACACCGATAAATGTCTGCAATGGTCAGGGCAGGCAAGAGAAAGTTGTTCGTCAGAAATACCAATCTCTTTTTCTTATCAGCATCGTAATATTTGATCCGTCTCAGTTTATCAGGATACGATTTCTTTGCATAAAAGCCTTGCAGTATAACAATCTGATCACAGAGCACTCCGGTTGATTTATCAACAGGCTTTGAATACAGGCGTTTGAAATCAAAATTGCTTTTGGCACGGGTTACAAAAAATGCTGAGGATTGATGAATCATATAGAGACGTTCAAAATCCAAATACCCACGATCCATGACATAAATTGCTCCAGCTTCGATAACAGATCATCCAGAATATTTACATCATGAACCTTTCCATGAGTAATAAAAATAACGGTCGGAATGTTTCCTCGTAAATCTATCAGCGTATGCAATTTTACAGCTCCTTTTTTCTTCCGAAACAATGCCCATGGGAAGAGAGACAGGCAGAGATCGATAATCGTAGAATCCAAGGCGTATACTGTTTGTTCCAATTGAACTCCAAAATCTTCATTGGCGTAAAGCTTTCTTGCTTCACAAATAAGTACCTGTGCAAAGTCAGCATAAATACGCCAATCACGTATTTGGTTCGCATGAGCCAGAGTATTGCGAGAAACCTTGCTCCGAATGCCCATATGGTAGAGTTTCTTATTGGCTGCACGCAGGCACGCTTGAATATCACGCAGACTTTCCCGATACGTGAGTTGGGCAAAAGCCATGCAGAGAAACTGCTCCCGGCAGGTGAAGTTCTTGATCTTATAGTTGCCATTGTACCGTTTAACGCACTGATTAAATTCATACGTCGGTATAAAGTCCATGAGTTGAGAAAATATTGTCTGCCCAGAATTCATAAGCCATCTCCTTCCGCTTTGGTGCGGAAGTATGGCTTTTTTGAAAATTCAATTTCAAATCGAAAAATGCTAAAATGTCTTGTAAAGTAAGTATTGTCGCCATGTTATACGGTTTTGCTAAATCAACGTTGGGACAGTAGTGATAAATTTTATCACTTAAATGATTTAGGGTCAAATTTTCTGCAGGGTCATGTCAAGGCAAAATGAAGATAGACGGCAGGGAGATATCAGCACTGGGATATGTCATAATTTCTATTGCAAATATGGCAAGTTGCCATTATAAGAGTAGCAATTATGACATACATCCCGAGAGATATTTTAGGAGCGGTATGGACAAGAATTCATCAGGCCCGGGAATAAGCTCCGGGCGATCCCGATTTCTCAGCTGATCCTGTAAATCCAGGCGCTTCATGCTTATTCTCGGAATCACATACTCTCTTTCTTTGCCGCTTCGAAGAGACGGTTCAATCTCCTCGACTCAAGGTAGAGTCTGACGAAAATCCTTGATAACTCCTCATTGCCAAATAATTTGGCCTTATTTGCCAATTCCATATACTTTTCTGCATGTTGATTGTTGTGCTGCATGTAGCAATCAAGCAATTCCTTTATTCTTTCCGATTCCACCATATCGCCTCCCAAGATATTTGTTGTTAACCCATTTTTTTTGGGGGTATGAGAAATCTCCTTGCCTTAATGAAATAAGAGTAACCCCAGGGAACAAAAGCCTTGAAAACCATACCTTCATAATACATGTCGTTCAAGAAGTACCAGAGGGGTTACTCCCGTCATCCGCCTTTCCTTTCTTCCATAATTTCAGCAGAGACAAAAACCCGAAGAATGCCAGCAGGAAGCTGATCCCCACAAATGCCTTTGTGTACTTAGCGACCAAAGGTTTTTTAAAAGAATCCATAAAGAGATTTTCGTTGACATCCACCACGACCTGAGCGCCATGCATCCCGTGCTCGGATTCTCCATAGACCTTTATCACCCAGTTCCCTTTCCTGTCCGGAAGGAATGATACAAAACCATTCTTGTCCGTCCTCCCTTTCTGGTGGGTAATCTTGTCCCCCGGTCCAAAAATCTCATACTAAGAATAGCTTGCCGGGTCATCTTCCGCATAAAAAATTCTCGCACTTATCCCCCGGTTTTCGACCTGATAATGTACGGAATGGGCGATAGCCGGGCTGTGAAGCCCGGCTATAATACAACCGATTACCATGAATGTAATTACGGTCTTCATTTGGTCTCAAATGTAAGAACCGTTGTAAAAGACAAGAAATCAACATCAGGATTATCTTTTACAGGAATCCTGTGTTTCGCCAAAATAATGTGCATGCCTTTGTCCGACACTTTTACACTGAAATGGCCTTCTTTATCTGTCTTGCCCGCCTCCGCGTGGTTTCCTGTTTCGACCGTCGCGCCTTCAAGTGGTTTCCCGTCAAAGTATATCCTGACAGGTAGGATTTCGTTCGGTTTTAATTTATAGGGATTCTTTAGTGGCACAATCTCGAACCTTAATCCTGAAGGCTTAGCTATGCTATTGCTATAGGCAAATAAACCCTTGGCAAATTGTGAAGAATAAACTGAGTCTATTACCTGAAGACCTGCCTTTGCAGCCTCTCTCTTTGTGAGCCTCTTTTTTCCATCAGGTGTGGTTACAAGATAACCGCCTTCAAAGGAAACAACAATCATCGAAATATCCGACTTTGATGACAAATACACTGTATCCTTATCATTTCTTCTTTCTAATACAGTCTCTTTTCCCTTGTTATCAAAAGCCTTTACCTCTTTCACCTTTTCGGGGTCATAAGGGTTTATCTCCGGTGGATGACCCCATAATACTTTAAATACAGTTCCTTCTTTTTCGATCCAGAGATGATGGGCAAAGGCTGCCTGAGTGAACAGCAAGACAAAAACTATGGCTGAAAAAACTTTCTTTTTCATGCTTTAATCCCTCCGTGTTCTTTATTTAGGCTCTCCAGCTACTTTATAAGGTGAGCGATGCGGAGAAGTCTACTTTATGATTGCATACGAACATCCATACGCCGGGCTGACGAATCTTCATATAGGCAACTCCCTCTTCATTGCTTTTCGTAAATAGCGGGAATGGTTCATCTTCAGAATAATAGCCTGCATAGGTAGCATACAGATATGTGGATAAAGGCTTTCCTTCAAAAAGGATCTTGACAGGAAGTGATTCACCGGCTTTTATCTCCTGCGGATTTTTTAATGGAATAATCTCAATCCGGTGGCCAAAAGGTTTGCTGATATCACTTTTACCTTCGCCGGTAGAGATAATCGATTTTGCATACTTTTCAGAGGCAACATGTTGTTTATCTCCTTTTACTTTCCGGTATGCCGTAACCACATAGGAGCCTTTTTGATCGGCAGTAATCTCTCCAACCAAAGCACCTGACCTTTCTCCTGTTTTATCTTCCCATGTTTTTGCAACCTCTCTCTTCTGTCCGTCAGGCCCGAGATAAGAAAGCTCTGCAAGACTCCCCCTGCTTATCAAAATATCGTAGTAAGGGAAATTGTGGCCAAACACAACCTTGACTGTAGTATTGCTTCCCGGTGCTGGATAATGATTGTCGACATTAAGCCACAGATCATGTGCCATTGCCGGATAGGAATTTACAACGTGATAAACAAATAACAAAAGAATGCTTAGAAAGAATTTATGTCTGTTTTTACTCATAATAATTGCTCCTTTTATAGATTTAACAGTTACATATCTCATGTTATCTCCATGAGTTACTAATCCTACAATAATAATTCCAAAACGATCCTAAAAAAATACCTTTTTAAAAGCTTTTCCTGGAATTTTAATTTGGTTTTATTAATGACCTCCTTATAAACCTCTGAGATCAATTGAAAAAGCCTTCTTGAAGCAAAAGAGCGAACAGGAAGGCAGCGACAATACAACAATTATGCCCAGCCAATCTTCCTGCTCGCCGCATATAAAAAATTACTTAACCTGGAAGGTCAACGAAGCCGCTCTGGACTGTTTGTCGCAGATGGTTGCGTCCGGGTATGCTATCTCTTCCTTAATTAGAAGCAGCCATGTGCCCTCATTTATCAGCTTAATCTTGGCAATCCCGTCTTTGTCAGTCGAGGTAGTGTATGCGAAAGTTCCGGATTCTTCAGAAAAGCCAGCATAGGTACCATAAACATTGGTTCTTACCGGTTTCCCCTGTAAAAGAATCTTCACCTTTAATACATCACCTTTCTTCAGCTTAGCCGGGTCCTGGAGCGGAACTATTTCTATCGGGTGCCCGAGAATCGTTGAGAACGAGTCCCCACCGGGAGCCCCCACTGTGAATAGTGCCTTTGCATATTTTTCAGAGTACCTGCACTCGATGACGTCCCTTCAGGTCTTTTTTGTTTTTTCCACCTTGGTATCCATCCACGGTTTTTGAGGAAAATCCGGCGCGTTGTTTCACGACCGCCAAATACGACCCTTCCCCTCCGAAAGGAGTCTTCGATTGATATTTTGCATCTCCCTCCGGGATCGAAAGCACTTCCTTGCCGTCAGGACTCAGGAAGGAAACTGTATCCACTTTGTCGCGAGACAGAAAGTCCTTTCCCGGGATTGCAAAACTATGCCCGTATCCTATGGTGAGCACTGCAGGCTTGGACTTATCAATTGAATAGTCATGCATGTTGATCCACATGTCATGGGCAACTGCCAGGCTGGAATTCATAAGGAAACAAATAAATACTAAAAAGATGCTCATAGAGAATTTATGTCCATCTATTTTCATATAGTTCATCCTTTCTAATTTTTAATTGTTAGCTGCCAATATTCTCCTGCCAAGTCATCCCTTAAAATGTATATTTCAGATCTGCATACAATGTTCTCCTGGGATAAGGGTGCATCACATGGTAAAGCTGGTCGGTAATATTGTCGATCCCTAAGGATGCTTTGAGGTTTTTCATAAACTGGTAGGCCACCTTGGTATCGAAGATCAGGAATTTGTCCATCGCCCCATATACTCCATCGTTGTTGTCGCTATTGTCCAGTCGCCCATACTGCTTGCCCGAGTAATGGCCGGCAAACGTTATAAACCAGCGGTCTGTGGGCGCATAGTCGAGGACGATTTTCGTACGCCAATGCGGCACCATCGGAAAGTCCTTGCCGACGCTCGCCGGCACGTTTGCGTTGGCCAAGATCTCGGAATCGGTCCATGCCAGGTTTGCAAAGACCCCAAGTCCGTCAATAAGGAATTGCCGTTTGTTAAACGCAACCTCGATACCCCTGGTTCTCACTTTGTCTACGTTCTGAAAATTTGTCACGTTTGTATATGTATTGGTCTGACTGTATATTGCGTCCTTTACATAGTCTTCAAAGAAGGTCAGACGGGCTTCACCTGTTTCTCCTATAGTGCGGGTGATTGTGAAGTCCTTGGCAAAATCCTTTTCCGGCTTCATGTCAGGGTTCCCATTGTTGATAATCCCGGAAGAAGTAATCCCTCCGTAATATAGTTCTCCTACTGTCGGGTAACGGGTTGCTAAGGCAAGAGATAAGCGGATTCTCCATTCATCGGTGGGTCTGAATGTCGCCGATAACTTGGGAGATATGCCGTTGTCGTTTTTATCCGGGGGGCGGCTTGTAAGACGCCCTGATGCGGAGTCGGTCGATTTGGAGGCGTCAAAGCCTTCCCACCATTCATACCTGCCGCCCAGATATACGGACCACTGCTTGCTGATATCCCATGTGTCATCGATAAAAAGGGCGTGGGTCTGGGTTTTACCTTGTTCCCCTTTACTCAGGGTCGTCCGGCATCACTTTTCCAGTCCGACGCATTCCAGGCCTCGGAATTTATGTAATAACGGTCATAGTGGTATCCGGCACCCACTGTGTGGACGCCTAATCCTTTGATCTCGTACGAACCTTTCAGATCGGCCGTATACCATCCGTTTTCGTTGTCCGTGACCGTGCCGGCGCCGCCATACTCGGATGCCGGAGGACTGGTATTTGACGTACAGGTGATGTTCCTGGGGCTGCTATAGGAACTCACCCCGGCAAAGACTTTGATCCCGTTGGGAGAGTTGTACGAATAAGCAAGACCGGTGAGAAGATCCTGCTTCTCCAATTTTGTGTAAGTGAATGCATTTTCATTCAATGTATAACTCTTGCCGTTGATGTTCACATTACCTGAATATACGGGATCCCCGTTGGCGTCCAGAAGATAGGTTTGGGGATTGTTGCGTTCCAGTGCTGTCCCAAAAACCTAAGGTTAAACGGACCTGGGATTCGGATGTCAAATCGTACGCAAGCTTGATCTTTCCTGTGGTATTCGCTATGTCAGTCACCCCCGAGCCCCCAAGAATATACCTCTTTTTACCTTTGGGGTCCCGGTCTGTCACCCATCCGCTTACGGGTGTAGCGCTGCCGGGTGATTTGCCGGAGGATTCCAGTACAGTGGTATAACTGATTCCCTGAGCGCGGGTTTCCAGGCGGTCAGCCCAGATCGAAAACGACAGCGGTCCGATCTTTCCGATAGTATGCATTTGCGTTATAGCTATTGAGGTCGGTATCGGTCTTATACTCCCGAAGCTCTGGAAGGTGTAGGTGGCTTCCGCCTGGACCTCCCTTTTTCTGCGGCATATGAGTGGTGATGACGGCAGTTCCTGACATCGAATTGCCGCTTAGCGCCGCTGAAAATGGTCCGTAGATCATGTCCATGGTCTCGATTTCGTCTGGGAAGACCATCTGCCACTTCGGCGCGTTGCTGTTGCCGGCGGCGGTGAAATCGCTGAGACGAAGTCCGTCTGCAATAACCAGGGTCCGTGCAGTCATGGTTGAGTTGTTTCCCCGGATAACCAGTGGAGCATTGTTGGAACCAGGATATATTTTTCTCATAGGACCCGGGCATGTACTTGAAAATGTCCGACGTGTCAATAGCGTTGATCCGTTCGATCCCTTCGGGAGTAAGCGATTCTACAACAGCGGGCATGTTAACAGTGGCTTCGTCTACGATCTTTCCTGTGACGGTAACGACGATTTCCTCAAGTTGTGCTTCTTTCTCTTTTGTCTTTTTCTCAATATCTTTTTTCTCTATTTCTTCTGCCATTGCTATTGAGAAAGAAATCAACAAAACCAAAAAGGCGCTCACAATAATTTTCAGAACATCTCTCATTCAACCCTCCTTTTTTTCTTCCCCACCCCCTTTCTGTTAAAATAAAAAAAGGGGGCGTTGTATTTCGCAGCGTTTCCCTCCGGGGCAGGGTGTCCGTTCCAAGGTTACCCCTGCCCCTTTACTACAGACTGTTACTTTATTTATATGTTTCTTTCACCTCCCTTTTCTGTCTGGATCGCGACTTTCCTGAATCCCAGGTTATTGATAATATCAAGGACATCCACAAATACCTGAAGCCTGATGTCCCTGTCTGCACGGATAACCATAGGCGTTTCCCTGTCCAGATGGATTACTTTTTCTCTCAATTCATCAAGCGTCATCGGAGAGGCATTGAAATAGACCGTTCCATCTTTATGTATGGATATGGTCTGATTTTTCAGAATCTCCTTATGTTCAGCAGATGCCTTTGGCAATGATACGTTGATCATTCCTGAAGCTATAAATGTCGATGTGGTAAGAACGATCGTAAGCAGTACGAGCATCACATCAACCAGTGGAATAACATTCATATAATCAAATTCTTTTTCTTCCATTTGCCTGTCTCCCATTGGGCAATCAGCACTTTCACCTTCCTCAAGAGAAAGTTGTAAAAAGTAATAGAGGGAATCGCGACAACAAGCCCTATCGCTGTTGCCTTCAGGGCGAGGGCAAGTCCGGTCATGATCTTGCTCGTATCGATCAACCCTTCCTTGCCTATGGTATAAAAGGTGAGCATAATGCCGAGCACGGTGCCGAGCAGGCCAATGTACGGTGCATTGCTTCCGATGGTTGCTATGATATGCAGTTTCTTTGTGAGTTCTATTTCAAGGGATTTTTTATCATCGAAGTCTCCCAGCCTGATGTTCCGGTATACAAGCAGTCTCTCTACCGCGATTGAGACCGCAATGATACTCATAACCACCAGGAGTCCTATGATCCCATAATCAACAGCTGCCTTAAGCCATTCCATAAATATATCTCCTTTTTGGTATCAGACCTTTTTCAGAACAAAACGGATGGTGAGCAAAGCTTTCGAAGCAACGCTTACCCCTTTTTCACGCGCAGGGGAAAAGGTCGACATCTTTACCGCCTCCATAGCAGACTCCGTAAAGCCATAGCCTGCCGGTTCAACCACTTCAACATTCAAAAGTCTTCCTTTTTCATTTATGAAAAGCCTTAAAACAACCTTGCCCTGCTTGCCGAGTTTTTTCGCCATCATGGGATATACAGGCATTTGCCTTTTCAAAAATGCGGGAGCGCCGGAAGAACCGAATTCTGTCTCGATAATTGCAGATGTGCCGGACGGGGCAGCATATGCTGCATTACTGACCGCGCTTTCACTGCCCTGATGCTGAGATGTCTGCGGCCGGGGGTCGGGCTCGGGGGTGCTTGCCACTTTTACTGCGTCAGGGGTTTCAACCGTGTTATCCCTGATGACCGCTTCATGCTCTTCAACAGGAGTTTCCTTTATCACCGGTATTTCTTCTCTCGCCACTTTCCTTTCCGGTTCAGCAGCTCTGGGTCTCTTTATCTCCCTATCAGGCTGAGGCGCCTGAACTGTTTCTTCCCCCATTTGGGTAAACTGGATATAATACGTTTTGACATCATTACTGCTTTTCACAAGAGAGAGCGCAAAAAACAGCATGAAGATAATCGAATGGACGGAAAGCGACGTTATCAGTCCGTAACGCTGCTCATTCGCGTATCCCAATCCTTGTGTGTTCATTTCTCCGTTCGTATTCCGTTGCGTTATCATTTCTCAAAATACCTGCGATGAATGAAAAAGCAGGGTGCGGGTTTGGCTCCCGCACCCTCTATCCTCAGGAGGGTTAGCAAGTGTCCGGAGGAAAATGCATTTAATTCTTCTCTTTGTGTTTATGGACTTCTTTTTCATGTCCGGGATGCTTATGCTCATGGGGGCCGTGTTTGCTTTTCTCATGTTCATGCTCGCCGGATATGCCTTTGTCCTCATGTTCGTGGAGATGCTGGTGCTCGTGTTCATGCTCGTGCGTATGAGCATGCTCGTGGCTTTATTTTTTCTCCTCCTGAGCATGCACATGCGGCTGCTTATGCGAATGCCCATGAGAGTGCGAATGCTTGTGTCCATGTTTTCCACACATAATAAATCCTCCTTTTCATCAGGCCAAAGCCCGTTGTGTCTTATTAGCCATGTAAACGTCGTGCATATCTGACGTAATCATATTCCTATCAAAAGCCGGGTGCGGTATGGCATCCGCACCCGGTACTGCGGAGGGTAAAGAAATTCCAGAGTTATTTCAAAAAACCATGCATCGCATCACATTATTGCTCAACGTACCATTCCGCAATGGGACTAGGTAGCCCTGACTGCTGTCCCGCAAAAAACTTTTTCCACCAGTAGATACCTGTTTCCGCAAAACCTTTTTGCCACATATGATTATTTTCATACGTCAATTCCGAGAGAATCGCATGGCGTTCAAACTGATCGGGCACTCTGCCGTGCCTGAATGACCAATGCTCCAGTGCCTCTTCCAGGCAATGGTAGACGTGAGAGCTTTCAGTGGCGAAGGATTTATTAAATACCATCGTGTAATCATCATATGTCCTTTTTCCCATGATCTCAGGGAGACAAATCTCTGAAGCTATGAACACATTTTTTGCCCGTGCAGCAAATACCTTTTCTAATGCAGCGCTAAAACCAATCTGTGTCAGGTGAAGACTGTTGCAGGCAAAATAAGGTCATAGTCCTGCATGTGATAATCAGGGAAATCCTCCCATCTGCGCGTATCGACTGAAAACAGCTCAATGTCCCGTCTGAATGACTCTTCATAAAGAAGATTTCTCATTCCTTCCGAAGGTTCAAGGGCTGTTACTTCACATCCGATAGCGCACAAAGGCAGTGACAGTACGCCGTTCCCTGCCCCTATATCAAGGACTTTCCATCCGGGCTGTACAAATGTCGTAAGGATTTCAATGATTCTATTGTGATACTCATTATGTTCAACCCAAAGCTTGTGCCATTTGGCATTGCCATCCCAGTAGTCAACTGTCGCTGGTCTGGAGATAAAATTCCTTCCATATTGCCTCTCACAATTCATATTTAATGTTGCATTCGCCACTGTTCAACTGATCATCCTTTCGGCCTCTTCAAATCGTCTAGCCAAATCTTTTTTTGTCCATATAAAGCCTTACTAGCGTCCTTGACAATTCTTCATTCCCAGTAGAAGAGACCTTTTCCGCCCAGTCCATGTAACTCTGTGCGTGCTCATTGTTATGTTCCTTCCAGTAATGGAGTAATCCCTTAAGCTTCATAAGTTCATTCATAAATCCTCCAAAATAAAAAAGCCACGAGAGCTCACCTTCATGGTGCATGCCTTCGTGGCTTTTCCTAATATCTTTTAAAGTTTTTTTGCTTCAGCCCTTTTCAGGGATCAAATGCAACTCATTTTGTTTTGCGCATTTGTCTTCTCATCAAATGCTTTACTACAAAAAATAAAAAAGTCATGAAAAGCTGCACCTTCAGGCGCGAGTCTTCATGACTTCACGTTCGTAAATCTAATAATAAGCCCTAAGCTTCGTGCTTAGTTTCAAATAGAATAAATAATATATTTGTTGGTTGTCAAGAGAAATTTATATTAGTTGGTAGTAACAACCGGTGACTTCTTAGTAATCACTTCCTGTAGTTTATATATCTTTCTTACGGAGAACTCAGCCTTGACTGCAACAATTATTCTTGATCTGTATTCGTCATCTCCGCTACTGCCGTCACTTCCTTAATTCCCCGTCCGTCTTTTCGATTATATAGTTTACGATTGAAGAATGAAGACTTTCGACTTCTTCCTCCCTGAGTGTTCTTTCCATTGATCTA
>CAVZMO010000014.1:0-210606 GCA_963776195.1 Thermodesulfovibrionales bacterium
GGAAAGGGAATTTTAAAGGACTTTATGTGCTCGGATACGATATTGCCCAGACCGACCCTAATCTTCATCATGTCTGGAAAGCGCTTGAATCTGTAGAATTTCTCGTCGTCCAGGACATCTTCCATACCGAGACCACGCGCTTTGCTCATGTGATTCTGCCGGGTGCAAGCTTTGCTGAAAAAGACGGCACGTTCACAAATGGAGAACGAAGAGTGCAGAGGGTAAGGAAGGCGATAGAGCCGATCCCCGGTCTGGCAGAATGGCAGGTTATCTCCATGTCATCTACCCTGATGGGGTATCCGATGCGTTACGACCATCCATCCGAGATCATGGATGAGATCGCAAGCCTCGTTCCGATTTACGGAGGTATCAGCTAGAACCGCATTGAGAAGCAGGGGATACAGTGGCCCTGCCCGACAAAGGATCATCCCGGTACGACAACATTATATACTGACTTATTTCACACCGGTGGACGAGCGAAATTTATTGCCCTTGACCACAAGGGTTCCGGCAAGGTTCCCGATAGGGAATATCCGTTTGTGTTGATAACGGGTAGGAGACGTGAGCATTACAACAACGGTTCTATGACCACACGGGTTCCGGGAATTATGGAACTTGTACCGGAAGAACTGTTTGAGATAAGTCTGAAGATGCCACGGCATTAGAGATAAAAGACGGAGAGTTGGTAAAGGTTTCCTCAAAAAGAGGTGAGATCAAAGTCAAAGTCAAGGTGACGGACCGTTCTCAGGCAGGCAATGTTTTCCTTACTTTTCATCACAGGAATACACTTACAAATATCCTCACATCCGGCCATAGGGGCCCGATAACCGGTACCCCCGAATACAAGGCTTGTGCTGTCAGGGTTGAGAAATTGCAGAATATTATAATGCCATCTCCAGTTGACTCATAAGAGAATGGGGTTTTTCTGAGCATACGAAACAGTTGAGCCTGAGGAACCATCAATAATAATCGAAAGGAGGAAGCAATTATGATTATCAAAAGCACTATTGCTTTTCTGTTGATGTCAACTTTTGTGGCACTTTTAGCACCACGGATTGGCGCTGCCGCAGATCAACAAGAATTAACCGTCTCCGCGGCGATCAGTCTGAAGAATGCCTTCGAAGAGATCGGAAAACTCTATGAGGTCAAACATACGGGAACAAAGGTGCTCTTCAACTTCGGAGCTTCAGGCGACCTTGTCCGCCAGATAGTAGGCGGCGCGCCGGTTGATGCGTTTGCCTCTGCAGCCAGAAGGACATGGATGATAGCCGCAAAAGGGTACATCTGCCAGGTTCACGAGTGGACTTCGTCAAAAACACCATTGTTCTGGTAACTTCAAAGACCGGGTTGGTCACGTCGTTTGCGGATCCTGCATCGGATAGAGTAAAACGCATAGCTGCCGGGAATCCGAAGACGGTTCCCGCAGGTCGCTATGCAGCAGAGGTCTTCGACTACTACAAAATTACAGGAGCTATTAAGGACAAGCTCATTTATGCGGAAAATGTGCGACAGGTCTCGACTATGCGCACGCGAAGTAGATGCAGGAATCGTATATGCAACCGATGCGGCGGTCCGTAGCGGAGAAACCCATGTAGTAACCGAAGCGCCAAAGGCGAGCCACAGCCGGTGGTATATCCGATAGCCGTGGTAAAAGGAACAAAAAATGAATTAGCTGCCCAGTCCTTCATTGAAATGGTTCGTTCAAAAGAAGGAAGCGCGGTCCTGAAGAAATACGGATTCGTATTCCGTAGTCATGGACAGTTCAGCGTTATTCTCCATGCGGTTGTCGCTGCAGGTAGCCGCTGTATCGACGTTCTTTATTGTTGTCATCGGTGTGCCGCTTGCCTATCTCCTTGCCCGTACAACTTCCCGGGCAAGGAGGTTCTCGACATCGTGCTGACGTTGCCGCTTGTTCTGCCGCCAACCGTAACCGGATATTATCTCATTATTGCTTTTGGCAGAAACGGCTTCATCGGCAGATATCTCTATGAATGGATGGAGTGGAGCATTATGTTTACCTGGTACGCGGCGGTGCTCGCCTCTTTTGTTGTTGCATTGCCGCTCATGATCAAAACAGGGCGAGCGGCGCTGGAAGCGGTCGACAGTAACCTTATCAATGCCTCCTATACCCTGGGACATTCTGAATGGGAGACTGCTCTCAGGGTAACGTTGCCCCTTGCAAACCGCGGGCTTATCGCTGGCATTGTGCTGTCTTTTGCCCGCGCTCTGGGAGAGTTCGGCGCAACCCTTATGCTGGCGGGCAATATCCCCGGAAAGACTGACACAATGCCGCTGGCAATATACTCGCTTGCGGGAAGCGGAGACTGGGATGAGGCGACCGCAATGGTCGTCCTGCTTACCCTGATGGCCGGCATATTCCTCTACCTTGCCAACCATTACAGCAAGAGGATTTTCTGATGGGCCTGCTGGTCTCGGTTAAGAAAGCAGTCAAAGGCTTCACACTGGATGTTTCCTGGGAAATAGGCAATGAGCTTGCCGTGCTCTTCGGCTTTTCCGGGTCCGGCAAATCACTTACTCTACAGATCATTGCCGGACTGATAAAGCCTGACAGCGGTATTGTCACTGTCAATGGCTCAACCTATTTCGATAGCGCACGCCATATCGATACCGCTCCGCAACGGCGGTCACTTGGGTATGTATTTCAGGATCTGGCGCTTTTCCCGCATATGACGGTCAAACGCAACATCCGCTTTGGCGCCAAGGGGGTGCCCGAACGTGAGACTGCTGAGCGATATCGGGAAATGATAGATGCTTTTTACCTGAATGCTCTCGAAAAAAAACGTCCCTCTGAAATATCCTGGGGACAGAAGCAACGGGTCGCGTTTGCTCGCGCGCTCATGAGGCGACCTGACGTCCTCTTGCTTGATGAGCCTTTTTCAGCGTTGGATACCCCTCTCAGAATTGAGATGCGTGCTTTCTTGAAAGACTTGCGAAGCACGTTTCAGGTACCGGTCGTGCTGGTAACCCATGATGCTACCGAAGCGGCAACTTTGGCAGACTCAATCGAAGTCTATTCCGAGGGGTCTGTTATTCAGAGCGGCACAGCAGCGGATGTTTTTTGCAATCCAACAGATGAGCGTGTCAAGCGTTTGCTGACGGGACAGGAACACGCGCTCCGCGCTCTATGCACACGTACGAACTGACAAACAAAATGATGTGGATCAGGAGTTCATAAACGATGCTAACTCAGCTCAATGATGTAGAATTAGAACGGTTTAATCAGAAATAGAACTGCATCATCGTTCTGAATCTGTTATCGTGCTGGTCGTCATCAACTGGAACAGTTGCACCGGGAACTCTGATAAAATCCCTTATCAGATAACTATAATCAACAAAGAGCTTCAGGTTGTGGCCATAAAAATAATAGTTTAATCCTACGGTATATTCCTGAAGGTTTTTCTCAATTGCATTGTTTGTTCCACCGTTAACGCTAACAAGACCAAGACCTGAAGCATTGGATTTGGCAACATTGTTATCCTCCATACGCTCAACATAGGCATACCTTGCTACAACTTCAAACTTTTTGGGTATTATGAAGTAGCCTGCATCAAATCTGTAGGCAAACCTATCCCACGTATCACCGCCGTCCCTGTCTTGCTCAAAACGGTCATGTCCATATTCAGCATCAAGAGAAAAACCTTTATATCTGAACAAAGCGGCAAGATCATAACCGCTTCCCTCGATTTGATAGGTATCTACTGATTGTGCTGTTCCGTTTGTTGCACTTCGAATCTGTTTTAACCGGTCTATATTATAAAAACCTGAAATCAGGAAACAGACCTTAGGGGTTTTACTGTAATCAATATCTCCCTCCTGGAGGAGATTATATTTTCCTAATGGATTGATGGAGATTCTGCCTACCCAGAGAGGAGCCATATCGAGATTGGGAATATCTTTTGTATTCCTTCCATTATAAACGCCTGCCCAGTATTGCAGAAATCCATCCTGGCCAAGTAAATCAATATCACCCTGAAGCTGAACCCCCTGAGATCTGAAGAGGTTAAACCCTCCTAAGGGAAATTTTGTCACAGAATCTTCATTACTCACTTGGAAATTAGCATTTCCTCCAGGCCATTTTCTTGGATCCTGCTTGCCGTCTGCATCTGTCTCTCCTGAAAAGATAGACCTGTCAACACCGTTCAGAAGGCTTGCTGATTGCCAGAAGTGAAGTCCATAAGGCAACTTTGCACGACCGAACTGAATCTGAGCATAGGGATATTTTTTCCATGTCACATACGCATCATGAAGGTTAACAGCACTCGTGGGCTCTAATTGAATGTGGAAGAAATAGGTCCAGTCTTTATTGGGCGCATTGCCTGAGAAGATTACTCTTGCACGTCTCATGTAGAAATTGCTCCAGTTCTCATCGTTGGCATTAACCATTTTGTCAAAATCGATATAGTCATAACGAAACTGGAGAAATATATTAGTCTTTAACAAAAAATTCTCATCCTGGGTTTTGATGTAAAACCCCTTATCATATCCAGCCTGTATTCCTTTCTTCTCTGTTTCTATAACCTTTTTTTCCACTTCAACAGTCCTGGTCTGAGTTTCAACCTGTGTCTTGTCCAATTCTTCTATCTTCTTTTTCAGAATAGTCTGCTCTTCGATCAATCTCTCCATCTGTTTCTTAAGCTGTTCAATCTCCCCTTGGTCCGCTGCCTTAGCGGGCAATACCCATGTAGTAATGGCAAAAATAACAACTACTAAAAACACACTCAACTTCTTCATCAGTAACACCCTCCTTTGTTTCTTATTTTAAGTGCTATATTGTTTGCTTTTGAATAGAGTTATTACCGCATAATAAATTTTCCTCACGTCTAAGGAAATTCTGGAAGTCAGCTTGAAACTTCAAGAACAAATCTATCGCTTTTTCACCATCTTGAGTTAGGTGTGCACCTCCACCACCCTTGCCCCCCGTCGCAGCCACGACAAGAGGTCTTATAGCCTGTCTGTTCATAGAATCTACAAGTTGCCAAGCACGGCTGTATGCCATTTTCATTGATTTTGCAGCTTTTGTAATAGATCCGTATTCTCTTATTCTTTCAAGCAACGTTACTCTCCCGTAACCGAGAAAAATACATTGCTTCCCATTAATCCATATACGACCTTTGAACTCTTTATGAGTTATTATTTCATCGGCTGTATAAGAAACTTCTTTTTTCACGAGCGTAGTATAAAAAAATAAATAACGAAAAGGCAAGTATAAATTGGTTAGAAAATATATTTTTGTTGAGTTGGTAGTTTCCTGTTTAGTCAGATGCTTGACATGATAAAGAGTACATATTTGGATTAATAATTTTCCGTAATCCTTATGGATCAAAAGATTATTTGCTTATATATTTCGGGGTTGTTATCAGCACCATCCTATGAGACTTAGGGAGTGCGGTTTCAGAAAGGAATTTACTCCAATCAAAGGATTACGGGCCTGTGAGTTATATGCCGAAATTAACAAGAGGGAAGAACTTTGCAATTGTGGACTTCTATGTGAATCATTGCAACAGGAAAAACAATATCGCTGTGAGAAGAGGCCTAAAATGAGTTTACAGACACCGCAATGTTTGTCTTCAGAAGGAGATAGATTGCAGTACTTCATGCGTATTGATTCAGAGCAAATCCAAATGGAAAATCTCTTTCTGATGGTGAGGTTGGAGTTATTGCCAAAATTAGTCTAACAGGCAAGTTAGTTATCATTACTGTATCTATATCATAATAGCATCATGGTAACGCGGAGAAAGTTATCTTGAGGCAGATGTAATACGCTCTATGCCTGAACCAGTCCTTTTTGCATGGAACGGGGGGAGAAGTGGACGCGGGTGTCGTATATTCGACAGATGCCATGGTCAAGGCAAAAGATATAAGAATTGTTGCCACCGCTCCCGAGGACGGTCACACGCCGGTTATCTATCCTGCAGCGGTGGTCAAGGGTACCAATAAAGAAATCCTGTCAAAGACATTCGTTTCTTTTTTGATATCAGGGAAAGGCAAGAAGGTGCTTGAAAAGCATGGATTCAAACTGATAAAAAACGAGCAATAGACTTCACGGGTTTTATGTAGAGGTATGTTAGAAAGTTCCGTGCTGTTTTCACTCAGACTTTCCTTTCAGGTAGCGGCGGTTGCAACATTTTTCATAATCATTGTCGGCGTTACCGGAGCCTATTTTCTTGCGCAAAGAAACTTGAGAGGCAAAGAAGTGCTGGATATGCTTTTCACCCTTCCTCTCGTACTACCCCCGACAGTAACGGGGTATTATCTGATCATCCTTTTTGGCAGAAACGGACTCATCGGAAAACCGATATATGCCTGGACGGGGTGGAGCATCATGTTCACCTGGCATGCAGCGGTATTGGCCTCATTTGTCGTAGCTCTTCCGTTGATGATCAAAACAACACGCGCAGCGATCGAAACCGGTGATAAAAACCTCATAAATGCTTCTTATACATTGGGGCATTCAGAATTTGAAACGACTGTAAGGGTGATATTGCCTCTTGCGAAGAGGGGTATAATGGCAGGCACGGTGCTCTCTTTCGCAAGGGCCCTTGGTGAGTTCGGGGCAACATTGATGCTGGCAGGCAATATCCCCGGGAAGACTGATACCATGCCCCTTGCCATCTACTCACTGGCAGGCAGTGGCGAATGGTCAAAGCAAACAGTATGGTAATCCTGTTGACCCTCATGTCGGGACTTTTTCTCTATTTTGCCAACAGATATAGCAAGAGAATCATTTAATGGGGTTATCGGTTAATCTTAAGAAAAAAGTCAAAGGATTCAATCTCGACGTTGCATGGGAAATCAACAATGAACTTACTGTGCTCTTCGGATACTCGGGAGCAGGGAAATCCATGACACTCCAGATGATAGCAGGACTGTTGATACCTGACGACGGATTTGTTCGAATAGGCAGCACAACGATGTTTGACGGCTCCAAAAGAATAAATGTGCCTTCTCAGCAACGGCATCTGGGATATGTATTTCAGGATCTCGCTCTATTCCCGCACATGACCGCTCTTGATAATATTCTGTACGGTTCCAACAACCCGGGCAAATCAGAGAGAAGGGAAAGAGCCGGGGAAATGATCGGGGCGTTTCATCTCGAAGGACTTGAGGAGAAATACCCTGCTGAACTATCAGGCGGCCAAAAGCAGCGGGTTGCCTTTGCAAGGGCGCTCATGCGTAAACCTTACGCTCTCTTGCTGGATGAACCCTTTTCAGCCCTGGATAATCCTCTCCGCATAGAGATGAGACAGTTTTTAAGAGACATTAAAAAAAGGGTTGATGTGCCTATTGTCTTTGTAACCCATGACGCCGCTGAAGCTTATACAGTTGCCGACACCATGATTGTATATTCCAACGGGACAATTCTGCAAACAGGGACGCCAAAAGATGTATTTGATAATCCATGGAGCACTGAGGTTGAGATACTTGTCAATGCAAGGAGTTCCGACCCACAGGTTGTTAAAGGAATATAATCATATTTGTTGCCCTGAGAAACCATTGCCTTTGCTATTCGTGAAAAAGTCCTTAGGAGGAAGATAATCTACGGTTGGGGGGACTTTTTTTGTGAGTCAATTCAGGTTTAATATCATCGAACTCAACAAGAAATGTTTTCACGGATCTACTTGACCTTTTTTCTTTTTTTTTCTATCTTGATATCGAGATTTTTTAATCAAAAGAATTCCTCGATGCTCTGCATCGGGGTATAATGGTGTGTGAGTGAACACAAGTTCAAGAGACATAATAAAAATCTTTTGTTATACCACATCGTATGTCCGGCAAAATACAGACGAAAAGTTTTTACGAAAGAAATTTCTGAGAGTTTGAAGGAAATATGTATAGGAATAGCAGAAAGATACGAGATTCATTTTGTGGAAATAGGAGTTGATGAAGATCATGTACATTTTTTGGTTCAAAGTGTGCCAGTGAGTAGTCCCAAAGATATTGTGCAATCGATAAAAAGTATTACGGGGAAGGGAATTTTTAAGAGACATCCGGAAGTTAAGAAAATACTTTGGGGCGGACATTTTTGGACAAGCGGATACTACGTCAACACTGTTGGTCGATATGGCAACGAAGAAGTCATAGCAAATTATGTCAAAAGCCAGGGAAGGCAATATCAACAGATATATCGTGATCAACTCGGCCTGTTCGATTAACATATTCAAATTCAGTAATAGATACCTCGCAGCTCTGCTGCGGGGTAGTTCATTTTTAGATATCATGTATTGTTTTCAGCGGAGCTTTCGGCGCGAACTCTATAATATTTTCATTGGCTATTTCCATCAGGTCTTTTCTGCGCCGATCTACGACATATACGCTTCCAGGTATCGACTTTGCATATTCTTTCAACTCTGCCGCTATTTCTCCGACCTGAATCGAACTTGTGAGCGTGCGCTCGAGATTTGTGACGACAGCAATGGATACCGACATGATCGGAAATTTTGATTCCTCCCCCTGACGTGGTTTCCCTACTATGAAACCCTTGTTCAGATCACGCGTGTCGTAAAATGCCGGTATCGTCTTATCGAATGTCTCAATGATGCTGTCACATGACTTTCTGAAATACTCAGGGGTAGTGATGACGATAAAATCATCTCCTCCAACGTGTCCTACAAAGTCATCAAGTGTGCCGACTTCAGTCACACACTTCTCAATAATCCTGCTGGTTGTCATAATGACGTCGTTACCTCTGGAGTACCCATACCTGTCGTTAAAAACTTTGAAGTTGTCCATGTCAATATAGCAAAATGCCAAAGGGTTGCCGGCCTCTATCCTTTTTTTGAGAACATTTTCAATTGCGATACTGCCGGGAAGCCTGGTGAGCGGGCTTGCATCCAGATACATCTCTTCTAAAAGCTTGAGCCTTCTGGTCATCTCGTTAAAGGCATTCGATAGGTCTCCAAGTTCATCCTTGTTTTTTACCTCATTGATAAAATGGAATTTGCCTTCCGATATATTCTGGGTTGCGAATTTCAGCTGGGATATCGGCCATGCGATGCTTCTGGTAATGAGCGTTGTCGAGGCTATGCTGAGAATAATACTTATGATACATACTAATACAGTTATCCTGAACGAACGAACACCGATACGAGATGACATAAGGGTCTTTTCGGTCTGGTCCTGACGCGCCCTATTGGAAATATCTTTGATTAGTCCTATAAGCTCTTCCTGTTTCTTCTTGATTGCAGAGTCGTATTTTTTTGCTATCGGAGAAGATGGGTCTCTGAAAAACTTAATCTCATCTATAAACAGGTTTTTATACTCGGAATGCAGGGCGACGATGCGGTCAACGGGAATGTCTTTACTGCCGGGTGAAGAGCGGAGTTTCTCAGCGAGGCCATCAAACTCTTTGCTCTTTTCCCTTGAGAGAGCCAGCATTTCAGGGCTGTTCAGAATGGCATAACGGCGCGCATAAAGTTCCTGTGAAATAAGGGTATCGATCATCTTGTCTGCAGTTTCAACCAGTGGAACATCAATACTGATAATTACTTTGTTGATGGTATTCAATCTTTCAAGACTGGAAATTGAAAAAATAGAGATCAAGAAAAACAGCGCAACAAGCGTGAGATACCCAAGAAGCATTTTCTTTGCGATAGTCAGGCGCAGAAAACGGAGCATGATTTTCTTAATCATCGGCTCGTATATTCATACGGCATTCTCAATTATACTCTGAGCTATTGTATCTGCAGAATCAATCCTACGTGCGTAGGGGGTGAAGACGGTTCCGGAATTATCGGTGACAAAGGCTTTTTAATCAGCTTTTATTCTGCATTATTAGCGCGGGAACCGGTTGATTTGAAAGGGTATGTCAGGAATTGAGATAAATACTGAAACCTCGTGGAGATCCTTGAGAAATAACGGGCAACAGACTTTTATTTTCTCACGGGCTTGAATATCACGACAGCCAATGGGGGCAGGGTGATCTCTATGGAAAACGGCATCCCGTGCCAGGGGATGGGGTCCGCGTTTAAGCCGCCGGCATTCCCCATATTGCTTCCCCAATATATCTCGGAGTCGCTGTTGAGGATCTCTTTATAGAAACAGTTTGACGGTACACCGATTCGGTACCCGCTTCTCGGTACAGGGGTAAAATTACATATTGTTACGAGAAAATCATCAGGGTCTTTTGCCTTCCGTATGAATGCTATGAATGCTGCTGTCGGCGTCTCGAAAGTCTATCCATTCAAAACCCCGGTGGTCGAAATCCACCTCATAGAGCGCGGGTTCGGAGCGATAAGTGCGGTTCAGGTCCATAACAAATTTTTGAAGGCATCTGTGAGGTGTGAACTCCAGGAGAGGCCAGTCTAAGCCCTTGTCCTGGTTCCACTCGTCCCATTGTCCAATTTCTCCCCCCATAAATAGCAGTTCCTTGCCGGGATGGGTAAACATAAATCCATAGAGAAGCCTGTTATTCGCAAATTTCTGCCACATGTCACCGGGCATCTTGTTTAACAGAGATCTTTTTCCGTGCACTACCTCATCATGGGAGAGTACGAGGATGAAATTCTCCGAAAAGGCATAGAGCAGGCTGAAGGTGAGATTATTATGGTGGTATTTTCTGTGGACAGGCTCCTTTGTAAAATAATCGAGGGTGTCGTTCATCCATCCCATATTCCACTTGAAGCTGAAACCGAGACCGCCCAAATGAACAGGCTTCGATACGCCGCCCCAGGCCGTTGATTCTTCAGCGATAGTGAGTATGCCGGGAAATTTTTGATGCACGATCTCATTAAAGCTCTTAATGAAATCTATTGCCTCGAGGTTTTCCCTGCCGCCGTACATGTTTGGTATCCATTCGCCTTCTTTCCGTGAGTAATCGAGATAGAGCATCGAAGCGACGGCATCAACCCTCAGGCCGTCTATGTGGTATTTTTCGAGCCAGAAAAGGGCGTTAGCGAGCAGGAAATTCTTCACCTCTTTTCTCCCGAAGTTGAATATCTTGGTGCCCCAATCTGGGTGAAATCCCTGTCTCGGGTCTGCATGCTCATAAAGGTAGGTGCCGTCAAAGAAGCCGAGACCGTGCCCATCGGTAGGAAAATGGGCGGGCACCCAGTCAAGAATAACACCGATATCGGCCTGATGACATTTGTCCACGAAATACATAAAATCCTCGGGCTTGCCATGTCTGCTCGTAGGAGCAAAATAACCTATGGTCTGATAACCCCATGACGCATCCAGGGGATGTTCGGAAACCGGCAGGAGTTCAATATGGGTATAACCCATTTTTTTAACATATCCGATCAGTTTATCGGCGAGTTCCCGATAGGTGAGAAATCTGTTGTCCTCGTCGGTCATCCTCATCCATGAACCAAGATGTACTTCGTACAGAGAAACAGGCGATTCCAGCCAGTTCTTTCTTGACCGCTTTTTCATCCATGCGGAGTCGTTCCACTGATGTTTGTCGATATTGTAAACAATCGACGCGCTCTTCGGTCTTGTTTCAGCGTAGAATGCATAGGGGTCCGCCTTTTCGAAAATATGCTTCGATTTGGACCTTATCTGAAATTTGTAAATCTCACCCTCTTTAAGTCCCGGAATAAATATTTCCCATATGCCCGATGAACCGAGAACCCGCATGGGATGTCTTCTTCCATCCCATGTATTAAAGTCGCCGATAACGCTCACACGTCTTGCATTGGGCGCCCAAACGGCAAAATGAACTCCCCTTATGCCATTTATCTCCATCCGGTGTGCGCCGAGCTTTTCGTAAATGTTGTAATGGCTCCCTTCACCGATAAGATGGAGGTCAAAGTCGGTAAGTACGGGAAGGAAGGAATAGGGGTCACAGAATTCCAGGACGGTCCCTTCGGGGGATTTCATTCTGAGGCGATAGGGGAATACATCTTTCCTGTCAAAAAAGATTGCCTGAAAAAAGCCGGCCTTGTGGATTTTTTCCATGGGATATAATTTTTTCGTCCATATATCAACAACCCAGGCTTCCGCAGCCTCGGGCAGAAAAGCACGGACGGCCACTGCTTTTTTGCCTTCCTGCGTGATCACATGGTTGCCGAGCACCTGGAAGGGGTCTCTGTGATCGGCGTTTACGATGAGTTTTATCTGGCTCTTTAGATCTTTTTCCATCATAAAATCATTTCTTGGAGTCCAGTATTATCGTCACCGGTCCGTCGTTGATAAAACGCACCTGCATCGAGGCGCCAAAATCACCTGTAGCCACTCTGAGCTCATTTCCTCTCAGCCTCTCGATGAATTTTGCATACATCTCTTTAGCTCTGAATGGCTCCTCGGCGCCGTCAAAGGAAGGCCGGTTTCCTTTCCTGCAATCAGCCGAAAGGGTAAACTGAGATACAACAAGCACCTCGCCTTTGATATCCTGAACAGAAAGGTTCATCTTTTTTTGTGCGTCCTCGAATATCCGTATATGGGACACTTTCTTAACGAGATAATCCATGTCACTTTCTGCATCACCCTTTTCGACCCCCAGAAATATGAGGATGCCCTTTCCGATTTTGGAAAAGATATTTCCGTCTATATTAACACTTGCCTCAGAAACGCGCTGTATTAAAGCCTTCATCTTTCTCTAATGGTACAGGTGGTAGCCGCACGTAATGAACGCAGGCTAAAGCCTGCGGCTACCAAATTCCATGCGTTACCGCACGGGTATTCATCCTTTAAGTATTTCCGGTTTGCTGCTTACTTCCTGCTGCATACTGCTTACCAGTTACTTTCAGTACCACATCATCGCCTCAAAATCGGGTGTAGGTACGGTGATGGATATATATCCCCTCCAGGGATGACGTTCTATCTCTTCATCATTTTTTATAATAGAGACAAAAAAGTCGATCTCGTCTTTTTCCTTTGCGTCGATATCACGAAAAGGGACGCCGATCTCAAAGATATCCTGGACTGCAACATCGGCAATTTCTTTTATCACTACCCAATCCCCGTCACTTTTCTTAAGAAGTTCCGCCTTTACGGCAGGCTGGATCGTAATAGCGACCTTGAACTGCGAGGGCTTGATGAAAGTGACGGAAAATTTTGTATCCTCGGACAGCTCTCCGAAAGGCATTGCCGGGTCGAGCCTCAGGAAGAGGTTATCTTTATTGAAACCGAAATAGAGGGTGGATAAAATACTTTCAGCCTTGTGCATGCTGCCACCCGATTTTTTGATATCCATCTGCGCTCCCTGGTACCATTCGTAGTAACTCGTTACAACCCCATCGATTTTGGGCTCTATGAATCCCCTTATTGTGACCGTAGGGGAGATACTTCTGTCTTCTCTCGGGACGGGTATAAACAAATGCTCGGGGATATCCTTCCCCATTTCCTTATATACCTTCATGAGGTTCGTCCTGAAGAGTTCATCAAAATCCTTCTGGTTCTCCGTGGAATGATCATCGCCGTACCACCAGTTCCAGTCGCTTCCCTCCGCGATATAGACGGCTTTCCACGCCTCTGAAAGGTCTTTCCCCGGGTTCATTTTCTGAAATAAATCGAGGTCCTCTCTCGTCGCGGTGAGATAATCCCATGCCCTGTTGTCTTCTTCATGGCCGATCCACACACCGAAATTTGCATAGATCCATGAACCGGCATGGAGCTTTTTGAGGGGTTCACCCTTTCCGTGTATTCTAAGATATTCCGAAGGGGTGACCGTCTTTAAACGTTTCTCCTTGGACAGGCCGTCGTAGAGATAGCTCAAGAAGTCACGACCGTCATTCTTGTAATATTCCCATGCATTCTCCCCGTCGAGTATTATGGATAAGAGATGAGGTCTATTTTTTGGAGCGGCGGACCAAACCTGAATTAACCTGTTGATAAGATCTTCCGCCGCTTTTTTGGGGTCCCATTGGGAATAGACAAAGCCGATAAGGTCGGAGAGACTATGGTCCCTAAAGATGATCGACACGTTTTCATACACGTATGGCTTATACAGGATGTCCGGTGCGATAATATTCCTTGATGAATCCCTGAGCTGCTTCCCCAGAGAAATCGCAAGGATGTCCTCATCGGTCCCGATCCATTGGATGCCTTTTTTTGCGATCAACCTTAAGGCCTCTTCGCTGACCGAACCTTCGGAAGGCCACATGCCGACGGGCCGGTAGCCGAAGAGCTTTTCAAAATAGTCTATACCCATCCTGATCTGTTCCTCTGCGTCCTCGGGATGGGAGAACCGCTTTTGCGGCAGCTTCACATCGGGCATGGCGACCCTCGCAGAGTTGGTATCGCAGAGCAGGGGAAGGATAGGGTGATAGAAAGGAGAGACAGAGAGTTCGATCTGACCTTTCTTTACCATGTCACGATATTGCGGAATTATCTCTTTGAGCAATGAGAGCTGTTTTGAAATCAGGGTATGTTTTTCTTCTTCCGTATAGCCCCTGCCTTTCTGAGCAAGCCCTGCAAGAAAGGGGTCTTTTTTCCTGAACATCGGATCGATCCAGCAGAGGTTGAAGAGGACCTGAAGATCAAGGAAGTCGGCATTACTAAAATATCGTATCAAACGTTTGAGGTCGCTTTTTATGAGATGTAATCCTCTCTTCGTCAGGAGTTCATAATATCGGGGAAACGGTTTTATCATGTTGTCCCAGTTCGCGAGAAAGAAATTCTCGAGGATAAACATCTTTTCGTCCATATTGAGGGCGGAGGCCTCTTTGAGGGTAACCTCAAGATATTGGTCTTTGGCGTTGTTGTCCGTGTAGTCCATGATCTGTTCCAGGAGAGAAGGTGTGAAATTAAATACCTGTTTTATATCCGGAAATTCAAGGAGTATTTCGAGCATGTCCAGGTAGTCTTTCGTACCGTGAAGCCTCACCCACGGAAGTCTGTAGAGTCCGGTTACCGGGTTTTTGTAAAAGGGCTGATGCATGTGCCAGAGAAAAGAGATATACAGGGGACTATCTGTCATACTGGATGATTATCTCACCAGGCTTTGCTAAACCGTAATCCTCTCTCGCGTGTTTCTCTTTTGTGTAGGGGTCTTCTTTTATCGATTTTATCTGTGCCCTGAGCTGCTCGTTCTCGACCTCTATCTTCTTTGTCTGTGCTTCCAGGCGGGTCTTTGTCTTATAGACTTCTCTATAGTGCAAAAGGCCCATATCTCCGAAGATCAGACTGATAAGCAGATAAAGAAAGCTCAGTAAAAAGACGGTAAGGAAAATCAACCGTCTTTTCCTGACTTCGGAAGCTACCTGTCTTCTCAATTGATTAACAGGAATTCCCATTACCTTAAATTATAGAAAACTTCTCTCCCTTTGTATACAGCAGAATCCGACAATTCTTCTTCGATTCTCAGAAGCCTGTTATACTTCGCTACACGTTCGCTCCGTGCCAGAGAGCCCGTTTTTATAAAACCCGTATTACAGGCGACCGCCAGGTCCGCAATCGTTGTGTCCTCGGTCTCTCCGGACCTGTGTGAGATGACAGTGGTGTACTTCGCCTTCTTCGCCATCTCTATGGCATTGAGCGTTTCCGTCAATGTTCCGATCTGGTTAAGTTTTATGAGCACGGAATTTGCGATTCCTTTTCCTATCCCTTTTTCGATTATCTTTGTGTTTGTGACGAAGATGTCATCTCCCACAAGCTGTACCTTTTGCCCCAGTTTTTGCGTCAGAATTTTCCAGCCGTTCCAGTCATTTTCCGAAAGTCCGTCTTCTATAGAGAGCAAAGGATATTTTGCTGCGATATTTTCATAGTATGAAATCATGTCGTCTGCAGAAATATTGTTCCCTTCAAAGTTGTACAAGCCGTTTTTACAGAATTCAGAAGCTGCCGCATCAAGTGCGAGATAAATGTCTCTACCCGGTTTATAACCGGAAGATTCTATGGCCTGCAATATCAAAGAGATCGCCTCTTCATGGCTCGAAAGGGTGGGCGCAAAGCCTCCCTCGTCGCCGACTGCGGTACTCAAGCCCTTTTTTTTGAGTATTCCCTTCAGGGTGTGAAAGACCTCCGATCCGGCCCTCAGGGCCTCTGCAAACCTGGTGAATCCCGTGGGGACGATCATGAATTCCTGAATATCGAGATTGTTATCGGCATGGGCACCTCCGTTGAGGATATTCATCATGGGAACGGGAAGCTCCTTTGCATTGCATCCGCCGATGTATCTGTAAAGGGGCATGCCTGATTCCATTGCAGCAGCTTTGCACACCGCCAGGGATACGCCGAGAATAGCGTTCGCCCCGAGCTTGCTTTTGTTTGCCGTGCCGTCAAGGTCGACGAGTATCTTGTCTATGTGGGCCTGGTCATCTGAGTCAAGGCCGATCAACCTGGGTGCAATCTTCTTATGAACGTTTTTTACCGCATTCTGCACGCCTTTACCATGGAAACGGTCTCCGCCGTCCCTGAGTTCAAGGGCCTCACGCTGACCCGTAGATGCCCCGGATGGGACAGCTGCGCTTCCGAAAGCACCACTATCGAGGAGCACGTCCACTTCTATCGTCGGATTGCCTCTCGAATCAAGGATCTCTCTCCCGGTAATATCGATGATCTCTCCCATCTCTGCCCTCCTTTTGTATTGGCTATTTATAAATATTGTGTCACTAAGACGACAAGCGAGCTACTTTCGAGTTTCAATTCGGCCCTGTCTGATATCCGACTAAATGTTGTCTCTAAAAATATCTTAAAGTTGCGGACTATTTCAAGAACTTTATTCGGTCCGCATTCATTTGAAATTGTAAACCTATCATGAAGGATATCGTATGTTCCCATTTTTGACGTTGAAAACTGTGCTATAATGCTCTTTTCGGTCAATTCATCGCTTCAGCATATGGATCGCCTCACCGTGAACATCCTCCGCCGCTTCCAGCATGACTTCCGAGAGCGTGGGGTGGACGTGGATCGTCTCTGCAACGTCCCTTGTCTTGAGCCCTTTCTGTATCGCAAGGGCTGCTTCGTGAATGAGTTCCGAGGCATGAGGCCCGATAATGTGTACGCCCAAAATTTTATCCGATGAAGCATCGGACACGATCTTGATCATACCCTCGATCTCACCGATGATATGGGCCTTGCCGAGTGCCCTGAATTGAAAATGACCTATTGCGACCTTTATCCCCTTTTCCCGGGCCTGTTGTTCTCTGAGCCCGACAGAGGCTATTTCCGGGGACGTAAATATTGCGGAAGGGACGGACTTATAATCCATGATTGCATTACCCCCTACCGCATTCTGTGCGGCGACCTTGCCCTCTTTAGAAGCGACGTGCGCGAGCATGAATCCGCCGATAACGTCGCCTATTGCGAATATGCCGGGCACATTAGTTTCCATTTTTTCACTTACGAGGATTTCTCCTTTATTCCCTTTATTGACGCCGACGTTTTCGATGCCGATTTCTTCGGTGTTCACCGACCTTCCCACTGCAACGAGTACCTTCTCGCCAAAGACTTCTCTTCCGTCGGCGAGAAAGACGTGGACCCGGTCCTCCCGAATATCGACCTTGTCGGCCTTTACTCCGGTGAAGAGCTTTATTCCTTTCTTCCTGAGTTCTCTTTCAAGGAGAGCGGAGATCTCGATGTCTTCTGAAGCGACCGCTCTCGGAAGCATCTCGATGATCGATACTTCGGATCCCAGATCCCTGAAGATACAGGCAAATTCGCAGCCGATGAATCCGGCGCCCACAATGAGAAGGCTCTTTGGTATCTCTTCCAGTTGCAGCGCATCGTTGCTCGAAATAATCCTTTTCCCGTCAAAAGGAAATGCAGGTATTCGGAATGGTCGCGAGCCCGTGGCTATGATTATCCTGTCCGCTTTCACAACTTCCTGAGAGCCGTCCTTTAAAGCGACCCGTATCTCCTCCGGCGAAATGAGTGCGCCGCGCCCCATTGTCAATGTTATGCCGTTGTTTTTTAAAAGGTTCCTTATGCCCTTCAGTTGCAGGGTTACTATTCTATTTTTCCGGTCGATTATTTTCGAAAAATTCGGTGTTATTTCTCCCTTAACCTCAATGCCGAAATCCTCTAATCTCCGGGTTTTCGCGAACATTTCGGACGATGCGACAAACGCTTTTGTCGGTATACAGCCCCAGTTGAGGCAGGTACCGCCGACTTCGTCAGCTTCGATTATCGTTACCTGGGCGCCTAACCGGGCAGCTCTGATAGCAGCGACATATCCGCCGGGACCCGCGCCGAGGACGGCTAATTTCATTTTGCCTCTTCTTCTATATATTTCGTGTATTCGGCGGAGTCCATGAGGTCGTCGGTTTCAGATGCATCTTCAATCTCGATGACCGCTATCCACCCCTTGCCATAAGGATCTTCATTGATCACCTCGGGAGATTCCGAAAGGTCGTCGTTCACCTCTGTCACCCGTCCACTCACCGGTGAGATAATCGAAGAGGTCGCTTTTGTGGATTCAATTTCACCGATCTCACTGTTCGCCTCCACATCCGTATCGACTTCCGGAAGGTCAACATAAACAATATCGCCGAGTGCCTCTTGCGCGTAATCGGTGATGCCGAACGTTACCTTCCTGCCCGACATTCTGACCCATATGTGTTCTTTGTGGTATTTAAGATCCTCTGGATTCATTGGCTCCTCCTTAAAATTTATGACTCAAATTTCTTATCATAGTTTTTCCTCTTTGTCAAGGAAGATGAAGGAAGGATAACGATTTTGGGTGAAATCGTGAGGGGATTGCTTCGTCGCTTTTGCTCCTCGCAATGATGCTGTGCAAAAAATGCTTTCGTCATTGCGAACGAAGTGGAACAATCTTAAGCCTTTGCATGTTTGCCGAGAATAGCTAAAGAGGCAATTGCATGCAATTCGGCTTGACAGTCTTTCACAACAATTTTTATAATTATATACTTTTGCTTGCGGTCTTTTTTGAAATGAAGATACTAATCCCTGAGATACCAAAAGAAGGGCTTGATATAGAGGTTCAGGAAGCGATGGAATCCGACACCGTCTCTTCGCCTGTTAAGGCGCAGTTAAAGATAGAGAAAGTGGGCGCCGAGGTCGTGGTGAAGGGTAATTTGACGACTGAGGTAAAACTTCAGTGCAGCAGGTGTCTGAAGGAATTTTATAGAACGCTGTCTGTCCCGATTGAGGCTGTCTATCACCCCGTTGAAGAACTGAAAGGAGATGAACGCCACGAGGTTACGGCAGAAGAACTCAATATGGATTTCTATTCCGGCGAGGAATTGGACCTGCTCGAGTTGTTGAAAGAACAGCTAATGCTGAATATTACGATGAAGCCCCTCTGTGACGATTTGTGTAAAGGCATTTGTTCGGGTTGTGGCGCTGATCTCAATGTCGAAACGTGTAAGTGCGTTATAAGAGGTGTCGATCCGAGATTGGCAAAGTTAAAGAAATTATTACAACAATGAAAGGAGTAAGAATTGGCAAACCCAACACATAGACATACAAGGACCAGGAGAGACAAAAGAAGGGCCAACTGGAAGGGCCAGCTCCCGAATCTGGGTCTTTGTCCCGATTGTAATGAACTGAAGTTGCCTTTTAAGGTGTGTCAACATTGCGGTTCCTACAATGGCCGTAGAGTGCTCGATATCGTCGAAAAAGAAGGATGAGAATTGCCCTTGATGCCATGGGGGGGGATTACGCCCCTGCCGTCAATATCGAGGGTGCTATTGAAACTGTCAATGATTTTGCGGATATAGATGTAATCCTTGTCGGCGATGAATCCATTCTGACGAGAGAGCTTGAGGGTAAACGTTATTCTTCTCAGCGCATCACAATCACGCACGCCTCGCAGATCGTGCGGATGGATGAACCCGCGACTGTTGCGATCAGGAAGAAAAGAGATTCTTCTATTAGAAGGGGAATCGAGCTTGTAAAGAGCGGTGACGCGGATGCCTTTGTCAGTGCGGGGCATTCCGGTGTTGTCATGGCGACGGCATTGTTGGTCCTCAGAAGTTCGGACACTGTTGACAGACCGGCCATCGCGACTATCATGCCGACCCTGAAAGCACCGTTCGTACTCATAGATGCCGGTGCAAACCTCTACTGCAAACCGCAGAACCTCCTCGAATTCGCCTTAATGGGCAGTACCTATTGCAGGGTCATCCTCGGAAGGACGGAACCCAGGGTAGCACTCATCAGTACAGGGGAGGAGGACACGAAGGGAAACGAGCTTATTAAGGAGGCATTTAAACTTCTCAAAGAGGCGAACATCAATTTTATAGGAAATGTTGACGGCAAAGATATTTTTACCGGCGAGGCCGATGTTATCGTCTGTGATGGATTCACAGGGAATGTTATCCTGAAAACGAGCGAGGGACTTGCGGACGCGTTGATCAAGATGCTGAGAAGAGAGATCGCAAACTTGACCGCGGGGAGGATCGGATATCTCTTGTTGAAACCGGCGTTGAAAAATTTCAAGAAAAAGACGGACTATGACGAATACGGCGGCGCTCCTCTGCTCGGCATAAACGGTACCTGTATTATCAGTCACGGGAGATCTACCGCAAAAGCGATCCGCAACGCGCTCAGGGTCGCATCGGATTTCGCCGAAAAAAAGGTATACGAAAACATATCCTCTGCTATCGAGAACAATCGTGCACATGCGGAAAGGACAAAAGTTGCCAAGAAGTAGAATTGTTTCCACCGGTTCATACCTACCCGAAAGAATCCTGTCGAATCTCGATCTCGAAAAGATGGTCGATACATCCGATGAATGGATAACCGAGAGGACGGGAATAAAAGAGCGAAGGATAGCAGCGGAAAATCAGGCTGCGTCGGACCTTGCATACGAGGCATCAAAGGCGGCCCTCGAAAGAGCGGGGTTAAAAGCGGACAGCATAGATCTGATCATTGTCGCAACGGTAACCGGAGATATGCCTTTTCCCTCAACGGCCTGTTTTCTCCAGGATAAACTTGGAGCGGTAAATGCGGTCGGATTTGATATCAATGCGGCATGTTCCGGCTTCCTTTATTGTCTCTATGTCGCGGACAGTTTTATCAGATCGGGCGCACACAAAAGGATCCTTGTTGTAGGGACGGAGGTCCTTTCGAGAGTTACGGACTGGGAGGACAGGGCCACCTGCGTACTTTTCGGCGACGGAGCGGGCGCGGTGATTGTCGAACCCACGGATGAAGACCGGGGGATACGATCGATGCATGTTAATTCCGACGGAAAAATGTGGGAGCTTATCCATCTCCCCGGAGGCGGTTCGAGGAATCCCGTATCTTCCGATTCGATGGAAAAGAGACTGCACTATATCAAGATGAAGGGGAATGAGACGTTTAAAGTGGCTGTCAGGACTCTGGAAGAAGTTGCGGTCAAAACGCTCGAAGAGAATAGTTTGGATTCGTCCGGTCTTTCACTCCTCATCCCTCATCAGGCAAATCTCCGGATCATACAGGCAACTGCGGAACGGCTGAAATTGCCGATGGACAAGGTTGTTGTAAATCTCGATAAGTACGGAAACACATCTGCAGCATCCATACCGATAGCGCTCGACGAGGCGGTGACGTCAGGAAGGATCAAGGACGGAGACTATGTCCTTCTGGAGGCTTTCGGAGGCGGGCTCACCTGGGCGTCGGCCTTAATAAAGTGGTAGACTTCCTTATTCCCCTGTCGAGGATCCGCCTGACAGTTGTCAGCAGCTCAATCCCTTCAAAGGGTTTCTTGAGGAAAAAATCTATATCGCCTTTGTTGACGGCTTCATCACTATACCCGGAAATTACGACTGTTCTGATATTCGGTTTGATATCTTTTAAAATCGTTATCAACTCGTTACCCTCCATTAAAGGCATGACAATATCGGTTATCACAAGTTGTATTTTATCTGCATTATTTTTGAAGACATCAATTGCGGTGAGGGAATTACTTACGGGCATGACGTGATATCCGTGCGTTTCAAGGACGTCTTTGATAAGATTCAGAACCTCCCTGTCATCATCGATCAAAAGAATATTTTCGTTTCCTTCAACCGAAATAATTTGCGGCTTGGCAATTTCATGAGCAGTTTTTCCGGAAGCCGGAAGGTAAACATCAAAGGATGTTCCTTTATCAATCTCACTTTGCACGGATATATATCCTTTGTGATCTTTGACAATGCCGTAAACCGAGGCAAGGCCGAGACCAGTACCTTTGCCCTTTTCCTTTGTGGTAAAGAACGGATCAAAAATTCTGTCTATTACCGGTTTCGGAATACCGGAACCAGTGTCGGAGATTGTTAATACAACGTATCTGCCAGGCGCGACATAATCCGGCAGATTGTGTCTGCTCCCTCCAACCTCAATGAGACGGGTCTTAATTGTTATGAGACCACCGTCGGGCATGGCGTCTCTGGCGTTAACCATGAGGTTCATCATCACCTGTTCAAGTTGATTGGGATCACCTTCAATAACAGGGATATTACTATTGAGATCAACCTTCAGTCCGATCTTTTTATCGAGAACACCCTCAATAGAGTTTGACGGAGTCATTGATAACATCATTCAGATTCAACGGAAGGACCTCATGGGATTCTCTTCGCGCAAAACTCAGGAGCTTTGACACCATTACACCGGCCTTCCGGGCGGAACTCTCGATATATCTCACCCTTTGCTTGGAAGTGTCATCCAGCTCGCTGAATTCCAGCAATAACTCGGCATATCCTAAAATGGCAGTCAAAATATTATTGAAATTGTGTGCTATCCCTCCGGCGAGCGAGCCGACGGATTCCATTTTCTGCGAATGCATCAGCTGCTCCTGAATCCTCTTCTTTTCCGTGATGTCCCTGTAGAAAGACTGTATGTAAGTTTCACCTTCGATATCTATGGCCTTTGAGCTGACTTCCAGAAGGACCTTATTCCCGTCTTTCTTATAATGCTCGGTCTCATAGATAAGAGATTCACCGTTCAGAATCCTTGACATCCTTTCATCATATTCTTCACTATTAGCCTTCGCTGCAAGCAATGAAACGTCGGTGCCGATCAATGCAGTTTTATCAAACCCGTGGATCTCGCATGCCTTCTGATTGACATTCATGATCACACCATTTTTGTCTAGGACGATAATGCCATCAGTTGCGTTGTCGAAGATCGACCTGTGCCATTTCTCGGAGATGGCGAGTTCTTTGGTACGCTCCTGGACTAACTGCTCAAGTTGGGTTGAATAAGTTTCAAGTTTTTGTTTTTCTTTATTAAGGTCATATTGAAGGCTTAATTCGTTTACATAACTTCTTTGATTCAAAGTTCTCCAAGCGAAAGCAACTGCAATGGTTGAAATAATAAAGACATTGCTATTGATAAAAAATCTTAGATCAGTTATTTGGTCGTATATCAATATTGGAAATAGATATATGAAATAAAGCGATAACGATAAACCTAATGATACTGATAAATTAAGGGGTAAAACCCCTAAAACACATACAATGAGCAGATTCAATCCAGCATAATAAAGGGATTTATGACCTCCGAAGTGGAATATCATTAGCTCGATTATGATTGCCGATGATATAATTCCACAAATAATTAATAAATATTGGTAGTATAATTTCCTTTTAAGCTTATTCAACAAATATAGGAGGCATAAAAATAATGAGATAGTTATCCTGTAAATCAGAAATCTCTTGAAATTTTCAGGTGTAACATAGTAATCCAAAGCCGATAATGACATAAAAAAGAGAGCGCCAAAAATGGCGCTTATACTCATCCATGATTGTGTTAATTTTTCTGCCTGATCTCTTAAATATTGTTTTTTTTCTAATTCCATAATTTTAGTTAAATCGCAAAATGTGCCTATCAATAAAAATAGATTTACTTTTTGGCAAACTGTTCGATTTTCATACTATTGTAATTATGAAGTTATTTTTTCTTTTCTTAAAATTAACTTAGCGGTGTCTATTCCCATGTAAGCTACTCCTGGGATTCCCTGTGTATGTGTTGTCCAATGACCTGTCAAATATAAATTCTTAATGGAAGTAATCTGTCTTAACTCGGGAGTGAACAATTGTGAAGGGGAGCTTGCCCAGCCGTATGCTGCTCCTTTATAGTTTAGTGTATATCTGTACAATGTATATGGTGTGGCGGTCTCCCTGTATATTAAGTGCTTTGATAGGCTTGGAATTGCATATTTTTCTATTCTGTCAACAAAAGATTTTGATAAATTATCTTTATTATTCTCCCAATATTGCTTATTTTTAAAAGGTGCATTTACAAATGCCAAAATAGTTTTCTTGTCTGGTGAAAAACGTACCATAAATCCTTTCACATTATCGATATCCCCTTTTTGAGCGAATAAATAAGCTTTTTCTAAATAATCATAGCCAGGCAGGAACCAAACATTGGTTCCAGGTTTGGGCAAGCCCTTAAAAGGTTTGTCTATAGCTAAGTACAAAATAAATGTTGATAGTGAAGGAACCATACCATCTATTTTCTTAAGGATTTGTTTATTGACTACTGTTCTTCCCAGAAGCTTAAAAAAAGTTTGTCTTGCGTCACAGTTAGAGACCACACATTTACAAGGTATGAAACCTTTTTTTTCTACAATAACACCCGTCACAGTATTATCTTTTACCATAATTTTTTTAATTAAGCTGGATAATTTTAGATCTCCACCAGATTCTATAAATTTTTTTGCCAGTACATCGGGTAATGTTTGCATGCCTCCTTCAGGATAATATCCACCATCAAGAATAAATTCAGTAAAAATCTTGGAACCCGTGAAAGCAGAAATTAATGAAGGTGGTAGGGCTCCGTTTCCAAATATAGGAACGGAAAGGATGGCTTTTAATCTGCGATCACTTAGAAATTGGTCTAATAAGTCTTTAAAAGTCTTCTTCCTTAGAGCAGCAAAATCTACCGGGTTAGCAGTCACAAGATATTGAATAAACCTTTGGATATTTTTGGCTTCATGTGGGAAGGCATGCTGTAATTCTTTGATGGTTTTTTCTAAGTCTGCCCAGAAGGTTATTCTGAAATCAGGTGAAATAACGATATCTGAAGGGACATATCTCTTTATTTTTAAACTCTTATCAAGATCTAGTGCCCTAAGAACGCGCCGCATATTACCATTCTCTCTGTAACTTCCAAATGAATGGGCAGCGGCATCAAACATAAGGTCTTTTCTTTTAAATGAAGTACAATATCCTCCAGGTTTATGATGCTGTTCTATGATAAGCACCTTCATCCCTGCTTTTGCGAGGTAACAGCCGCACACGAGACCGCCCAATCCTGCTCCAATAATGATTACATCGTATTTATCTTTCATGTTATGGTTCACTTATTTACTTTTTGGACGAGCAGTTTCTGTGTCAATTCTACAATCTGTCGCGGGGTGACAATTTTAGGAATATCCTCATCACGAATGGAGATTTTATATTTTTTCTCAACTGCCACAGCAATCTCAATCGCTTTAATGGAATCAATCTCTAAGTCATTAATTAAATTTGAATCAAGTTTAACTTCTTCTTCATCTGCTCCCGAAACCTCAGAGATTATCGATAATATCTCATTCTCAATGTTTTGATGCATAAGTTTTGTTGATCCTCCTTGCCTTAAATATTATTGTATGAATTTTTTAAATACTAAGGAAGCATTATTTCCACCGAATGCATAGGAATTATTTAAAGCTATGGTTACTTTATGTTCCCTTGCTTTATTTGGCACACAATCAATATCACATTCAGGATCAGGTGTTTCAAAATTTATAGTCGGCGGAATAATATTACTTTTGATAGTAAGAGCACACGTAATTGCTTCAAGTGCTGAAGCAGCACCCATTGTATGACCGATCATAGATTTGATCGAACTTACAGGTATTTGCTTGTATCTTTCAGCGAAAACTCCACGGATTGCTGAGCATTCAGTTTTGTCATTTGCCTGAGTCCCTGTTCCATGAGCACATATGTAATCAACGTCTTTTTCTTGAATGTTGGTTTCTTTCATCGCCTTTATCATACATTCTGAGACACCATCGACTGATGGTTGTGTCATATGAGTCGCATCGCAGCTAAGACCATATCCAAGTATCTCCGCATAAATCGTAATATTTCTTCCCAATGCACGTTCGAGCGATTCAAGGATGAGAATGCCTGCGCCTTCTGCCACCATCATGCCTTTTCTGTTCTTATCAAATGGCTGACATCTTTCAGGTGCAACTGCCGAGAGTTGATTAAATCCGGTGAAAGCGACTTTTGAAAACGGGTCAGAGCCGCCAGCCAGAACTGTGTCTGCCCTGCCGAGTTTGATTAAGTCAAAACCATATCCGATTGCGTAATTACCTGCTGCGCAAGCGGTTGAGAACATCATATTCGGGCCGTACAGACGAAATTTTTTGGAAACTGCAGATGGAGTTGAATGCGTCGGAACCTGACATACGAATTCTTCTTGGACTTCTTGCTTACGAATTATAGCAAGATCATTAATTATCTCAACAGTTTGTATAGATCCCATGGTTGTACCGATACATGTTCCAACCTTCGCAGAGGATAAATCGTCAGTGGACAGCTTCGCATCTTTTATAGCAAGTTTTGCTGCAGCAAGAGCGAGTTGTGAAGCCCTGCTTAAAGATTTTATCTCCTTTTGCAGCATAAATTCTTCAGGCCTGAAATTTTTGACCTCTCCGCCATTATGCGTAAAATGATTTGAGGTATCGAAGGACGACACGGGGCTTATGCCCGATTTCCCTTTCAGAAGGTTGTTCCAGAATTCCTGCCATCCAATGCCAATTGAGGAAATAACCCCTAATCCTGTTATAACAACCCTTCTACTCATTTTGGACACTAAAAACGAGTTCTGCCTCTGATACTTTTTTACCGTCAACCGATGCCTCCGATGAAACATAGGCAACATTAGGCAGAGATTTGACATTAATTGCTCTTATCTTCAATTGATCTCCCGGCACAACGGGATGGAAGAACCGTGCCTTGACCGAACCAAGAAAATAGACGGGCTTCTTGCTGCATTCTTTATTTCTCTCGCCCGAAGCAAAGAGGATTATTGAAGTCTGTGCCATCGCTTCAATGATAGCAACGCCAGGCACAATTGCCCTGTCAGGAAAATGGCCAAGAAAAAATATGTCATTGCCCGAGATGTTTTTTACTGCTAAAACCTCTTTACCGGGCTCAAGTTCCAAGACCTTGTCAATCATAAGAAAGGGAAATCTTTGGGGAATCAGCTTCTTAATTTCTTCAAAGTCAAGAGTCATTTTTCTCTCTCTTTCTTTCTCTCGTAAATCAACTCTTCAGCAAGTCTCTCTTAATCCCCTCCTTTACAAGGAGGGGTAGGGGAGGTTGTTTGTTTCATTCGTTCAGCTATTTTTGATAATACTCCGTCTACATTTTCATATATCTCTCTGTTGGTAAACCTCAAGAACCGAATGCCAAAGGTTTCAATGCGGCTTTGTCTTTCTCTATCAGACACCCGGCCCCTATTCCCTTCCTTACTAAGGAGGGGATGGGGAGGTAGATAATGAGAATCTCCGTCAACTTCTACGGCTAATTTTAATTCAGGGCAATAAAAATCTATAACAAAATCCTGAACGCTATACTGCCTCCTGAATTTATAACCTTCCAATTGCCGGTTTTTTAATCTGCCCCACAAGATTACTTCTGCCAAAGGCATATTACTTCTCAGCGCCTGTCGCTTTATCTTCTGGTCTGTTTTGTTTAATACTTTTGTGATAAAACCCCTCCCGACCTCCCCTTGCTAAGGGGAGGATTTTTTAATACTGCACAATCCAGCATCCTGTATCCTGCATCCTAATACTTTCCCAAAATGATAGCTGTATTTTGGCCGTAAGGGTCAGAAGATATTACAAGTGCAGTATTTATGTGTTTTTGTCTTGAAACATTTGGTACATAATCGAGATCACACTCAGGGTCTTTTTCTTTATAATTTACCGTTGGTGGGATGAAACCTTTGTTTATAGCTCCAATAGCTGCTACAAGCGATAAAGAACCGGAAGCAGAGAAAGATTCGCCTACCATGGATTTTATTGAACTCACAGGTATTTTTTGAGCATATCCCTTAAATGTGTCTTTTATTGCCATTGTCTCCATCCTGTCGAGTCCTTTTGTTGAATTCGCGCAGGAAGATATATAGTCTATATCCTCCGGTATGAGGGGTGCATCGTCTAGTGCAATGGTTATAGCATTTCGTAGACCTTTTCCTTCATGGTTGAAATTTCTGTCTGCTGACGGATCGAAGGCATTTCCGTAACCTGATACCTTCGCTATAATATTAGCACCCCTTCTTAAGGCATGTTCTTCATCTTCGAGAACCAGAACTGCAGCACCCTCGGAAAGGAGTGTCCCGTTTCTTCTTGCATCAAAGGGACAGCAGACAGGGTCTGTGCAGTCAGTCCCCGATAGACATCCAAGCTTATAAAAGCCGGTGAATGTCTCCTCGCATAATTCTTCAACACCGCCTGCAAGAACTACATCAGCTCTATTAAGTCTGATAAAGTCAGAAGCGTATGAAACCGCATCAAGGCTCGCACAGAAACCCGTTGAAATTGTTGTATTGAAGCCCTTAATTTTGAAACGAATAGATACCTGACTCGCAGGAGAATTGATTACGGTATTGGGAAAATGTGACGGATTAACATACCTGGGACCATCGATAAGTCCCTCCCTGTCGAATTGGGAAATACTGTGAAGGCTGCCGAATGTTGTTCCTATAGAGACTCCAATAGAATGGGTGTTTTCATCGGTAATCTGCAAATTGGCGTCATCGATGGCGAGTTTAGCGGCAGCGCTGATAAGCCTTGTGCTTCTGTCAAGGGTGCGAATGCCCTTTTTCCCAAGAAATTGAACAGGGTCAAAATCGCCTATCTCACCTGCGATGTGGACATTTAGAAGCGCGGTATCAAAGAGGCTTATTGTCTTGAATCCTGTTCTACCCTGGGACAGAGCTTCAAAATAATTCTCCCTGCCGATGCCTATTGGAGAAATTATTCCTATCCCCGTAATAACAATCTTTTTAGTCATTTATATTATTTATCTTATGCTAAACTTTAAGAAAATCTCAAATCTCTTCAATAATATAACAAAAAATTGGATAAAAAAGTTTTTTTTAATCAAAAGAATTCATTGATGCTTTGCATCGTGGGTAATAGATCGGTCTTCACTATGTTGTCATTCCCGCTCTTGTCCCCGCTTATCGGGGCTCGGTCGGGAATCCGTTTTCGATACAGAAAGATTCAGGACGATCCGGAATAACAGTTTGATACCTTGCAGCTCTACAGGGGGTAGCTCATTGGTTCTTACTTTTTTAATATCACATAAAAGACAATCACTCCTGATTCTTCACGACTCTCGGTTATAAAAGAAAATGGGATCCCGGCATCTGAGAAAATTTTTCTGAAGTCCTCTTCGGTGCGCTGCAGGAAGCCATCCCAGTCAACAAGCCAGTGATATTCCTGATGACGATATCTGGCAGCATCCTTGAAGGAAGTGATCAACAAGCCTCCGGGGTTGAGTAGCGTATAGAGCGCCGATAACATTTTTCCCAGGAAATTAGATTGTAAATAATCAAAAAATCCTACGCTATAGATGATATCCTGTCTTCCGAACTCGCTCATATTCAAATCATTGTCAAACATCCGGATTGCGTTGTATTTGCGAAGGATAACCTGATTTGATGAGATGGGTGAGATGTCGGTATATGACAGGCGGTTCGCTGCAAAGGCAAGGGCATCATTGTCTAAATCAATACAGGTAAATTTCGCGCCTGATTTTTTGATGTCAGGCGCTAACTCGAAGACCTCACGACATGAACCACATGCAATATTCAGGACGGAAGGATTTTGTCTTTTGCTCAGTTCGTCTCTTAAGATATCCCTAAGTTCTATTATTCTGTTCTTGACACTCACGGCGACTTGGGCATTCAAAGTGCAAAGATCCAGATAATAACCAATACCATCGGATAAGGGGGTGTTTCTGTACATGTTTTCGAGCATCTTATAGTCACCCTGATATCCCTGTGGCCACGTCCTCGCACGGTTAATGAAGTAGCTTTTCGATAAAATGGGATTTGTTTTTTCACGGAATCTAATTTGCGCATCCCGGATGATATCCTTATCGCTCACATTCCTTTCAAAGGATTGACAGGCAAACATCACATTATTGATAGCGGTTTCAGTTGCCTCCAAAAGTTCTTCGGGATTTTCCTCGGGGTTTAAGCATCTTTTCTCTATCTCCTCAAGTCGCCTATTGAAAGTTTCCGTTGCTTCTTCGAGATTCTTAATATGTGTTCTATCTAACTCAATACCAACTCTATACTCATTATCAAGCTGTGAGCACCATCTTACAAAACCTGCTTTGTCTTCTATCGAGCCATCAAACCACAATATATGGCCCGGAGAAAGGGGGTGGTCCGTTTGAATGCATATACCTGTTTCGCTGATGTCAATAGACTTACCTGTTAAATTAAGTAACTTACGATCCTTGGACTCGAGAACGCTTACTGAATAATTGATGGTTCGTGAATAAGGTTTTCTTTCATACCTTCTCATATCATCAGGCCGGATGGTCGACAAGCTCTCCATAAAATCCTCCCCCAAACTGATTATTAAAATCCTTTTTGATTTCTAGTATACTCAAATATACTCAAAAAAGTTTCAGCGCCTCCACAGTTTCAGTGCCCACATGCCTTCCTTCATCCTTTCATTAGAGGATGCATTATAACATTTTGTGCGGCTCTATTTTATCTTCATTTTTGAAGATGTCCCACCGGTAGACGAATGCAATCTTTTAAACAGTTTCTCAAGTTTATCTTTGTAGACCATCGAAAGCAGAATGAAAACGATCGCAATACCGAAAAGAAGAAAAAACCGGTAGTATTGATGGTGGCGAATATAATCGCCTCCGAGGGTCAGTAATACTGTACCCATGAACCTACCGACCGTGCTGATAACAAGGAATTCTTTTGTGGTCAGATGTCCTAAGCCGAGGATGTAGCAGAGATAATCCTTAGGGAATCCCGGAATCAGAAATAACAGAAAGACGAGGAACGCCCCTTTGTGATGAAGGAGATAATCGTACCTGCACATCGTCGCTTTCTTGACAAATTTTTCTGCGAACGGCCTTCCGAAAGATCTCGACAGGCTGAAGGCGATCCACGAACCGGCGGTTAAGCCTATTGTGGAGAGTATAATGCCGAGGAATTTGCCGTAGAGAAATCCGCCCATTAAACCCGTAACCTCACCGGGAATCGGGGACACAATAACCTGGGAAGCCTGAAGGAAAATGAAACCGATAAAGGATAGCGGGCCGAGAGAATTGAGGAACTGTTTCATCCTCTCTTTATCAAGGAAAAAAGAGATCAGTCCCGTTTTGTACAGGATCAGCGTCGATCCCGCGACGAGAAAAACGAGCAGAAATAGTTTGAGCCAGATTTTATTTTTCAATAGTTATGTGACATCAATCCTATTTTGTTGGATCATGTTTTTCAAGAAAAGGCTTGATCAGGTCTATCGGTACCGGGAAAATTATCGTTGAATTCTTTTCCGTAGCGATCTCCGTGAGGGTCTGGAGGAACCTGAGCTGCATCGCCGTTGGTGCTGTTGCAATAATAGTTGCGGCGTCTGCAAGCTTCTGTGATGCCTGAAACTCTCCTTCGGCGTGGATGACCTTTGCTCTTCTCTCCCGCTCGGCCTCGGCCTGTTTCGCTATCGCACGTAACATTTCCGGAGGAAGGTCGACGTTCTTGACCTCAACGGCAGTCACCTTTATTCCCCACGGCTCTGTCTGGAAGTCAATAACCTTCTGAAGTTCGGCATTCAACTCTTCCCTTTTTGACAGCAGGTCATCAAGCTGACTCTGACCGAGGATACTTCTCAGTGTTGTCTGTGCTATCTGTGAGGTGGCAAAGAAAAAATCTTCCACTTCGGTGATTGCCTTAATCGGTTCTATGACCCTGAAATACACAACCGCATTGACTTTTACGGTAATATTGTCTCTTGTTATGATGTCCTGGGACGGAACATCCATCGTAACAATTCGCAGGCTGACTTTCACAAGCTTGTCTATGACAGGCCAGATGATAACAAGTCCGGGACCCTTCACAGGGATAATCCTTCCAAGCCTGAACACAACCCCTCTTTCATATTCCCTGAGTATTTTTATTGCACTCGAAAGGAAATACAGTATCAGGAATATCACTGCGAGAAAACCCATGAAAGATGGTGCGAATAGCGGCATAGTTACCTCCTTTTCTAATCAGAAGACTTTTTTTTATTGTTTACCCGAATATCCTCACCACGATATTTGAATTCCCCCTAACAAAGGGGGAATTGCTGAATTGTATTTCACAGTCTTTAAAGGATAGCTCATTTTGCTTTCTTTACCTTCACCTTAAGCCTGAGACTGATTCAACTATGATACGTTCACCTTTTGATACGGGCTCTTCAGCAAAGGCTGACCAACGCTCACCATGAAGTAATACCGAGCCTCCGTCTTTCGTTACATCCGTTTCTGCAACACCCGGAGACCCTATAAGGCCTTCTGCACCGGTAACCGGTTTTCTCTTGTATGCCTTAAATGCGAGACCGATGGTTACCGTAAAGAAAAGAGTGGTTATGAGGACAGCGGGGAAGATAACGTAAAATGAAAGTTTCATAAATGGAGACGGGGATTCGAAAAGCATCAAAGAACCGATAACCATAGCTATGACTCCGCCGATAGTAAGTATTCCATGGGACACGATCTTTATCTCGAGGAGGAAAAGGATTATAGCGAGTATGATCAAAAGCAGGCCGGCGTAATTTACGGGCAGGGTCTGGAAAGCATAAAATGCGAGGATGAGACAGATACCTCCTATGACGCCCGGGAAAAGAGCCCCTGGGTTGGTGAGTTCGAAGAAGAGGCCGTAAAAGCCGAGGAGCATGAGTATATAGGCGATATTCGGGTCAGAGATGAGACTGAGTATCTTTTGCCTGATACCGATCTCCTCCCGTATTAAAATGGCATTCTTTGTGTGTAAAACTTTCTCACCGTACGCCGTCCGGATTTTCATGCCATCGACATCGGAGAGGAGGGAATTCAAATCCGTCGCTAAAAGATCTATCACATGCTCTTTCAGAGCTTCACTTTCGGTGGCCGATATGCTTTTCCTCACCGCATCCTCTGCCCACACCGCGTTTTTTCCCCGCTGATCGGCGAGGGTTTTAATATAAGCCGCCGCGTCATTGGTTGCCTTTTCAGCCATTGTCTTATCCATCTTTTCACCGATCCCGACAGGATGGGCAGCACCGATATTTGTGCCCGGCGCCATCGCTGCGACATGTGCCGCCAGGGTTATAAAGACGCCTGCAGAGGCCGCCCTGCTCCCGCCTGGTGAAACATACACGATAACCGGCACGTCGCTTGCGATAATATCCTTAACAATACTTCTCATTGAGGTATCCAGTCCCCCGGGCGTATCCAGCTCTACAACAAGTGCCTCGAACTTTTGCCCGTTGGCCATCCGGATACTCTTTTCGATGAATTCTGCCGAGACGGGATTGATGACACCGTTTACCTTTATGACCATGACTTCTCTCCTCGGTTCTTCCGGAAGAGAGGCAGAACACAAGATAAGAGTCAGAATGATGCATGATAAGGTCTTAATAAACATAAACTTTTTTTTGGACAAAAGACCTCATGGGTTTTTAAATAACAAATTATAGACGCTGGTACAATAAATTTTCAATGAAAAGGGAAGGAAGGCCGGAGCGCTAATCTTTCAGCAATTCTTGTATCGTATTCAAAACCGATTCACCGAGGGCCTGAAGATTATAGCCTCCTTCAAGGGTGAATACATAGGGGATGGTCGGAAGATAGGTTATTGTTGACCGCAAAAGAATCCCTCTCACAATGCTCCGCAGACCCTCATTCGTTACATTAAAGCCGGACAAGGGGTCTTTTAGGTGGATATCATAACCCGCCGATACGAGTATGATATCCGGACGGAAGTTTTTGATCAGCCCCGGCAGGATATCGCGGTATGCATAGTAATAGTCCTTGTCTCCGGAGCCATACGGCATAGGGACGTTATACGTAAAGCCCTCTCCCTTGCCTTTGCCCCGCTCAGAATCTTTGCCTGTTCCCGGATAATGCGGATACTGGTGTGTGCTGAAATAAAAGACCGTATCTTCTTCCTCGAACATATGCTGGGTGCCGTTTCCGTGGTGGACATCGAAATCAATAATAAAGACCTTCTCATAACCGATCTTCTGGGCATAACGCGCGCCTACAGCGACATTATTGAATATGCAGAAACCCATCGCCCTGTCCGGTTCAGCATGATGGCCCGGCGGCCTGACCGCACAGAATGCTCTGTCTATATCGCCTTTGCGGCATCTGTCAATTGCCTCGATAACGGCTCCGGCAGCGAACATTGCAGCCTCAAATGAGTTCCCGGAAATATAGGTATCGGGATCAAAAAAGCCTGTAAAGTTTTTGATCTCGTCGAAATATCCCTTTGTATGGACTCTCAGTATATCTTCTTCACCGGCGCGTATGGGTTTCACCTGGATGAGTTTGTTCCAGAGATCAGAGTTTTTCAGGGCATCTATTATTGCGAGAAGTCTTTGGGGCGATTCGGGATGTCCGACGGGCATTTCGTGTTTAAGGAATATGTCATCATATACAAAACCTACTTTTTTCATTTTAGATATTCGACACAATAAGTAATTAAAACAGACCCTTAACCTTTCCAGATTCAACATCTACATCAACTCTTCTGAATGCCGGGTCTGATGCGGTACCGGGCATTAATTTTATGGCGCCTGCCACCGGTACGACAAAACCAGCACCTTTATAGGAAAGAATATCACGTATGAAGAGTTTCCATCCTTTCGGCACACCTTTCAGATTAGGGTTGTCGGAAAGACTCAGATGTGTCTTTACCATGCATGTCCCGAGTTTGGAAATCTCAGGGTCTTCTTCCATCCGCTTCGCCTTTGCTAATGCCTCCGGCGAATATTCGACACCGTCGGCGCCGTAAACCTCCCCGGCGATCATTTCGATGCGCTGACGAAGCGGCGTAGAGAGTTCATAAAGGAACCTGAACTCGTTCGGCTCATTGCAGGCATCGACAACGGCATCAGCAAGCTCTAATGCGCCTTCTCCGCCATACTGCCAGTGTTTGGAAAGCGCAACCCTTGCACCTGCCGACTCCGCAAGCCTTCTCACTGCATTGATTTCATTGTCCGTATCCGTGAAAAAGGCGTTGATACAGACGACCGGATTAATGCCGGCTTTCTTTACGGTCTTAATGTGCTGGGCCAGATTTTCACATCCCTTTTCGACCCATTCGACATTTTCATTTTTATATTCCGGCGGCATAGGCTTTCCGGGCACAGGAATCGGGGCGCCGCCATGGCATTTCAACGCCCTTATCGTCGAGACGATCACCGAGGCGTTCGGTTTTAAACCCGAGAATCTGCATTTAAGATTCCAGAATTTCTCGAAACCTATGTCAGCTCCAAACCCGGATTCGGTTATGTGGTAATCTCCGAGCTTCAGGCCGATCCTGTCAGCGATAATGGAGGACTGGCCAATAGCGATATTCGCGAAGGGGCCGGCATGGACAAGGACAGGCTGTCCCTCGATCGTCTGCATGAGGTTCGGATTTAATGCCCCGACCATCCAGGCTGTCATTGCGCCTGCGACTTCAAGGTCTTCTGTTGTGACCGGGTTCCCTTTTTTATCACAGGCGACGACGATCCTTCCCATCCTTTCGCGCATATCTTTCAGGTCTTTTGAAACCGCAAGGATGGCCATTATCTCTGAAGATACCGCGATGGCAAAACCGGAAGTCATCATAAAGCCGTCACCTTTACCGCCGATGCCTATTATTATCTCCCTCAGTGACTGAGCGCAGAAATCCATGATCCATTTCATCTCGACATTCCGGGGGTCGATATTCAACCTCTTCAGTCTGCGTTTCGCAAGCTGCTCGTCCGTATAGTTGAACTCGTGCTGCATACGGGAGGTGAGGGCCACCATAGCGAGATTGTGGGCATTCATGATCGCGTTGATATCGCCGGTAAGTCCGAGCGAGAATGGTGTAAGAGGGATGCACTGCGAGAGTCCTCCGCCCGCCGCAGAACCTTTGATATTCATCGTGGGCCCGCCTGAGGGCTGGCGTATAGCTGCGATGACATTCTTCCCTCTCTTGCCGAGTCCCTGAGTGAGTCCCATGGTCGTGGTTGATTTGCCTTCACCGAGAGGTGTTGGTGTGATTGCAGTTACATTGATATACTTGCCGTCCGGTTTTTTGTTCAGGCGATTCAGGATGCTCTTAAAATCGAGCTTTGCTACATAATGACCGTGAGGAAGGAGTTCCTGTTTTTCCAAACCCAACTCCTCACTTAATTGATAGACCGTCTTCATATGTGCCTCTGATGCTTCTGCAATCTCCCAATCTGCATGCTTCGTTGGATCAAGCGGCATTTTTAAAAATCCTCCTCTCTTTAAATTTAAAGTAAGGTAAGCAGTAATCAGTGTGCAGAAATAGAATAGTTATGCTGCTTACCGGCGCTCAGGTTAATAGTTTATTAATGCACTCAGGAATTTATCGTTCATTCGCCTCAGATTTTTGCTCATGGCGATCGCGATCCTTTTTACGATACAGAGCGCTAAAGAGCAATCTTCCTCCATCATTCTTTCGAAGTCTTCTTTCGGAATCAGGAAAAGCTCTGTATCCTCAAGAGCCGTAGCCGAGGCAACATGTTTTCTGTTCTCAAGAATAGAAAGCTCTCCGAAGAAATGACCGGGGGGCAGGACAACAATAGTCTGTCTCCATCCGTCGGCGGTTATCTTGGATATTTCGATCTTTCCCGAATGGATGAGCCACAGACCCTTTGTCTCTTCCGATTCTTTAAAAAGCGCTTCGCCTTTCTTAATGAAGACCTCTTTGACAATTTTGGCTATCGTGTTCAGCCCTGCAGCGTCGATATCCTTGAGCAAAATCTGTTGCTTCAATACTTCCGGCTTAATCATGATCTTCCTCCTTTTTAAATCCTATTTTATTTTCTTATTCGTTCTATCTTTACCGCACACACCTTCAACTCGGGGATCTTCGATACCGGGTCGAGGGCGGTATTTGTCAATACATTTGCTGCCGCCTCTTTGAAATGGAAAGGCATAAAAACAACTCCCTTTGACGGCCGCCCGGAAATGGATACTCTAACATCTATAGAACCTCTTTTTGAGGACACCTTCACCATCTCCCCGTCAGAGACATTTAATATATTCGCGTCATCAGGATGAATCTCTAAATATGCAGAGGGAGATACGGTATTAATTGCATCGATTTTTCTTGTCATTGAGCCTGTATGATACTGAAAAAGCTGCCTTCCTGTCGAGAGCAAAAACGGGTAATCTTCATCGGGTAATTCCTCCGATGGCCGATATCGAACGGCGGTGAAGGCGGCCTTTCCCCTGGGAAATCCTCCCTTAAAGAGATATTGAGTCCCGGGATGCTCTAAGGTAGGACAGGGCCATTGGAGACCTGTCTTGGCTATCCTTCTGTACGCAATGCCTGCCAGTGCCGGCCAGAGTTGTCCGGCCTCACGAAATACGTCTTCGATGGAGTCATAAGCCATTTCGTATCCGAGTCTTTTTGACAATTCGGTGATTATGAAAGAGTCCTCCCTTGCCTCACCCGGGGGATTCACGGCTTTCCTTACCCTCTGGACCGTTCTCGCAGTGTTTGTAAATGTCCCGTCCTTCTCTGCAAAACATGCAGCCGGTAATACCACATCGGCAAGCTCTGCAGTCTCTGTCATAAAGATATCCTGAACCACAAGAAGGTCTAATTTTTTTAATGCCGCTATTGTGTGGCTCATATGAGGATCACTCAGGACAGGATTTTCTCCCATGATATATATCGCCTTAAGACTTCCTTCGAGTGCTGCTCCGGTCATTTCTGTTGCTGTAAGTCCTGCTTTATCGGAGAGTTTGACGCCCCATGCCATCTGAAATTTCTGCCTTACCCAAGGTATTGTTATCTTCTGATAGCCGGGGTACATATCGGGTATGCACCCCATGTCGGTTGCGCCTTGAACATTGTTTTGACCTCTTAAGGGATTGACCCCCGTGCTTTCCCTCCCGAGATTGCCGGTCATTAACGCGAGGTTTGCTATAGCATATACATTTTCGGTGCCGTGCGTATGTTGGGTAATCCCCATCGTGTAATAAATGCCGGGCCGCACGGCATTACCATATAGCAGCGCCGCCTTTATAATGTTCTTCTTCGGTACACCGGTTATCCTTTCACCTGCTTCAGGTGTATATTCGCTAAGGGATTCCTTAAAGGATTCAAACCCTTCAGTCCGTTCTTCTATGAATTTCTTGTCTATTAAACCTTCTTTTACGATGACATGCATAATGGCATTCAGAAGGGCGATATCCGTGCCCGGTCTCTGCTGCAGCCACAATTGGGAGAACCTCACGAGGTCGATTTTTCTAGGATCGGCAATAATAAGTTCAGCGCCTCTTCTCACGGCTTTCTTCATTTTGAGACCGATGATCGGATGGGTCTCTGTTGTATTCGAGCCTATCACAAAGATGACATCATGGTTTTCGATTTCGGTAATCGAGTTTGTCATCGCACCGGATCCGAATACCGTGGCCAGCCCGGCCACTGTGGAACTGTGTCAGTAGCGTGCGCAATGGTCGACATTGTTTGTGCCTATGGCTGCACGCATGAACTTCTGGAACAGATAATTCTCCTCCGTGGTGCACCTTGCCGACGAAAGCCCGGCGATAGAGTCCGAACCGTATTTGCCCTTTATCTCTCTCAGTTTTGTTGTGATATAATCCAGGGCCTCGTCCCATGAGACCTCTTTGAAAAGATCTGAGATTGGAGCTTTATCTTCTAACTTCCGGCTTCCGACTTCTGACTTCTGATTATCTTTCGGAGCTGTTCTGATCAAGGGTTTTGTGAGTCTGTCGGGACTGTGTATGAACCCGTATCCGAATCTTCCCTTTGCACAAAGCCATCCTTCATTAACCGTATCTTCTTTGGAGGAAACCCTGATAACCTCATTACGTCTCACGAAGAGTGTTAGGTTGCAGCCGCATCCGCAATAAGGGCAGACCGTATCGATTTCTTTAAAATGCTGCCTCCCTTTGTGCTTCCACATCTTTCCTGTTAAGGCGCCTGTTGGGCATACTGCTACACACTGACCGCAGAACTCACAGTCGAGATCCCTTTCAAAGGGCGGAACAATCTTTGTTTTTAACCCTCTGTAGGCAAAGTCGATCGCCCCGACCCCCTGGATTTCATCACATATCCGTACGCATTTTCCGCAGAGGATACATTTTTCCATGTCTCTTTCGACAAAGGGATTGTTGTCCTTTTTTGTATAAACCCTTCTCTCACCCTCGAACCGGTTCTCCCGGATACCGTAAAAATATGCGTATTCCTGAAGCTTGCAGTCACCCGCCCTTTCACAGACCATGCAGTCCTTCGGATGATCGGAGAGGATGAGTTCGAGGGTCGTTCTCCTCATTTTCTCAAGCTGCGGGCTTGTTGTTATTACTTCCATCCCCTCCCGCGCAAATGTCGTACAGGCAGTCACGGGTTTTGGTGAGCCTTTGATCTCTACCAGGCAGAGTCTGCACCCTCCGTAAGGGGAGAGTTCAGGGTGGTGGCAGAGTGTCGGTATCGGGACATCAAGTTTTCTTGCCGCATCGAGAATAGTAGATAATTTCCTTACGGTAACTTTTTTGCCGTCTATCTTAAGGTTTACCATATCATGCTTTACGGTTCACGATTTTGTGACCGCCTTAAACTTGCATGCATCAAAACACGTCCCGCATTTGATACACAGTTCTGTAACGATTCTGTGAGGCGCTTTCTTTGTGCCTCTTATCGCGTCTGCCGGACAAGCCCTCTTACAGGCTCCGCATCCCTTGCAGATCTCTTCGAGAATGGAATAGGTGATCAGATCTCTGCATACAGCGGCAGGACATTTCTTGTCTCTGATATGCGCTTCGTATTCATTCCTAAAATATCTGATGGTGCTCAATACAGGATTCGGGGCCGTCATTCCCAATCCGCACAATGAAGTGGCCCTGATGTAATGGGCGAGTTCTTCAAGGAGTTCGATATCTCCTTCTTTTCCCTTTCCGGATGTTATCCTCTCCAAAATTTCGAGCATCCTCTTCGTCCCGATCCTGCAGGGGGTGCATTTGCCGCACGACTCGGCCTGGGTGAATTCGAGGAAGAACTTTGCCGTGTTGACCATGCAACTGGTCTCATCGAGGACGACCATGCCGCCCGATCCCATAATCGACCCGGCCTGTGCGAGCGTTTCGTAATCTACCTCTATATCAAGAAATTCCGCGGGGACGCAGCCGCCGGACGGACCGCCTGTCTGTAACGCCTTAAATGGTCTTCCGCCTTCAATCCCACCGCCTATATCATAGATTATCTCTCTCAGCGTAACACCCAATGGCACCTCGATCAGTCCCGTATTCTTCACTTTTCCGGAGAGCGAAAAGACTTTGGTACCGCCGCTCCTGTCGGTCCCGAGCTTTCTATACCAATCGGCGCCGTTGAGAATAATCCGGGGGATGTTTGCAAAAGTCTCGACGTTGTTTAAGACGGTAGGTCTGTCCCATAATCCCTTTTCGGCAGAGCGCCACAGCTTCGGGCTCGGCATGCCCCGTTTTCCTTCGATGGAGCGCATGAGTGCCGTTGCTTCACCGCAGACAAAGGCGCCCGCGCCCTGGAATATCTTGAGATCGAAATCAAACCCGGTTCCGAAAATATTTTTGCCGAGGAAACCCTTTTCATAGCACTGGTCTATAGCCATCTGAAGACGCCTGACCGCCAGAGGGTATTCCGCTCTGACATAGATATAGCCGTGATGAGATTCCGTCGCCTTTGCGCCTATGATCATTCCCTCGATGACCGAATGAGGATCCCCTTCCATTACAGATCTGTCCATGAAAGCACCCGGATCACCTTCATCACCGTTGCAGATCACATATTTAATCTCGGACTTGATCTTCAGGCCGAGTTCCCATTTTAATCCCGTCGGGAAGCCCGCACCGCCCCTCCCCCTCAAATTCGATTCCTTGATAGTTTCCACGATCTCTTTAGAACTCATCGAGGTGAGGGCCTTTTTTGCGCCTTCATAACCTCTGACCGCGATATAGGCATCGATATCCTCGGGATCGATTTCACCGCAATGAGAGAGTACCACCTTTGTCTGCCTGTCGTGGAATGTGTGGTATTCCTCTTCAACAACCCATTCGGTGACGGGATTTCCTTTTATGATATGTTCAGTCAAAATTCTTTCGACCATGTCCGCTTTGATGTGTTTATAGGTCGTCTTATCGCCATCGATGATGATATCAACGAGGACGTCCTTTGAACAGAATCCCCTGCAACCGACCTTTTCAGCGGAGCATCTTTGAGAAAAAGTCGCCTCGATTCCGGACGATATAATTGCGTTCTTAAATGCCGACAATACCTCGGCACTGCCTGATGCGACGCCCCCGGTGCCGGTACATACCTTGATTACGATCTCTCTATCCATTATTCGCCTGACTTCAGCTTTTTTAGCTCTTTCATCAATTTATCGAGCGTCATCTTCCCGTGCACTTCATGATTCACTAAGGTGACGGGAGCAATGCCGCAGGCTCCAATACAGTTGACCTTTTCGACCGTGAATTTCAGATCTGTCGTCGTGTCGTCATCCGGGTGGAACATCAAGTTCGATGGAAAGCCTGTTAATCAATCTTTCGGAACCCTTAACGTGGCAGGCTGTGCCACGGCAGACGGTAATCACATTTTTGCCTCTCGGTTTCAGGTGAAACTGGGAATAGAAAGTTGCCGAACCGAAAAACCGGCTGGCAGGGATGTCAAGTTTTTTTGCAAACCAGGTTACTGCTTCCTCGGGGACATAACCAAAGGCCTTCTCGATATCCTGGAGGATAGTTATTATATTCCCCTCGTTTGTTATATAATCGTTCAGTATTTTCTCGAGGGTTTCTTTCATATGCAATCTCTTCTCTCTGTTATCTCAGATAGTGGACTTTTGCAGGCGTTCATAAGTTTCTCTGCTTTTCGTTGAGATAAATAAACCCTCCCTTTTGGGGAGGGCTTAAATTATTCTCCTTATTTTTTCTATAATAAAACAACCCGGCAGATAAAGACAAGCAGGAGCTAAAGTTTGAGTTTATATGGTTTCTTGTGGTATAAAAAATAATTCGGAAACTTCGAAAAAAAATGAATTGAGGGGATGAATTGTTAAAAAGAATGAAACACCTTGGATTAAGCGTTATGTTTGGTTTCTTATTATTACAAACGGCGCATGCTGCGGTTTTGCTCGACCGTGTCGTTGCTGTCGTCAACAAAGAAGTCATAACCTGGAGCGATCTCTATAAGATGATGGAATCAGAAGCGAGCGACCAGATGAAGGCATTAAATGAAGAAGAACGCCGGAAGGTATTTCAAGAGAATGAGGCGGTCTTTTTGGATAAGCTGATTGATATGAAACTCCAGTTGCAGGAGGCCGGCAAAATCGGCATTACCGTAAGCTCTGAAGATGTCAAAGAGGCTATAGAGAATATAAAACGAAAATACTCATTGAGTGATAAGGCGTTGGAAGAATCTCTTAAAAAGGAGGGATTGACCTTAGAGGAGTATAAAAAAAGGCTGTCCGAACAGATTCTTATCAGCCAGTTCATTAACCAGCAGATAAGAAGCAAGGTCGTGGTGTCAGAGGAAGAACTAAAAAGACACATGCAGTCGCGTACAGAAACTTTCGGAGACGGTGAGGCTTGTAAGCTGAGACAGATATTTTTCAGGAAACCTAAAGACGATAGCGAAAAGAAGGCTGTGGAAGAGAAGGCATCGCTTGTCATGCAGAGATTAAAAGCGGGTGAGGATTTTTCGAAACTTGCGCAAGAATATTCCGAAGATCCTTCCGCCAGGCTCGGCGGTGATACCGGTTACGTAAAAAAGAACTACATGGCTAAAGAATTCATTGACATACTCTCTCAGATGAATACCGGTGATTTCAGCAAACCTTTCTGGACCGAAAAGGGACTTCACATCATCAAGCTGGACGAAAAGGTATCGGCGCAGAGTACGAATGAAATGAAGGAAAATATAAGAAGGCAGCTTGCAGAGACACAGTTTATTGAGAAATATAATAGCTATGTCAAAGGTCTGAGAGAAAAGGCGCGCATTGAGATAAGGTTATAAGCAGTGAAGGAGTATGGTTCGACTTTAAGACTCGGTGTTCTTGCGTCGGGCAGGGGATCAAATTTCCAATCGATAATAGATGCTATCGATGGTAAAACACTCAAGGCCGCGATAGCTCTCCTGATAACCGATAACCCCGCAGCTCTCTCGATCGGGAGAGCAGAGAAACACGGCATTGAATCTCTTGTTATTAAACCTAATGAATTCGGTTCGAAGGATGAGTTTTATGCAAGAATATCCGGGGAACTTAAGCGCAGAGGTGTTGATCTGGTTATTCTGGCCGGTTTTATGAGGATCATAGGGAGACCGTTAATCGATGCCTTTCCCAATAGGATAATGAATATCCATCCCGCGCTTCTACCGGCATTCCCGGGTCTTCACGGCCAGAAACAGGCGATCGAATACGGAGTCAGGATTTCCGGATGTACCGTGCATTTCGTGGACGAAGGAATGGATACAGGCCCCATTATCATTCAGGCAGCCGTACCGGTCTACCATGACGATACGGAAGAAATCCTTTCGGAGCGGATACTGAAGTTTGAGCACAAAATATATCCGGAGGCCATTAGGCTCTTTTCAGAGGGAAGAATTGCGGTCGAAGGGAGAACCGTAAAGATTAAGGAGAATGGCCCGTCGGAACAATCTGTTGTTAATCCGCGCGTAAGGGAATTTATTTGATAAATCTTATCGTGAAAGGGTAGCGGTATATCTCGCCGCTGTTGGCCCTGACCGCCGCGATGAACACAAGCAGCAGGTTTATGGCAGCGAGAATCCATAACGGCAACATTCCGAGTTTAATATAGATCATAAGTGCTGCAATTATGGCGTAGACGGTCATCGAGAGCTGAAAATTCAAGGATTCTTTGCCCTGTTCATCGACAAAAGGGTAAGTTTTTTTCTTGAAAAGCCATACGATTAACGGCCCGAGTATATGACCGAAGGGTATGCCCATCAGTCCCAGAAGCGCAGTCAGATGGCAGAGCATTCCCCATACACGCGCCTGTTTTTCGATGGGGCTTTTGACAACGGGTTCTTCAGTCATCTGGTTCAGCTCTTGCACAATGGCTGTATTGTATCAAAACAACGGATAAAAGTTACACACTTTCTGCCTGCAGGTTTTCCAGGTTCCCGTAACCCGAGAGATAGCCGTTCACGCGGGCAGCTGCTGTTGATAGTCTGCGTAATACCCGAGCTGTCTCAGGGACTCGCTGCTGCGAGATCCTTTGCTCGAAAGCTCGGATAAGTCGGAATTACAGGATTGTATATGGGGACATGATTTCACCTGTCCGCTTCTCGCTGCCACGCATAAACGAGCAAATAATACTCATTTTTATTATAATTACATGATGAGAAAGGGAATATATATACTCCCGAATACTCTTACCTTGTGCGGGATGTTCATGGGATTCTATTCTATCCTCGCATCGCTGAATGGAGTTTATGTCCATGCCTCCTACGCTATTATCATTGCCATGATATTCGACGGCCTCGATGGTTGGGTTGCGCGGTTGACAAACAGCACTACGAAGTTCGGGATAGAACTGGACTCTCTGTCAGACCTTGTTGCTTTCGGTGTTGCTCCGTCGGTGATGCTTTACAAGTGGGCGCTTTTGCCCTTTGGCAGAATCGGGTGGGCTGCTGCATTTTTGTTTATGGCATGCGGTGCCCTGAGGCTTGCGAGATATAATGTCCAGATGGGATCGAAAGAGTCCAAGGCGTTTACAGGTATGCCCATACCGGCTGCCGCGACTATCGTCTCAACACTCGTAATTTTTTACCACGAAGTGTGGGACACTACGCCGGGGAAAAATTATTTTATTCTATTGCTGACGGTATCTCTTGCGGTTCTTATGGTAAGCACATTGAGGTATCATGGCGCCAAGGAGATAGACTTCAGCAAGAGAAAACCCTTCTGGATTTTGGTCGCAATAGTTGTGGTTTTTACTCTTGTCGTAATGCATCCTCCGATTGCACTTTTTGTATTTGCAATGATCTATTTAATCGGCGGTATAATTGAAAACATTATTCTTTATTACCGGAGAGGAAGACAAAGGGATAAGGCAGGTGGTGTTACATGAGAATAATAAAGATATTTGACACAACGCTGCGCGATGGTGAACAGTCACCCGGCGCTTCTATGAATATTCAGGAAAAGCTTATGGTTGCAAAACAGCTTGCAAAACTCGGTGTCGATATCATTGAGGCCGGCTTTGCATACAGTTCACCCGGTGACTTTGAGGCGATTAAGACCATCGGAAACGAAGTCGAAGGGCCGGTCATCTGCAGTCTCGCCAGGGCGAGAGAAGAAGATATAAAGAGAGCCTGGGAGGCGTTGAAGGATGCCCCGAAGAAAAGGATCCATACCTTCCACTCGACCTCCGATATCCACCTTAAATACCAGTTCCGGGTGAGCAGGGAAGAGGCTTTGAAAAGGTCTGTCGAGATGGTCAGGCTTGCAAGGAGTTTTGTCGATGACGTGGAGTTTTCTCCCATGGATGCGACGAGGACAGACGTATCCTATCTCTGTGAGGTCGTCGAGGCTGTTATAGAAGCGGGCGCTTCGACCGTGAATATACCGGATACCGTCGGTTACAGCATACCCGTTGAATTCGGCGCCATGATAAAGACCCTCTGCGAGAGGGTCAAGAATATCGACAAGGCCGTGATTGCGGTGCATTGCCATAACGACCTCGGACTTTCGACCGCCAATTCTCTGGCGGCAGTGCTGAACGGGGCCGGACAGATCGAATGTACGATTAACGGTATCGGAGAGCGTGCGGGAAACTGCTCTATGGAAGAGGTTGTTATGGCGTTGAGGACAAGGAGAGATATTTTCAATGCCGATACCAAAATCAATACGGAAGAGATCATGCGTGCCAGCAGGCTCGTGACCAAGATAACGGGAATTTCCGTACAGCCGAATAAGGCGATTGTCGGCGCGAATGCCTTTGCGCACGAATCCGGCATCCATCAGGATGGACTGCTGAAGGAAAAGTCTACTTATGAGATTATCAGGCCGGAAAGCATAGGGCTTTATTCCGCGAAGCTTGTCCTTGGAAAGCACTCGGGACGGCATGCGTTTAAGACGAGGCTTAAAGAGCTTGGATATGTCCTGGCGGATGAAGAGCTTAATAGGGCTTTCGAACGATTTAAGAAGCTTGCCGACCAGAAAAAGGATATATTCGATGAAGATATCGAGGCATTGATTTCGGAAGGCGTTACAAAGGTGCCCGAGTTTTACAGCCTTGTTGATCTTCAGATAGTGAGCGGGGTCAATCAAAAACCTACGGCTGCGGTCAAGCTCAAAGTCGGTGAAGATACTATCGACAGGCTTGAGCACGGTGACGGGCCTGTCGATGCCATATACAAGGCTATTTCCGCCATAACAAATACAAAAAGCAGACTTTTGAAATTTGAGGTGAAGAGTATTACCGGCGGTACCGATGCCCTCGGTGAAGTAGTGGTCTCACTCGAAGAAGACGACAGGACGGTGAGCGGGCATGGAGCGGATACCGATATTATTGTCGCAGCTGCCAAGGCCTATATCAATGCGCTGAACAAGCTGGCTGCAAGGAAGAAGCAGTAAGAACATCAAAAGCAAGCATGACCTATTGGAGCGGGCCTTTCAGCAGCCGGACATCATCTATCCATGCTGTGCCCTTGCCGTCGATAACCAAATTCAATTTGACATAGTCGGGTTTATCACCCTTTTGCAGAAAAAAAGGTGTCTCCTCTGTTGTCCAATCAATGGTGCCTGTCAGCGGAGTCTGTAAGCCCCGGGAAAAAAATTCGCCTTTGCCGGGGAAGTGGCACCACATTTCGAGAAATACCTTGCCTGTTACTCCTTCTGTCCGCACTTTAGCCTGGTAGACCAATCGGGCAGTTTCCACACCGATATCCCGCACCTCGAATAATCTGACTACGACAGGTTCCGTAGCGGTAATTCTTAAAGATCCCTTGCCATCACTGGAAACATTTTTATCGATTTCGATGCCAGACTGCGTGATGATTCCCTCCAGACTGTCTATGGGGAAATATTTCAACTCGACTACCTGGTGAGAAGATTTTGCACAACTCCATAATGAAAAAATTATTGCAATGGATAGACAAGAAAATAATATCCTTTTAGCCACGGTAACCTCCTCTTTAAAATGGTTAAGATATCCTGCGTGATGTCTTTAGACATATTTACTCTTTTGTATCGTTCCCGCAACAAATAGATTACGGATTTGTCGGAATAAAATAAAGATTAATCCAATATCTCCTTTACGCGTCCCACTTCTCCGCTTTCCAGACGAACTTTAATTCCATGCGGATGCGAGGGTGAATTCGTTAGGATATCTTTGACAATTCCCTCTGTTAATTTCCCGGTATGCTGGTCTCTCTTCAATACGATTGCAACACGTAATCCCGGTCTTACATCGGAACGTCTATTCCCATTCATTCATTGTTTCTCCCCTTTATACGCTTCAGCGTTATTTCATTTTTATGTATATACTTGTCCCTTCCATTATTGCAGCGATGAGGAGGAGAGGCAAGATAATAATGAGCAGAACCTTGAGCGCCTTGTTTCTTCTCTCTTTGAATGAGTGATCCGGATGTTTCTGCAATGGCCATATGCCTTGCCACAATCCAAGGCCCCACGCCATGAACATTGCGGGGAATTCAAAGAGGCCATGGGGGAATAAATATAATACGGCATACGTTTCATTGATTCTCTTGACATAAGATAAGGTCGAACCGAGCAAGAGTCCGTTAATAATTGCTCCTGAGACGGGGATTATACCGAGGAAAGGGCCTGAGAGGACAGAGATCGCTGTGGAAAGAGTATTTTTAAAAAAAATTGTTAATACTAATACGTATATGCTTTTACCGGACAAATGTTTTGCCAAACTTTTCATTGAAGACATAGCGCCGTCACTCCACGAGGGATGTGCCAACCCAATGGCGATACATGCAAGAAAGATAGCGACCGCAATGAAAATTGTGTTGCCCGCTTCGCGCAAAGCTGCGAATGCATCACGGTAAAGTCTTTTAATGTAATCCGCCGATATTTGATAGGTCATTTTTCGGTGGTACAGGTTTTCAGGCACTCGCTCTTTCTCTCTTCTTTTTTCCACTCTTCGAGCTTCTCCTGTATGAAGTTTATTATCTTCTCATGCTCTGCGGTCCCGCGTCCCTCGACCTTTAAGGGTTCTCCAAAGGCAAAATGGACCTTCTTTTTCGTGTCCACAGGCCCGAAATCTTTCAGGTGCTTCCCGATGCCCCAGGCATCAGTCTTCAGTGCGAAAGGCATGATCGGGACCCCTGCCCTTGCTGCGAGTTTCACCCCGAGGGTATTGAATTCTTCCGGCTTGAAGACAACAGAACGTGTACTTTGGGGGAAAATGACTATTGATATCCCTGCCTGTAACTTCGTCTTACCCTCTTCCAGTACCGCCTTCAGGTCTTCTCTGGGGTTTGTCCTGCCCACAGTGACTGGGTCCCTCGAACGAATTATATATTTAAAAACAGGAGTATCGATCAGACTTCTCTTTACAACAAAAGTGACCGGCTTCAGAGGCTGAATTACACAGGGTAACACAAAAGTCTCCAGTGCGCTCATATGATTGCCGATAAAAACAGCAGGGCCATCAAAACTCCTGATATTTCCGATACCTTTAATTTCGAACTTTACCCCAACGTTCTCGAGGGACCTTAATACTTCAAAACTGCCCTCCGCCCATTCAGCCCCGGTATAAATACGCCTGGCGCCTCTTCTCCCGTGTATCCAGACGTGCCAAACCAATTGCGGATAGAATGTATATTTCGAGCTTAGAAAAATCCTGGATAATAGTAAACGTGGCCGGTTTACATCAGTTATGTATGAGTCCGCATCCGCAATATTCATTTTACTTCTTGCAAAGCAAATTAAATGTCTTGCTCTTCGTCGGTTACACCTTTTCTCATACCCTGCCCGCAAGTTCGTCCATCAGGGCTTTAACCGGTAGTATCTTTTCAACCCTATATGCGTTTGTCCCTACGGTAAAGAGCGATTCTTCCTCCCCCGGATGATAACCGGCAGAACTTAAAAGGCCGTTGCAGATGCAAAAATAGTTTTCATTGTTTTCCTTTGCCAGACAGCGGGTAAATCTGCCTTCTTCGTCCTTAAGGAGCACATATCCTCTATTACACAGTGGTGTTCTAAGCCTCTTTATCGTCGATAGATACATCGGGGATTGTCGTATGACCCTGAAAGGCAGTCCGCATGGAGATCCCGGCTTATACGCAATAACAATATCCTGCTTGCTCGCATCTATAACAGCCTGCTTATACTGCCGCGATGCACTGCTCTCCTCAGTTGCAAGGAACCTTGTGCCCATCTGGACCCCACTCGCTCCCATTTCCAAGAATCTTACTATATCGGCATGTGTATAAATCCCGCCGGCAACGATAACAGGAATATCGCCGTATTTAATTGCGATATCCAGAACAGGCGGCAAGAGGTTTTCGAGCTTATTGGATTCGAGGTCTATCTGATCCAGTTTGAAGCCGAGATGCCCGCCTGCAAGCGGCCCTTCGAGAACAACCGCATCGGGTCTGTAGCCCAACCGCTCCCATTTCCTGCATATAAGCTCCAGTGCCCTTGCAGATGATACGATAGGTATAAGTGCCGTGTCTTTCGGCGGCTGAATGGCGGGAAGACTTAATGGTAATCCCGCGCCGGAGATAATAAAATCCGCTCCGGCATCTAAAGCACCCCTTACCGAATCCTCATAATCCCTTGCAAGGGCGATCATGACATTTATACCGGCAAAGCCTCCCGAGGTCTTTGCCAGTGAAACTTCTTCATACGCAGCCTCATAGCTATTGACCTTCTTGCCTTTCCGTTTTGAGACCAGTCTGTCGAGAGCGGCGCTCGATATGATACCAACACCCCCCTCTTTTGCAACAGCGCTCGCAAGGGGTGATAAGGACACGCCAATCCCCATTCCGCCCTGAACAATAGGCAGCATAATTTTTTTGCCTTTAACTATGAGCGGGGGCAGCTGTGAAGAGGACTCCGGCATAAAACCTCTCAAAAAATTATGACCAAAACTGTTTGACCGTAAATCCGATCTGCAGAAAGGTTGTTTTTGTTTACAAGATAAAAATTCATATTTAATGATGGTTTATTGTAACAGATTTATTAAAGGATTTATAGGTGAAATCTCAATTTGTGCAGCCATTGTGAAACGCCCGCTGCCTTCGGGTATTTTTTGACTCCAAAAATCAGTCTGCTATAATTTGTTCATGGAACTGACGGAGAATGCGTTAAAGGTTCTTAGGGCACGGTATCTCATCAAGGATGAAAAGGGGAATGTCATTGAGACACCCGAACAACTGTTCGTCAGGGTTGCGAAAAAGATTGCTTCGGCGGAAAATCTTTATGGAGGCGGCCCTGCCGAATGGGAGGAAAAATTCTATTCCCTTTTAATAAATCTGAAATTCCTTCCCAATTCACCGACCTTAATGAACGCGGGGAAAGAACTGGGGCAGCTTGCCGCGTGTTTTGTACTCCCTGTGGGCGATTCGATGAATTCCATATTCGACACCCTGAAAAATGCCGCGTTAATACTGCAGAGCGGCGGTGGTACGGGGTTTTCCTTTTCACAACTGAGACCGAAGTCTGATATTGTCCGTTCAACAGGGGGAATCGCAAGCGGCCCTGTTTCATTCATGCGGATTTACAACACCGCCACTGAAGTGATAAAGCAGGGTGGGGCGAGGCGCGGGGCGAACATGGGAATACTCCGCGTTGACCACCCGGATATCCTCGAGTTTATCAGGATCAAAAGATCGGAAGGTGAGCTGACGAACTTCAATATCTCGGTAGCGATGACCGATGCATTTGTTGATACACTTAAAAAGGACAGTGAATATGATATTATCAACCCCCGGACCAAGGCAGTAGCAGGCAAATTAAAAGCAAAGGTTGTATTCGATGAGATAGTTGCGAGCGCCTGGGAGACCGGCGATCCGGGCATCATTTTTATAGACAGGATAAACAAGGCAAATCCGACCCCTCAGATGGGAACTATCGAATCCACCAATCCCTGCGGGGAACAGCCGTTACTCCCCTACGAGGCCTGTGTTTTGGGCTCGATAAATCTTTCGCAATATGTGAAGAATCCGTGGTTTGAAAACAGGAAACCGGAGATAGATTATGATTCCCTGTTGACCGATGTTAAAACGGCTGTCAGGTTTCTTGATAACGCGATAGATGCTAATAAATATCCGATCCCTGAAATAGAGGCGATGCACAGGGGAAACAGGAAAATCGGCCTTGGTGTCATGGGATGGGCCGATATGTTGGTACTCCTCGGAATCCCGTACAATCACAAGAAGGCGTTCATTCTTGGCAACAACATGATGAGATTCATCAGGGATACAGCAAGACAGGCATCCGCCGAGCTTGCTGAGGCGAGGGGTGTTTTCCCCAATTTCCATGGATCGACCTATGATGCCCCCGGAATGCCCCGTATAAGGAATGCTACAACAACTACCATAGCGCCGACCGGGACGCTTTCGATCATCGCCGATTGCTCAAGCGGGATAGAGCCACTTTTCGCCCTGGCGTTCAAGAGACTCGTGCTCGATACTGAACTCTATGAGATCAACAAGCACTTTTTCGAAATCGCGAACAAGAAGGGTTTTTATAGCGACGAACTACAGAAGAAGGTCATCGAAAAAGGGAATCTAAGAGGAATAAAAGAAGTTCCCGCGCAGATCAGGAGATTGTTCAAGACAGCACACGAAATTCTCCCCGAAGACCATATCGACATGCAGGCGTGCTTTCAGGAATATACGGACAACGCCGTATCAAAAACAATAAATATACCCTACAAAGCAAAAAAAGAGGATGTGGCAAAGGCATTTCTCCTCGCCTATGAAAAGGGCTGCAAAGGGATCACGATCTTCAGATACGGAACCGCAAAGCGCGGTACCTTAGTAAAATTTACCGATACGGATTAAGAAAAAATACAGTTATATTTTTGCATCAGAAAAATCTTTTATTATCTTTTGGACCTTCTCTTTAATCTCATCACGCGCGCGCCTGAATTCGTTCATGATCTGTTCCTCAGTCCCGATTGTTCCGACGGGGTCTTTGATGGGCCAATGGATGCGTCTTATGCCGGAAGGTGTGGAAGGGCATAAACTTTCGGCATAGTTGCAGAGTGTGACCACGATGTCCATCTGTCTGAGCAGGGTTTCGTCGATCGTCTTTGATTCCTGCCTCGATATATCTATTCCTATTTCTTTCATGACAGCGGCAGCTCTTTTGTGAACGCCGGCAGCCATAAGGCCCGCGCTGTATATTTCGATTAAACCCTTACCGTATTCCTTAGCAAATCCTTCAGCCATCTGGCTCCTGCAGGAATTGGCGGTGCACAAAAACATCACCTTTTTCAATGAAGACTCCTTTTTGTTTCTAAACAGGTTCATCATATATTATTGTCAATGGGAAGTTCCGGTTTTCCTTGTTAATAGCGATATTATAACAGAGATGAGAAGCGTTCCCAGGAGCAGGAGGAATGACAACACGGCGTTGTTTAACATCGCAGGGTTAAAAAACAGCACGCCTCCGAGGCCGAGCATCATGGTGCCGGATATGAGTTTCAGCATTCTACCTTGCTGATCGGTGAGAATTTTCCTCCCGAGGGTAACCGTAAATACAACAACAATGATCGATAACGGGATTACATAGACCACATTGTAGAGTGCGAGATAGAGATAGTAAGAGAGGGAGGGTAAATTTCTTAATGTCAATATCCTGGTATATACCATGGGGAAACCGGCGGTGCACAAGAGTTCATATGAATTAGCAGCTATCGCAAGGATAGCGGTCCCTATAATGATGGATGGAAGGGATGTTGATTTCATCAGTTTTCTCATACGGTCAAAAAGTTTCGGCTTTGCGCTGTCCGGAATGGTCAGGGAGACCCCTTTCTTGAACGCAAAAAAATCTTTTATATTTATGGCTGCAATAATTACCGCAACGGCGCCTGCTATTTTTGTTATGATCTCAACTTGACCCATGATAAGAAAGACGTTCAGCCAAGCCGTCATAAAAAGGAAGTATATGAAGCCGGAGAAGAAGACGAATTCGCTGCCGATCAGAAACATCTTAAATCGTGAGCGCGCATGAATTAACAGTCCCAGGAGGGAAAAGAGTACGAAGAACGCGCATGGGTTGAAGCTGTCCAGGCCGGCAATGACCAGTGTGATAACGGGCAATGACATCTCAGACGTATCGAGGTTCCCCAGCCAGGGTATGTATACGGTTTTGCTTTTTTCCGAGCACTCCAGATCTTCGGCTCTACCGGGAGTCTCTCCCGTCACCGGAGCGCTGACCGTTTTATCAAGAGAGACCTTACCCAAAACGGCGAGAGCAGGGTCAATACATTCGACAGAAAGACATTTGTGAAAAGCCTCTGTCATTTCTTCACGGGAGTGCTTTGAGAATCCTACAAACGCGTTTTTATCGATAAAAGTAATCGGGACACCGGAGGTTTTTATCTTATACGCCTTTGCCATTCCGGCCAAAAAGGCGGCATTCTGTTTGTTATACCAGACCTCGTAATCGATTACCCGTAAACCCGGATATTTTCTCTTCATCTCGCCGAGAAAAATTCTTTCTTCCTCACAATGAGGGCATCCCTTGCCCCAAAAGAAATACGCAATAAATTCTTTGAGAGCAGGAGACTTTTTTGTTTCGCCGGGAAATCCTTCCCCCCCTTTTTTACTTGAGGGAGGCGAGGAGACTTCTTTCGCGCCCGGACCCGGCAGCGATGGTGTGGCCTTGTCCGAAGTTGCTGGAAGGTCTCCGCATTCCTCATCATTTTCCGCATCCGGTCCGCAAACACCTTCCTGGGGAGTTGTTTGAAAGGAATAAGCGGTGACCTGTAAAAAAAACAGGAGAAATAACGAGATGAAGAGAAATCGTTCTGTTCCGGCTATTACTGCATTAGGTGGACTGATATGGTTTGTGATGAGCTTAATATATTTCATAGTTGCTTTTTTTTACTATAGCTTAAATAGTGTCTGTTTATAAATTGGCCATAATGTCGCCCTGAACTTGTTTCATGGTCTCGTTCGCCCCGGCGAATCCGACGGGTTGGATAACCAATTGTTTTTATTGGATGCTGTTCTCCTCAGGAAATAGTTACGAAAAATTTATTATAAAGAACTTGAATAAATTAACGTATTTTATTATTATTTATGTAAAATATGGAGGTAGTATGGTCAAGGAAGATGTGGAAAAGGTTCTCGATACGATAAGAGTCGCCCTCCGAAGAGACGGCGGTGATATAGAGCTTGTTGAAATAAAGGATAGCGTTGTTTATGTAAAACTCAAAGGTGCCTGCGGCTCCTGCCCGATGTCCGCTATCACACTCAAGAATTGGGTCGAGGCAAACTTAAAAAGGGAGTTTCCAGAGATTAGCTCCGTACAGGCTGTTTAATCCTATAATAAGGGGTTGGAGAACGAGAATTGTTTTTAGACCTCGAAGCAAAAAATAAGAAAATATTCCATTTTATCGTCTTTTTGTCATTCATTTGCGCTTCCGCATTTTCATCAGCATCCGCCAGTGTACAGGTAAAAGATATCCGCTACTTGTCGTCTCCGGATTACACAAGGGTTGTGATAGACCTAACAGGTGCTGTCGAGTTCTCAAAGAATCGCCTCTCAAATCCGGACAGAGTTTATTTTGACCTTAAGAATGCTTCTATCGCAAAGGAGATAAAGACCAGTCTCCCAGTCGGTGACGGGATAGTAAAGACGGTCAGGGCATCCCAGTTTAAAGGCGATACCGTAAGGATCGTTTTTGATATTGAAGAGATATCGGATTTTAAATCCTTTGTCATAGACGACCCGGCGAGGCTTGTTATCGATTTATACGGTAAATCCCAAAAAGGGGAAAAGCCGGATACGGTTTCTGCAAAGAGGAAGATCGTTATCGACGCGGGTCACGGAGGGCATGATCCCGGTGCGGTCGGGCACAGAAAGCTTTATGAGAAGGACGTCGTACTCGATATCGCTCTGAAAGTCAAAAAGCTCCTCATGGCGGACCCGTTAAACGAAGTCTTTTTAACCCGGGATAAAGACGTGTTTATACCTCTTGAAGAGAGGACGGCCATAGCGAACAGAAAAAATGCGGACCTGTTTGTGTCCATTCATGCCAATGCAAGCCAGAATAGACAGGCAAGGGGAATCGAAACGTATCTGCTTAACTGGACGGATGACGAGGAAGCTATGAAGGTTGCGGCAAGGGAGAACAAGATATCGTTAAAGAAGATGAGGGCGATGAATAAGCAGATGGATACTGTCGAGACTATCTTAAGCGGCCTCATGAGAGAAAATAAGAGAGACGAATCCATCAAACTCGCGAATTATATCCAGAGGTCGATGGTGTCGAATCTTGATAATACCTATCAGAACATCTCGGACCACGGTGTTAAACAGGCCCTTTTCTACGTCCTCTTCGGTGCAAAGATGCCGTCCATCCTTGTAGAAGTCTCATTTATCAGCAATCCGGAAGAGGAAAATCGTCTGTCCCAGGATTCCTACAGGCAGGAGATAGCAAAGTCAATTGCCTCGGGTCTTAATACTTATGTCACTTCTGCACCGATCATTCAGAAGGTCGCAGAATTTAACAGTATGTCCCGTTCCAGGTAGTATTTCATTGTCCCCCGAAATCAAGATCATCTTATACATCGGATTTGTCGTCAGTCTGTTCCTTATAAAAGACCTTACCATGTATGTCTTGATATTTATTGCAATCTCGATACTGCTCTGTAGACTGCCCTTTCTGTCAATCAAGAGAGGATGGATCCCGATCGGTCTTTTTCTGGCATTCACGTTCATCAGCAATGTGATGCTGCAGCATGGGAAGATCGTTCTCAATATAGGGTCTTTCATGATCACAGAGGAAGGCCTGGCGATAGCATCTCTGAGAACAGGGAGGGTTTTTTTCATGATAACCGGTGCAAAAATACTCACGGCGACTACAAAGACTGAATCGCTCATAAAGGCCTTTGGAAAGATATTGAAACCCCTCGAACGATTAGGCGTGCCGGTCAATGAATTCTTCTCTACGATGGGACTTTCCATAAGATCCCTTCCGAGGATTAAAGACCAGATAGGCAAAACGTACAGGGAGAGGATGGAGAGCGGAGATATAAAAGGTTTCTGGGACCGTACCAGAGTGATCTCACTGTTCCTGATACCTCTGTTTACTAAAAGCATTCAAGCGCCCGAGCGATTTTTTGAAGATGACCCAAACGGGAAAGAATAAGTACGCGCGGGCTGAAGCCTGCGGCTACCCAAAATAATATCTGAAAAATCTATTTTTATACGACGGGCGTGTCGCCTGCCGGAAATGAAACGGTATGGGAAAAAGAATTGACATTTTGATCAAAGGCGGAGCCATTGTTGACGGATATGGCTCGGAACCATTCGAGGGAAATGTAGGCATTGCGGGAGACAAGATTGCTTTTATTTGGAACAATACGGAATCAAGCGATCAGATGTCTGCGGTTAAAGCGGAAAGGGTCATCGAAGCCCGGGATATGACTATTACACCCGGATTTATAGACACGCATGCACATTCCGAATTTATACTGCTTGCGGACCCGCGCGCAGAAGGTAAAATCTGCCAGGGCATAACAACAGAAATTAACGGAAACTGCGGCCTTTCCGCTGCTCCGCTTTACGGAGAAACGTTGAAGCAGAGAGAAGGAGACCTCGAAGAGTTGGATATTCAGGAACGATGGGCCACCTTTAAAGAATATTTTGAAATACTGGAAAGACAGGGTGTTTGTCTCAATTTCGTTACGCTTGCGGGTCACGGCAATATCAGGTCATGTGTAGCAGGATATCAGGACAGAAAGCTCGCGGGTACGGACCTCAAGAAAATGCGGCTGCTCCTCAAGGAGGCTGTAGACGATGGCGCGATCGGCCTTTCAACGGGATTGATCTATCCGCCCGGGGTCTATTCGGATACGGAAGAACTGATCGACCTTTGCAGGGGTTTGTCGCAGCCATATGTCTCAGGTAACAAATGCCACGAACCGCCCTTTGGGAAAGTGGGGCAAAAGAGGATCACCAATAAAGGAAGTCACGGTATCTACACCTCTCACATGAGAAGTGAAGGTGACAAACTGATAGAGTCTGTCGAGGAGACGATCAGGATCGCAAAGGAGTCGGGTATAAAAGTCCACATTTCTCATATTAAGACGAGCGGCAAGAAAAACTGGCACAAAATAGATGAAGTTTTGTCGATCATAGCAGCGTCCGCAAATGAGGGGTTGGGTGTTACCGCTGACCGATATCCCTATACGGCGGCCTCTACCGATCTCGATACGGTTCTGCCTTCATGGGCCTATGAAGGAGGTTCGGCAATGGAGATACAGAGACTGAAAAGCAGAGAATTGCAAAAGCGAATAAAGAAAGAGATAGTGAATGAACATCCCGATAGGGAATATTGGAAGAACGTATACGTCTCATCGGTATCTTCCGGGACAAACAGATGGATGGAAGGCATGGATATCGCTTCTATCGCAAAAAAAGAAGGTTCTCAGCCTCTCGATATGCTTTTTAAGATACTTATCGAAGAAAAGCTGAGAGTCGGCGCAATATTTTCATCAATGAGTGAGGATAATCTCAGGAGGTTTCTTTCACTCCCCTCCGTGATGATAGGGACAGATAGTTCGGCGCGCTCTCTGAGCGGCACAACTCATAAGGGGAAACCTCATCCGAGAGGGTTCGGGAGTTTTCCCAGGTTCCTGGGGAGATATGTGAGAGACGGTTCGTTGATGGACCTGAGCGAAGCCATAAAGAAAATAACGATGTTTCCCGCCGAAACGTTCGGTATCCACAAGAGGGGGATTCTGCGGGAAGGCGCATTTGCGGATATTGTGGTCTTTGACGGTGAAAAAATTCTTGATAAAGCAACGTACAGTGAGCCATTTTTGCGACCGGAAGGAATTCGTTACGTAATAGTAAATGGTTTGCCGGCTGTGTGGGAAGGGGAATTGACGGGGATTCGGGCGGGGAGGGTGCTGAGGCACGGAAGGTAGTCAGGGGTGCTGTAGCCGCAGGCTTCAGCCTGCCTTCAAATATTTTTTGGCATTTTCATCATGTGATTTTGCTTTTTTATGGACAAACCTATAATCGGAATAACTGCAGATTTAGATGAAAAATATTTGAGAGTGAAGCACGGTTACTCCGAGGCAATCGGAGCGAGCGGCGGAATTCCGGTATTGATACCCCCTATGGGTGATCCGAAATCATACGCAGATATGGTTAACGGGCTGCTCATCCCCGGAGGCGATGACCTTGACCCTTTTTATTACCATGAAGCCATGTTGCCGCAGGTAAAACCGGTTCCGAAGAAGAGAAGTGATTTTGAGATCTCCCTGCTCAATGAGGTCATTGAGCTTCATAAACCGGTCCTCGGCATCTGTTATGGGATGCAATTGATCAATGTTGTCTTCGGGGGGACGCTCTATCAGGATATCGGCAACGCTGATGCCCTAGGAATTGATCACAAAAAGGATTATCATGTAGTGGTGATAACGGAAAACAGTTTCTTAAAAAAAGGGGCATTTTCTGTTAACAGCACACATCACCAGGCTGTAAAAACCCTTGGTAACAGCCTGTCGGCTTTTGCTTATTCTCCCGATGATCTCATTGAAGCATTCTTCAAAGAGGACTATAATTTCCTTATAGGCGTACAGTGGCATCCCGAACGCCTTATGGAGAGTGAAGTCTCTTTAAGTCTGTTTAAATCTTTTATTAAGGCATCGAATGACGGCAAATAGATTTTACAGCGCAACGTCGATTTTTCTGGTAATCCTTCTCGCGTATCTGACATACCAGATACTGCAGCCGTTCATCCATGCGATCGCCTGGGCGGTTGTATTTGCGATAGTCTTTTATCCCGTATATGTATTTCTCGTAAGATTTCTGAGGGTTAAATCACTGTCTTCCATAGCGACGTTACTCATAATAATCCTGGTCATTATAGGTCCCGTCACCTATTTTTCGTTCGTCCTTGTTGATGAGATAGGAAATCTGGTCCGAAATATCAATAAGGATACCTTTGATTCGATAATCAATGTGTTTGCCCATTCAAGGATCACGCAGCTGATCGATAAGATCCAGTCGTACCTGGGAATGGAAGGGATAAGCAACACCGATACCTTAATGGAAAACATGAGGAGCTTAGGGAAGAGCGTTGCACACAGTTTATCAACGGGTATCGGCAATTTAGCCGGAATGCTGATAGATTTCATCTTTATGCTTTTTGCATTATTTTTTTTCCTCAAGGACGGGCCGGGAATTCTTTCGAGAATCAGGGATTACCTGCCCTTCTCGGAAGAGAATAAAAACAGGCTTATATCGAAGGTCCGGGACATGATTATATCAACGGTATACGGAGGCGTTGTCATTGCTGTTTTGCAGGGAGTATTAGGGGGAGTTGCGTTTTATTTTCTCGGGGTCCAATCGCCGGTATTGTGGGGATGTGCGATGACCATTATGTCTTTTCTTCCCTTGATCGGTACGTTCTCCATATGGGGACCTGCAGCCGGGTATCTTTTCGTTGAGGGCAACTATATCAGGGGGATTATTCTCATTGCGTATGGTGTTTTTGTGATCAGCATGGTTGATAATGTACTCAGACCGATAATCATCAGCGGAAGGACAAAGATGCCCGCTCTCGTTGTTTTCTTCAGCGTGCTCGGAGGGATCAGGCTTTTCGGACCGATAGGGTTTATCATGGGGCCGTTGGTGTTGGCCCTCTTCATATCAGTCTTCGAAATATTCAAAAATATAGAAGGAGGAGAGAATGCTGAGTAGAGAAGAACTCAAGGAAATAGCAAAGATGCGCGGTGACGGAGCTCTTTTTGTGAGCCTGTATTTGAATGTGAACCCTGCAACCAATGTTAAAGACAATTATGTGATTCATGTGAAGAATATGCTTAAGCGGATTGCAGACAATACGGAAAAGGATGTCTTGAAAAAGGTAAACGGCGATCTTGAAAAGATAGAATCATATATTCTTTCGAATAAGAGGATATTTAAGAAAGGACTTGTAATCCTCAGTTCCCGTGAAAAAGATTTCTGGAAGGAGTATCACCTCGCCGTACCATTGAAGAATGAGATCATCGTCGACAATACACCCTACATAAAACCGCTTCTCGATATCGCCGACAATTACCGGAGATATGCGATTTTGCTTGTGGGCAAGGAATCGGCCAGGCTGTTTCTCGTCCATCTCGGGGAGATAGAAGAATACACCGAGGTCCATTCTGCCGATGTGCCCGGTAAGCATAAAAAGGGGGGGTGGTTTTCTCTTGAGGAAAAAAGTTTTGAAAGGCATACCGACTACCATGTGGGACTTCACCTGAAGGATGTCCTCAAGCAATTGGAATCATTTCTGTCCGGGGAATACGTCGGACGAATGTTCATCGGCGGCTCGGAAGAAGCCGTTACAAAAGTGAAGGCGATGCTTCCACAGACGATAGCGGCCAAGGTTGCCGGTACGTTCCAGGCCGAAATGTTTGCGAACAGCAAGGAAATACTCGAAAAAGTGGAGCCGGTGCTCCGGTCAGTCGAGGAAAAGGAAGAGGCCGGGACTATCGATGATCTGTTGACAAAAGCGATGAAGAATGAAAATGCCGTTATCGGGATAGAAAATGTCCTGAATGCGCTACAGGAAGGGCGTATTATGAGACTCGTCATTCTCGAAGATTATAGAAATACCGGTCTTTCCTGTATAAACTGTGGAAATCTGGCCATTCAGGAGCTGTCCTCTTGTCCTTACTGTAAAAGCGAGATGCAGAAAGTTAATTACATCGTAGACCTCGTCGCGCAGAAGGCAGTTGAGCAGGGGGCAATGGTTGAGATTGTGTCGAAGAATAAGAAGCTTGAAGAGGCCGGAAACATAGGGGCGTTCCTGAGGTTTTAGAATCAGGTCTCTTGATGGTTGACCCGAAACCGGATTTGATTGCGCGAAACTGGATCGCGTCTTTATTCCTTCTCTGCTGCTTTTTCTTCGTGATTGTATCCTGCTCACCTCGGAACCGCGAAAATGGTTATGTCTACTACCGGCTCAATACGAATCCTACCACCCTTGACCCTGCGCTCGTCGTTGATGTTCCAGGCGGATCTCTGTCGGCCAAATTGTTTAACGGACTCGTCAGGATTGGAGACGATCTCTCCATCAAGCCCGATATCGCTGAACATTGGACGATCTCGGAAGACGGTCTGAAGTATACCTTTATTTTAAAAAAAGGCGTGACCTTTTCCAACAAACGGAAAGTCAAAGCCCGCGACTTCAAGTATTCATTCGAAAGAATATTGGAGCCGGGGAATAAATCGCCTAACACATGGGTCTTCGAAAAGGTCCTCGGCGCCGATGATTATGTGAAGGGTAGTGCGGAAGACGTTAAAGGCGTAACGGTGATCGATGATTATACCCTTGAGATACGCATCAAACGTCCCTTCTCCCCGTTTCTCAGTCTCCTCACCATGACCGCTGCGTATGTTGTTCCCCGTGAAGAAGTGGAGAGATGGGGTCCTGATTTTTCGAGCCATCCTGTGGGTACGGGGCCGTTTGTCTTGAAGGAATGGTTGCCGAACAGGGAAATAAAGCTCGAACGGAGAAGGGATTATTTCGATAAACAGGCAAGAGTGAGCGGTATAATTTACAGGATCATCCCGGAAGACTTGACGGCGGTAACGGAATTTGAGATCGGAAATATCGATATTCTTACCATACCGGTCTCCGAGTTTTCCCGCTATAAAAAAGATATCGAGAAGAAGAATCTCATCTCCTCTATCAAAGGCCTCAATACCTACTATCTGGGGTTCAATTGTTCAAGACCTCCTTTCGATAATCTGAATCTCAGAAGAGCTGTCGCGTATGGCGTCGACAGGGAGAAGATCTTGAGCACGATTTATGAACAGAGGGGAAGACCGGCTTCGGGTCCTCTCCCCGATGTCCTGAGAAGATGGGACATGTCATCTCACTATGAATACGATCCCGGGAAGGCGAGAGAATTGGTCCGGAAAGAGGGTCTGAACGGCATAACGGTCGATTTTTACATAACGGCGGAACAGGAGATCATAGACATAGCCGAGGTCATTCAGTCATATATTAAGGATATCGGGATAGATGTGAAGATAAAACAGCTGGAATGGAGCGCCTATAAAGAAGCGATCAACAAAGGAGAACCCGATATGTTCTATCTGAGTTGGTGGGCGGATTATCCCGATCCCGAGAATTTCCTTTTTCCTTTGTTCCATTCATCGAATCACGGTCCCGGAGGAAACAGAACGAGGTATACAAATACCGCCGTCGACTCTTTGATAGAAAAGGGGCAGGGAACATTAGAGGAAAAGCAGAGGGAATCTCTCTACAAAAAGGCTGAAGAAATTATCATAGCCGATGCGCCATGCGTATTCCTGTGGCACAAGACCGATTTTACCATAAGACAGCCCCGGATCAAGAATTATAAAATCTATCCTATCTACAGCATGGATAAAGGGACCGAAATATCTTTTTGACGGAATATGGGGAAAAAGCAGAGGACAAGGCTCCCATGTTAGTGTTACGCTGCGCCGCCTGCCGGAAAAAGCTCTGGCGATATGACAAAATCGGGAAGGGAGAAGTCCTGCGGTGCCACAAGAAAAGGATTGATAAAGATTACGGCAATTGTTCGACTGATGGAGACAAAATACAGTGCCTGTGCGGAAACGATATCGGTATCGATAAGGGCAGCTACTATAAGATGATTAATCGAGCTTTTACCTATTCCGGCACGAAAAGAAATACCTGATTTCCGCATTTCAGAGGAATTGAAATCACTCGTGACCGGAAGGTGAGCAATGATCGTTTCACCTCCAACGTCTCTTTAGTAGAAGAAAAAAAGTGATATTTCGAGGCTTGATCCAAAATGACTCTTTCTGTATGTACATCTAGCTCTATTTTGTTAAGGCAGTTGATGTCTGTTCTACTTGCTTCCAGGTTTTATCAGGGTCATACTTTGCCATTGCCTTTGCAATCTCCTCCGTCTTCGGCCCGAGATTCTTTTCGTACACAATTCCCTGCCGGCTCACAATAAATGTCATGATCCCTGACACCCCGTATTGCGCAGGGTATGCCACTAATCCAAACCCCGATATCATCTTGCCGTTGGTCACGTATTCCAGTTCACCCCCGGGGGCGTTACTGCCCTGGCTTTTCAGGATCTTGAAATAATACCCGTAATATGGCGCATGCTTCTCGCCCTTTTTTCCTACAGTGTATCCTTCTTCCGTGGCACGGGCAAACAGGGGCCCGAGGGGACTCCTATCCTCTCCCGGTCCAACCTCCCAGTACAGACCATCCTTCTTGCTCTCATTACTCACAAAATGTTGAGCGTATTGAAGCACTCCATCACCATTACGGTCCTTGCGGGCATATTCGCGTTGCGCATCCACATGCGCCAGAGCAACCTGAATGGTATTTAATTCGTTCCTGCCTATCCTCCGGTTTATGATCTCCTGTTTTCCCTCTTCAGTAGAGAAGACCCATTCCTGCCCTGATTTCACAATGGGGATAGAGAAGGGGCACTCGTCTTTTCCAATGACAGGGAGCATTGTCTTGTCGTCCAACTTTGAAAACTTAACCGCATCCCCTGCTGTCTTGACAAAACGTTCACGGGCGCGCCTGTCGGCAACCGCATCCCCTGAGGATATGATGTCTTTGCCTTCGGGTCCGAAGATAGCTGATAATTCTTCAATGTCATTGTTCTTGGCGGCCTCCACAAGCGCTTTGAATGCGTCTTCCGGGGACTTGAACGTCTTCTGCTTCGTATCTTGAGCATAGGAAAGAAAACTGATAAATGTTATTACAATCATGGTCACAATGAAAACAGCCAAACCATGCCTGCAAAGGGAAATTGTTTCTGATTTTGTTTTATATCTAAGCATCGAATCTTTCCTCCATATCAGTGATCTGATTAATCCCTTATTTGATTTCTGATCTAAAATAGGTGATGTCCGTTGAAGCACTACAGATTCTCTTAGCGTCTCATTCCTCCACCCACGCCACCGCCATGGAATCCTATGCCTCCACCTCCACGAGGACCTCCTACGCTGCCACGTTCTGCACCAGGCGTCAGACCGGCATTGGAGCGGCTCCGGAATCCACGGTCGCTGGAATTCCGTTCAAACTGGCTGTTAGGGGAGCGATCAAAAGCACTTGAACGGGTCTCAGTGGGAGATCCTGACGCACCATAGCCTCGAAATTCTCTGTATGCTCCTGTAGCGGCACGTCCCCGGCTGGTATTGGGGATTGCTTGTGCCCCGCTTTTCGCGGAGGGTCTGGCCCTTACTGCGCCTGCCCTATCAGGAAATGTTCCGCCATGAGATCTGTTCGCCGGGTCGATACGAAACATCCTTCCTGTCTTGGGATCAACGAAATGATTGCTGATGAGTTTCCCATGGTCATGATCATGACCATGCCTATGCCTGTCCACATGAGCATCAAAGTCCACCAGGATAAAGAAACCGGGAAACCAGACATCCCACCACCAGAACGGATAAGGTACCCAGGTATACAAGTATGCATAATCAGGAGGCGGGGTATAATAGGTAACCACAGGAGGTCCCTCATCGTAATAATAATTATTTTCGACCGTAGAGTCAGGATAATTCGGGCCGGTCGTCTCGCCGGCGCCTTGGCCTGAAGTATCCGCTTTCACAGACAAATTATACTCATTCACAACCTTCCGAAATGTGTTCAGTGCCGCTTCTTTGTCCACAGTTATCTTGCCCGACTCTGCCGCCTCACCAACGGCACTCTGCAATTCGTCAACAATATCCGGCGTGACCGGATAATCGGCGATCCAGCCGTTGCGGGGTGTGATATCGACAGAGGCCAATGTACTCTCCGCCTCGGTTTCGCTTTCCGGAGTGCCAAGCTTAAGCGCTTGAACCAGTTTCATAGCCAAATCGCCTTCACGTATAAGGGGCTGTTCCAACGGCGGGTTCCCGGCTGTTGTCTGCTCCGGCTGTGCCATTGCAAGGCCGTATGTCAGGAGCAGACTGCCTACAATGAAAATAAATACTCTAGCTGGTTGAGTTTTCATGACAAGTTTCTCCTCTTTTAAACCATCATCTGCCTTTGTATATATTGTATCACTATTTTTTAAGGAAGAAGTGACGGGTCAGACGTAATGATTGCCTTTGCCGAGATTTACAGAGGCAATTATTTTCTAAAATGCAAGGGGCAAGCCCAGAGCAAAGAAGTACTGATAAATAATGATTTCAAAATGGAACCTGATTAATCATCATCTCAGGCAAAACCGTTTGTTTTGTGAGAAATCAATAAGCCAGGCGATTCGGTCTACACTGATTTCTATGTGAACGTTTGCCCTCTATCGGGACCTTGTGTGGCGTTTGTAACAGGAAGAAGCGAAGCGGAATCCTTCCCCCTTGTGAGCAGCATCTCCGGGGCGTGACATTCTGGAGCTGAGTACGAATGGTGATTAAGAGTGGAGAAATTACCTGTGAGATATCGAGTCTGAATTACCATAAAATATGGGATAAGGCTGCTGTCAGGGCTTCATTTTTTAAAGAATTTTAAAGAAATTGAATCGTGATATAATTTCGTTATGCATATGAAGAATACGAGGCCCGTATAGTAATAGTTAGGGGCAAGGAGTAGAAATGGCAGTTGAAAATTGTTGAGACGGGGGTGCAAAGATGGTGAAAAAATCGTTTCCCTTGTCTAAGGTCTATGGCCTGCTTGAGCCGGGGCCGGTGGTGCTGGTCACTACCTCCAGCAAGGGGTTGGCGAACATCATGACCATGTCGTGGCACATGATGATAGATTTCGAGCCACCGATTGTGGGTTGCGTCATCAGCAACCGGAACTACACGTTCGACATCTTGAAGGTGACCAAGGAATGCGTGATCAACATCCCTACTGTGGAGCTGGTGGAAAAGGTGGTGGGATGCGGGAACACCTCCGGACGAACGGTCGACAAGTTCAAGGTCTTTGGGCTCACAGAGGCACCCGCCTCATGCGTTAGGGCGCCGCTCATCTGCGAGTGTTATGCGAATCTTGAATGCAAGGTCGTCGATGGGAAGATGGTATCCAAGTACAACCTCTTCATCCTTGAGGTGCTCAAAGCGTGGATCAACCCCGCGAGGAAAGACGCGCAGACGATTCATCATCGAGGGAGAGGCGCTTTCATGGTTGCAGGCGAAGCGATCAAATTGCCCTCAAAAATGAAATAGCTTCCCTTGTGAAGGATGTACTGCATGCATTACCCTTTGCCGATTATTACAGGATGAAACGCAATATTATAAATAGATGTTTTCTATATTTCAGCGCCCATCGATAGAAAAGAAATATTGGACACGATATAGATTGATGGCTCATTATAAGAAGATGGATAATTCTTATTAATTCTTATTGTCTTTCTATGGACAGCGGTCATGTGAATAAGTAGCAACTGTTTGAAGGAATCTGTTTGACAGGCATATACGTTTGAATAGCTCATAATCATAAGTAAGTAAAATGCAATTCTTCCGAAAAAAAACTCTAACAGGACTCTCCCGCACATGTGGTTGAGCAGCTAAAATTGGTCCGTCAGATCTGGCGGAAGCGCTCAAAGCACTCAGTCCCCCTCAGGATTCTAACCTACTTGTTGGTTTCAATACCTGTGATGATGCAGCAGTGTACCGCCTTTCAGATGAGATAGCCTTTGTCAGCACCGTTGATTTCATTACACCGCCGGTGGATGATCCATATTGGTTTGGACAAATTGCTGCAGCGAATTCTCTCTCGGATATCTATGCGATGGGAGGCAAGCCTCTCACTGCACTGAATCTCGTCATGTTTCCTCCCAAAAAGCTTGACAAGAGCGTTTTGAAGGAAATACTTCGTGGCGGGAATGACAAGGTTCTTGAAGCCGGTGCTTCTATGGCTGGGGGACATTCTGTGGATGACAATGAGCCCAAGTATGGCTTGGCTGTTACAGGAATCGTTCATCCCGATAAAATACTGACGAACTGCGGAGCTCGGGAAGGTGATGTCCTTATTCTCACAAAACCTTTGGGCACAGGGGTCTTGTTTAATGCGTGCAGATCAAGAAAACTCTCCTTCGAAGAACTGGAAGTTATTTTACCTCAGGTGGCCGCACTGAATAAAAAGGCTCTTGAGACAGCAGTGAGTTTCGACATTCATTCATGTACTGACATAACGGGTTTCGGTATTGTTGGGCATTCATTGGAGATGGCAACAGGAAGTGGAGTCCAAATAAACCTTTTCTATAAAGAACTTCCGCTTTATCCTCATGCGCTTGAGATGTATCGTAAAGGTGAAACCACGGGAAGCAATAAAGCAAACAGGAGACTTTCACAGGGACATCTGGAAATAAGCGCAAAGATATCAAGGGAGGAGGAGGAATTACTCTTCGATCCGCAAACATCCGGGGGTCTTCTCCTGTCCATTCCTGAATCTCAGGCGAAACAGTTCATGAACGAATTGAGAACTGCCGGTGTGGAAACAGCCGTCAAAATTGGCGAAGTGATACCAAGTCCAAATCCTCGTATCACGGTCATATAGAAAGTCTCACAACGATTTACCGTGATCTAATATTTTGCCCTTTAATGAATAGATTTCAGGAAGCCCCTGCATGGTACTTTGCATCTTTTGCCCCGCAGGTAGCATGGTTTTGTTCTCAACGTCACATGGTAACAAAAAGACCCTAAATTTTTGTCGGTGCAATTCCTCCTTCAACTAAGCCTAATCATTGGCCTTCCGGATTTTGAAGCTCACTTTCTTAAATAAATAAGGTTCGATAAAGTAAGAAACCCGAGAAAAAAGACGGCGGAGTTTTATAGTGAACCTCCCGTGAGTCGTCCCCTTGACAAAACATTCAAGATTTAATATATTCAATATATGGAATATATTAAAGGAGGTCGAATATGATTTCATTAGGGCAGAAAGTCGAGCTTTTAAAGGTAATTGCCCACCCTGTCAGAATCCGAATCCTTGAGGAGTTGGTAAAAGGAGTCAAGTGCGTAAGTGATTTCGAGGACTTTCTTGAACTGAGACAGCCGAATATATCCCAGCACTTGTCCCTTCTCAGACAAGTTGGAATTGTCGACTATTATGTTGATGGAAGGCTCAGGTGTTATTTTCTTGTGAACCCTCTCATCCCTGATCTACTGGCACTGCTTGGAAAGGATTACCAGGAGACATTGCCGAGGCCTGCATGTTGCCCTGTGACCAAAAAAGGGACATATCCGGGAGAACGCAGAAGATAGTTATTAATAAACACGTTAAGGAGGATTAAATGAAAATCGGTATTTTAATTTCGACAGGCGATCCGGAGACGATCTGGAATGCCTTCCGTTTTGCAAATCTCTGCATGAATACGAACGTAAATGACGAGGTCTCAATTTTTATGCACGCAAAAGCCGTCGAGTATGAAAGCTGTGATTCGGAGAAGTTCAAGATCAAGGAGTTGGCGAAAACGTTTGCCCTGAGCGACGGCAAATTGCTTGCATGCGGCAAGTGTCTCGGCTTCAGGGGTCTGGAAGAAAATGAGTTCTGCCGTAAAGGCAGCCAGAAAGACCTGTACGAAATGGTTATGACGAGCGACAAACTTGTCTGCTTCTGAGGTGTGATGTGGATGTTTCTTTTCTTATAACGCTTTTATTCCTTGGATTAGGTGGCGGCTTTCTATCCGGCCTACTCGGGCTCGGCGGGGCAATTTTCACGACAGGGCGCTAAAAATCATAATGAAGTTTTGCTAAAAGGAGGTGAATTGTCGTGGTGAAAATAACAATTTATTCCAACCGGCCTGCCGGAAAACGCTGAACAAATCTCTGTGCTTTGGCCGGGAGAGTCAAGGAAAAATATCCCGATGATGTAGAAGTTGAAACTATTTATTCCGGTTTCCTTGGTTTTGGTCACAAAGGAGATACCATCAAGCCCCCTAACATAGCCGTTGACGACAAAATACTTGGCGGTGAAGCGACTTTTGAGGACATCGAGAAAGCTGTTATGGAAAAACGGTCTTAGAGGACGATGGAGGTACGAATGTTATGAAAAGAATAATATATGTGGGAGTCCTGTTTTTAGTCTTTGTGAGTTGTGTCTCTCTGGCGCAGGCAGAAATCCAAAATGCAGACCGTGTTCGGGGCCAGATTGTTAATGAGGCAATGAAAGGGAGGGTATCAGCTCATCACGCCTGAGGAACTCAAAAAGGAATATCTAATAGATTCGGCAGCGTTTCTTCTTGTAGATACAAGGCAGGAGTGGTCGTACCAAATGCAGCATATCCAGGGGGCCTTGCATATTGATTTTGCTCCGACCTGGTGGAACCAATACTCTCCTATGACACGATCGGAGATGAAAAAACTTCTCGGCCCGGATAAAAACAAGAAAATTATCTTTTACTGAGACGGTCTAACGTGAGTGCGAAGTCACGGTGCAGCCAGTTTGGCTGTAAGACTTGGATATAAGAATATATACCGTTTTGCTGAGGGGCTTCCAACATGGAAGGAGATGGGTTTACCCATTGAGGCAGGTCGCGCGTCTTACGCCGTGTCCGGAGGGCAAAAAGGCATTTCGACTGTTTTTGGAACAGGCTTAATCCTGACGCTCATCGGCGTTTTTCTGGGAGGAATCGCTCTGAATCTTACCCCCTGCGTATATCCTCTGATCCCGATTACCGCCTCATATTTTGGCGGGAGGAGTGAAACCGGTGAACGTCAGGGATATCTCATTCTGCACGGCTTCCTCTATATTCTTGGGCTTTCGGTCATGAACTCGGCCATCGGTATCTCAGCAGCTTTTACCGGCAAACTCATGGGATCAGTTCTCCAGCATCCTGCCGTGCTTATCTTTGTTTCATCCGTACTGCTCCTTATGGCGCTTAACTTCTTCGGATTTTGGGAACTCCGGCTGCCAGGTTTCTTGAGTTCCGTCGTATCAAAATCTCATACAGGCTATGCACAATCACTTTTTATGGGACTGACACTCGGCATCGTTGCTGCTCCCTGTATAGGTCCATTTATTATAGGGCTTCTGACTATGGTTGCCCAGAAGGGCGACCCCCTGTTCGGTTTTCTCATATTCTTTACTCTGAGCATCGGTCTCGGGCTGCCACTTTTTATTCTGTCTCTATTTGCCGGAAATGTAAGTAAGCTTCCCCGATCCGGAGAATGGTTGATATGGATCAGGAATCTTTTCGGATGGATTATGCTTGCCATGGCTGTATATTTTGTGAAACCATTGTTCCCGTGGCATGATGCAGGAACCTTCATTCTGGCTTTTATTGCCTTGGCTTCAGGAGTTCATCTGGGTTTTATAAGTAAAACAGGGAAAAACCTGCGGACTTTCGTCATGATAAAAAGAACTGTCGGTGTTTTTGTGATCGGAGTTTCTCTATTTCTCGCAGGATCTGTCCTCTTACGGGGTCCGGGGGTGTCCTGGCAACCGTATTCGCAAGATACGTATACAAAAGCAATAGCTGCCAAAAAACCGATAATCATTGACTTCTATGCAGATTGGTGTACGCCCTGTCGTCAACTGGATAAAAAGACATTTCATGACCAGGAAGTTGTAAAAGAATCTGCAAAATTCAGCATGATCAAGGTTGATCTGACGAAAGAAGCCAATCCTGATGTTATGCAACTGTTGAAAAAATACGATGTTAAGGGTGTCCCGACCGTAATATTCCTTGATTCCAGTGGGAATGAAATAAAAGAATTGCAGATTGTAGACTATGTTCCGGGGAATGAATTTTTGCCAAGAATGAAAAAGGCGTCAGGAGAATAGCTCAAGAATGAAGTTAAAGAAAATAGTCATCTTGATCGTTATTGTCGGCTTAGTTGTGGCAGTTAAGGTATTTCACCTTGACCAGTTCCTCACTCTTTCATATTTAAAGGGATCGCTGGATAAGTTCAAGGCCCTCTATGAAAACCACAGGGTAATGGTAATTGCCGGCTATTTTATTATTTACGTTCTTACAACTTCTCTTTCCTTACCCGGCGCTTCTCCATTAGGTATTGCTGGAGGAGCGCTGTTCGGTTTCTGGACAGCAACGCTCGTAGTTTCTTTCGCGAGTTCCATAGGTGCGACATTGGCATGTTTCGTTTCAAGGTTTCTCTTAAGGGACTGGATACAGAATAAATTCAGTGACAAGATTGCCAGGGTCAATGAAGGGATTGAAAAAGAAGGTGCGTTCTATTTATTCACCCTGCGATTAATTCCGGTATTTCCTTTCTGGATGATCAATCTCGTTATGGGGCTTACGAAAATGTCCCTTATTAAATTTTATTGGGTCTCACAGATAGGAATGCTTCCCGGAACCATGGTTTTTGTGAATGCCGGGAAAGAACTGGCGAAGATTGAGTCTCTCAAGGGTATTTTCTCTCCAGGCCTGATCATTTCATTTGCACTCATAGGCATTTTTCCTATAGCGGTAAAGAAACTGGTATCTTTGTACCGTTCCAGAGGGAAAAAGACTACCGGCGATGCTGGGAATATTTCTTGAGGATATACCTATGGGGAAGTATAAAAAAATAACAAAAGCACGAAAAATCCTTGGATTAGATGAGTATGCAACATTGAAAGAGATCAAAGACAAGTATCGCGAATTGCTCAAAGAATGGCACCCTGATTTATATAAGAAAAACAAAGCTATCAGAAAAGAAAAAACTATTGAAATAATCAATGCATACAAGACTATCATGGATTATTGTGAACAGTATCGATTTTCTTTTACCAGTGAAGAATAGAAAAGTATATCTCTCCCGAAGAACTTTGGGCAAAACAATTTGGGAAAGACCCCATATGGGGTAATTATCAAGATGATGAACCAGAATAACATATTTGAGAAATATGCTGAAGAGTATGATGAATGGTTTGATGTCCATCCATGGGTTTATCAATCAGAAGTGCGGGCAGTGAAAATGCTGCTGCCTCAGAGTGGTAAAGGGGTTGAAATCGGAACCGGTACAGGAAGATTTTCAGTTCCGTTTGGTATAACAGTCGGTGTTGAGCCTTCAAGAGAAATGGCTGAAATTGCAAGAAGCCGGGGAATTACCGTATACGATTCAAAAGCAGAGCATATGCCATTTGATGACAATGCATTCGACTTTGTATTAATGGTAACAACAATCTGCTTTCTTGAAGATCCATTACAAGCGTTGAAAGAAATAAGAAGGATTCTTCGCCCTGCCGGCAAGATAATCATCGGTATGCTCGACAAAGACAGCCCTCTTGGCAATCTGTATGAAGCAAAGAAGGATGGCAGCAAGTTTTTTAAGCATGCTGTGTTTTATTCGGTCGATCAGGTCCTGGAGTGGCTTAAAACATTAGAATACGATCATATTCAGGCTCTCCAAACAATCTTTAATAAACCGGAAGAAATAACCGCTTTAGAGCCGATAAGAGAAGGATATGGAGAGGGATTTTTCGTTGTCATTTCTGCTCAAAAAGAAGAGACAATTTCAAGGAGGTAGTTCAGTTGGTAAGGGAGATCATTACGAAATCGTTAGACGGAAACATGCTGACCGAAGAAGAGATTGCTTCATTATTTAAGGTTCCCCTGTTCTCTGAAGAATCGGCGATCATCATTTCAGCATCCCGAAAAAAGAGCGAGTCGGCAAGCAGCGGGTTAGCAGAGGTTCATGCACAGGTGGGATTGAATATAGCCCCATGTCCCAAGAACTGTGCTTTCTGTTCTTTCGCAGCCAGAAATAAGGTTTTCACTGAAAAGATTGAGATTTCGGTCGATGAAGCTGTTCAAAAAGCACGGCAGTTCGAAACCGACGGAGCAAATGCCGTGTTTGTTATGAGCACAGCGGATTACCTATTTGAAAAGTTTATCGATATTTCCCAAGAAATCAGAAAATCTCTTCATTCAGAAACAATACTTGTTGCAAATGTCGGTGATTTCACAAAAGAAGAGGCAAGAAAATTGAAAGATACCGGGTTCTCGGGCATTTATCATGCTGTCCGACTGGGAGAAGGAAGAGATACGAACATCCAGGTTGAAACAAGGCTGGAGACATTTAGAAATGCGAGAGAAGTCGGTTTGTCATTAGGAACGTGTGTAGAACCGGTTGGGAATGAACACAGCGTTGAGGAATTAGTAGAAAAAACAATTATCACCCGTGATGCGCAAACCCGTATACAGTGGGTCAGCAAGACGCATACCCATCCCGAATACCAAAATGGCGGAATACGGCATCGTCAGCGAGGCCAGGATGGCGCATATACTTGCTGTTGTGAGATTGGCTCTTGGATATGATATCCCAGGGAATTGTACTCATGAGCCTAATGTTATAGGGGCAGCAGCAGGAGCGAATCTCCTGTGGGCTGAGGCTGGATCTAACCCCCGTGATACGGAGAAGGAAACGGAAGGCAAACGTGGCATGACTGTAAGGGATTGTATAAGAGTATTAGAAGAAGCAGAATGGAAAGTTCTTCAAGGTCCGTCAAAATTCTATGGAGCATAGACTATTCATTTTGGCCATGCCGACGGAAGCAGAGGCGGAGCCTCTCAAACGGCAGTTCATATTAAAAGTGAGCATATTGACTTACCAAATTTCCTTCTGAAGCCAACCGGCGTTTCACAGAAATTAGCCGACTTATTTGGGCATAAAGATAATCATTTCCCAGCCAGCTCTACTTTTTCAGATAAATATTTTCTGAAGGCAGACAATGAAGGGCGTATTCGATCATTCAAGGATGGACTCTTTAAAAAAACTTAACTCGAAACCTGTAAAAAGAAGAAGATGTTATATTATGAGAGGTCGTTATGAATAATCTATCGCAGGGATGACACCATTAAAGCATACCTTTTCAAAAGAGTCCTTCTCCTCATCCCTCTTTTATTCGGAATCACGCTCCTAACTTTTACCCTCACGAAGGCACTGCCCGGTGACCCTGCTTTAAGTATGGTCGGTGAAAGGGCGCAGCCGGAGGTGATCGAGAAGATAAGAAAAGAACTCGGTTCGGACAAAAATGTCTTAATCCAATATTTCGGATATATAAAATTATTGCTTAAGGGAGAGTTCGGACGTTCTTATTACACCAACAGAAAAGTATTCGATGATCTCCTTCTAAAATTTCCGAATACCTTTAAATTGGCATTGGGCGCTATGTTTATCGCCGTCCCTGCGGGTTTGTTCCTCGGCTTTCTTTCAGCGGTGAAGAAAGATACTTTGACGGACAGGTTCATGTCATCGATCTCCGTGGCAGGTCTGAGTATCCCTGTTTTCTGGAGCGGTCTGTTGATCATGCTTTTCTTCAGCCTCCGTCTCAAACTCCTTCCCCCGTCCGGTACGGGGGACATCAGGTTTCTTATACTCCCGTCCTTGACACTTTCCCTTCCCGCTCTTGCGGTCATATCGAGGGTTACGAGAACAGCGGTACTCGAAATCCTCGATGAGCCTTTTATCGCTACAGCCAGGGCAAAGGGCCTGTCGGAGACCAGAATAAATATGGTCCACATATTTAAAAATATATTAATACCCATCATAACGGTAATAGGTCTTGATTTCGGAAGTTATTTGAACGGAGCGGTATTGACCGAAACAATATTCGGTTGGGACGGAATAGGGAGGTTCACCATGGAGGGAATAATCAAGAGGGATTATCCCGTGATAATGGGGTGCGTGATAACAGGGACCTTCCTGTTCGTCATTGTCAATCTGCTGGTCGATGTCCTTTACCATTACCTCGACCCGAGGATAAGGTTCAATGAAGACGGCAGGTAAGGTCGCTACAGCCGTACTGCTCGCATTATCTCTGCTTTCTCTCTTTGCACCGAAAATATCCGGACACGATCCGGACAGAATAGACCTTGAGACACTCAAGGAAGCGCCGGGTTTTCAGCACCTGATGGGTACCGATAACAAGGGAAGGGATATCTTATCGAGGGTACTTCACGGAGGCAGAATATCACTAAGTATTTCTCTGGCAGCCGCGGTCTCATCTATGGGGATCGGGCTCGTAATAGGCCTCTGTTCGGGATATTTCGGGGGTAAAATCGATTTAGCGATCATGGCGTTTGTAGACCTGATACTCTCATTCCCCGCCCTCCTTCTCGCTATAGGGATATCCATCATATTCCCTCCCGGAATTTATACGGTCATGATAGCCATCGTCTCGGTCGGATGGGCATCCTTTGCAAGACTCATCAGGGGACATATTATGGTTTTAAGGGAAGCCACCTTTGTGGAGGCTGCAAGGTCGATAGGATGCAGTAATATGAGGATTGTCTTCACCCATCTCATGCCCCAGTGCGTTCCATTGCTGCTTGTCATGGGAGGTCTCAAGATGGGAGGTTATATTCTGACGGAGGCATCGCTAAGTTTCCTGGGGTTGGGTGCTCAACCCCCGACAGCGACATGGGGATCGATGATAAATGCATACAGGGCTTATATTTCGTCAGCGCCCTGGATGGTATTCTTTCCAGGGCTTATGATCGCGATTACGGTTCTTTGCTTCAACATCCTGGGTGATACGCTACGAGACAAATACGGTTTGAAGATAAAAGGATAGAGGCACAGAGAATAAAGAAGGGTGGATTACTTCTCCGTGAATTTTTCCTCCTCTTCCTGTAACGTCTTACATTCGATACACATCGAAGTAACAGGCCTCGCTTCCAGCCTTTTGATGTTGATGTCCAGCCCGCACTTATCGCATATGCCGAAAATACCCTGGTCTATTCTTTCTATCGCCTCTTCGATCTTCTTGAGAAGTTTGCGCTCTCTCCCCTTCAGTCTGAGCATGAAGTTTCTGTCTATCTCCGCAGTCGCCTGATCGCCAAGGTCGGCAAATACGGTCTGACCGGGGAGCTCATTCAATGCTTCAAGCGCTCCGACCAACAGTTCTTTTTTCTGTACAATGAGCTTCTTTTTTATCTCCTGTATCTTCTTCTCCCGCTGGTTCAATTTCACCGTTTTCTTAGGCTGCGATTTAATAGTTTCTTTAGCACTCAGTTTTTTTGCCATAAGAGCTCCTCAAAATGAAAGTGTCCATTAGGTTAACAGAAAAAAGCAATCTTAGTCAATGCAGCTTTTTGATCAGAAAAGCAATGTTCCATGCAGGAATCAGCAGAGATTATTGCACTCCGCTATATTGTTTCTCACAGTCATCTCCTCGATAATCCGGCGTTTTGTTTTGACCCGGAGCGGTTGTGAAATAATGGTGTAACGACACTAAAATGATAAGTGTGGTCCCGAAAATAGACAGCGGATAAATGTTTTCCTTAAGAACATCCTGCAAATAGCGGCCCATCCGAAATGGTCGTGCAGACATGACGTGCAATGGTCACTTATTCGCAACAACAATGCCCCGTTGTCGCGAGTGGTCCATTTCTTAGAACACATGAAAACAACCGATCTCAGAGAGCTATATAATGACCCCGTTGTCCCGGCAAGCACCAAGCCCTTTATTTACAGAGAAATTTCAGATAGGGAAAGTGATGAATTTAACTCTACACATTGAACCTGAAATTGATGATATCTCCGTCCTTCACCTCGTAGGTCTTTCCCTCCAGCCTCAAAAGGCCTTTTTCCTTTGCAGCTTGCATGCTGCCGGCAGAGATGAAATCCTCGTATGAAATGACTTCAGCCCGAATGAATCCCCTTTCTATGTCGGAGTGGATTTTTCCGGCGGCAGAAAGGGCATGGATTTGTTTCCTTACGGTCCATGCTTTTACTTCATCTTCTCCAACCGTGAAGAACGAGATAAGACCGAGGATTGCATAACATGTGTGAATGAGTTTGTTGGACGCGGGTTCATCAATTCCGAGTTCCTCAAGAAACGGTTCCTTCTCGCCCGCGGAAAGCTGAGCAATCTCCATTTCTATCTTTCCACACAAGGTTATAACGGAGAGTGACGGAAACCGGGTTTGGAGGGTTGATTGCAGATTTCTTATGTGATCGGTATTCAGATCTTTTTCTCGAATATTCAGGACCAGCACCTCAGGCTTCGTGGAAAGAAACTGTAACGGTTTCATTGCGATTTTTTCTTCATCGCTGAATTGAACGTCCCTGAGAGCGGTCTCTTTTTCAAGGTATTCTTTGCACTTGAGAAGCAGTCTTTTTTCGGTCTCATTCGGTTTCTTCCCGCGTTTTGCGCCCTGCTCCATCCTTTCAAGGCGTTTCTCTACCAGATCGAGGTCGCCGAATATCAACTCGAGTTCAATCGTCTCTGCGTCGCGCGCCGCGTCAACCGTTTCCAGCGGATGGATTATCGCATCATCAGGAAAAAACCTGACCACCTGCACGACGGCATCCGCATCTTTTATCAAATCGAAAACCTTTCTGTTCTGCTCCATATCACCCTTGGTCATTCCGATGTAGTCAACATATTCGATCGTAGCGTATGTGGTTTTCTTAGGCCTGAATATCTCAAAAAGTTTATCAATCCTGGCATCCGGTATCTTTACTATGCCCCTATTGGGCTCTCCGGACGTTGACGGATACAGCGTCGTCTCAATGTTTTGGCCTGTGAGGGCATTAAAAACCGTTGTCTTTCCTGAATTCGATAGTCCGATGACCGATACTTTCAATCTGTCCTCCCTTTAGCATGTCTGAAATGCGAGTGCTGAACGCTTGTGGCTGCCGGCGACGTCGTCTCTTATGAACTTCTTAGAGCTTTGTTTGACTAATTAAGAATACGTGTTATATTAATAACTAAATATAATAACACAATACAGGAGGCGAGATGTTTGTAAAGACAAAGGCTTCATACGGAATCAGCGATTTTATAAGAAGATGGTTCATGATAGGGATTATTTTTGCCGTGGGCTTCGCAGCATCGACATATTCTTATGCGGATGACCCAAAGATCTCTCAGCAGTCGATAGATATCCTGACGAAGGTCAACCAGGCGACTTCGGAAATTGTTGAGGCGGTGCGACCTGCGGTTGTTAATATATCGACCACAAGGACGGTAAAGGTCCAGGAAAACTTAAATCCGTTTTTTGAAGACCCTTTTTTCAGAAAATTTTTCGGTGATCGGTTCAGGGCTCCCAAGGAGCGCAAGACGGCAAGCCTTGGATCGGGAGTAATCGTGGATGCCGGCGGCTATATTTTAACGGCGAATCATGTCATTCAGGGCGCTGAAGAAATAAAGGTGACCTTATACGATAAGAGAGAGTTTAAAGGAAAGATTGTCGGCAGCGATACGATGACCGACATAGGCGTCATAAAAATAGAGGCCGATAACCTTCCTACGTTAAAATGGGGGGATTCAGACAAGTTGAGAGTCGGCGAGAAAGTGTTCGCGATAGGAAGTCCATACGGATTAAGCCAGACGGTAACAATGGGCATAGTCAGTGCGGTCGGCAGGGCGAATGTCGGCATTGCCGATTACGAGGATTTTATCCAGACCGATGCGGCTATCAATCCCGGGAATTCCGGCGGAGCCATGGTTAACGTAAGAGGAGAGCTTGTAGGGATCAATACCGCCATCTTCAGCACGAGCGGGGGTTATCAGGGTATAGGGTTTGCCGTTCCGACCAGTATGGCGAAATCCGTAATGGACAGCCTCATCAGCAAAGGAAAAGTCGTCAGAGGATGGCTTGGGGTGACGATCCAGAGCTTGACGCCCGAACTTGCCAAACAGTTCGAGCTGAAGGAGGAGAAAGGAGTGCTTGTCGGTGATGTTGTCGAAGGAGGGCCTGCCGAAAAAGCCGGCCTGCAAAGGGGCGATGTGATAGTAGAATTTGAAGGGAAGAGGATAGAAGAACCGAATCAACTCAGGAATATGGTTTCCGGCACCGAACCCGGCAAGGAAGTTAAGATAAAGATAATCCGGGAAAACAGGTCAGAGATGAAGAAGCTTACCGTCGGTGAGTTGCCTGCCGAAATGCAGAAAGCGTCAAAAGGTGAATATGATAACCTTCTCAAAGGGGTGACCGTGCAGGACCTCACCCCTGAGGTTTCTAACAGGTTTAACATTCCCAAAAGCCTGAGAGGCGTAATTGTTTCGGATGTCGATGAAGAAAGTCCTGCCGCCGCGGTCCTTATGCAGGGAGATATCATTCAGGAGATCTACAGACAAAGGATAACCAATGCAAAGGAATACGAGAGGCTGGTATCCATGATAAAACCGGGCAAGGACATTCTACTCTTGATATACAGAGGCGGTTCTTCGATCTATATTACCCTTTCGAATAAATAGACACTTTCAGCAGGGGCGGGCAGATAATGCCCGCTCCTCAATACTAGCCATATCTGCTGTCCTCTTCAATAAATCTGGTGCAGATAAACGATAAAAGGGCTGCCAAAAGAATGGTTAGAGGCGTAATGAGAAGGGAGGACCTTAGCCCCCGGAGATCTGAGAGCCAGCCGAGCATGGTTGGCGAAATCGCGTCTCCCAGTGCGTGAATACAGAAGATGTTGACCGCAAAAGCCATGGCACGCACTGTGGGCTTCGTCACATTGATAATTATTGTATTCAGCGGGCCTGTGTTAAAAAAGAGGAAGAATTCGGCAAAAAAAATTGCTGTCAAACAGCCTGAAAGGGAAGGTGTAATAAGGGCATATGCAGCAATAGGCGCTCCCAGCAGAAAACCCCACCCCGAAACGATCAAATATCCTTTGGCATTTTTTTTCTGAAATATATCACCCAGCCACCCGCCCGTTAGGGTGCCCATGATCCCGGACAGAACCGTGATCGCCCCAAACAACGTATTCCCCGCGGCAACACTTTGTCCGTGCATCCGATGCAGGAAGGTGGGCATCCACTGTGCCAAACCACCCAGAGCAAACGTCATGGAAGACATGGCCAGAGTAGTCATGACAAAAGAACGGTTCTTGAGCAGTAAGGTGTAATCTCTCGCCCGGGTTGCAGTATTTTCCGCAGTCCCCTTGTCAAAGCCCCCGCGTTGCGGCTCACGAAGAAAAAGAAGAGGCGCGACCAGGATCATACCCGGGAGGGCTGCTGCAAAAAAAACAGTGTGCCACCCAAAGGTCTGTCCCAGGAGACCGCCCAGAACATAGCCGAAAGCACTGCCGACCGGGATTGCCAGATAAAAAAAAGAAAGGACCCTTCCGCGTTGACTCTTCGGGAAATAGTCCGAAACGAGTCCAGGCGATACCGTGCCAAAGCTTGCCTCACCTATCCCGACTGCCGCGCGGCTTATCAGGAGCGTAGCATATTTCCCGGCCAATCCTGTAGTTGCTGTCGCAATACTCCAGAGGGACAATCCCCAACCGGCAAGTTTAACTCGACTCCAACGATCTCCCAGGCAGCCAAGCAGCGGAGCGGAAGTCATATAGGAAAGCATGAATGCACTCCCAAGGAGCCCGAGGGCTGTATCAGACAGGTGGAGATCTGCTTTAATCAGGGGAAACACAGCAAAAAGTACCTGTCGGTCGATGTAATTAAGGAGGTTAATCGCGAAAAGAAGAACTAAGGCATAATGATTGTACGTCATTGGTAATTTCTTGTTCAAAGAATTAGTTCTTTATGCGTATGTGTTGCAAAGTGCATGGCCTTTCCCAAAAATGTGCTCAATTATAGCAGATTCGAGAATTTGGAAGTTTATGCATCCGGCGGAATTCTTAGGTCAAGAAATAATGATATCTGGTACCCGACAAATACTCTCAATTGAGATCAATGTCAAGTATTTCACCATCTCAGATTTTCCCGCTTTTTTTCCGCACATGCCGGGCATTTTGCCCGACAATGATCGCCGGTGGCAGGTAACTATGTATAAATATAGACTTTTATATTTCGGCATGTCTTTTGCATTTTAGCGGTTGAATTCTTTATCCGAAGGCAGCGGCAGATTTTTGAAGGAGGTGAAAAACGTATGAGAATGCGTCAATGAAGTGAGTCGCGAACTATGCTATTTTTGTTCGGTTCGCCCGACGGGTTAAGAGTGATGATTCAATCACTTCAAAAAAGATTTCAGATTTCCAAACAGAAGGAGGTAGTAAAATGAGCGGTTTAAAGAAATCCAACCATGCAGTAATTGTTTTGGTCTTGTCTGTCGCACTGATTGTTGGACTCGTAACTGTGTGCTATGGTAAGACTGCTGAAGAGATCAATGCAAGCGCTAATGCAAGCATGAACCTTTTCAAAAAAGACGTCAAAGGTGCGGATGAATACCTGAAAGTCGCTAAAGGTGTGCTGATCATGCCCGATATCACTAAGGCGGCGTTCATAATCGGGGGGCAGTATGGCACGGGCGCGTTGAGGATTGGCGGAAAAACTGTCGATTATTACAAGTTGGTGGCAGGTTCGCTGGGCTATCAAATAGGTGCTGAGAAGTATGATATGGTCGTTATCTTCATGACCGACGAAGCTCTCAATAAATTCCGGGCGGGCGAGGGCTGGGAAGCCGGCCTGGATGGCGAGATAACTCTGGTAGACGTAGGAGCTGCGGCATCTATTGAAACCCTGAGGAGCCAGCACCCGGTTGTCGGTTTTGTATTTGACCAGAAGGGGCTGTTGGCCGGCGTATCAATCAGAGGCGCCAAGTTTACTAAAATTAAGCCGGACTGATACTGCAAAGCTGCACTCGAGCGCTATCCCGGGGAGCGTGCCTTACTCAGGACGCACAGTCTTGTCATCGCCTCGGGTGCGCTCCTGGGCCGCATATAGTCTATACACAGACCTGAAGAACGTTATTTGATTATTGCGTGTGATCCCCGCTCTTTCTTAATGTTTTAGGAACGGCGATATCCAGAAATAAAAAGAGCCTGAGAATATTGATCCATGTGTGAGGTTTCCAAGTGATCTCTTTTTTTATTAATTCTTCCGGCCTGTCTTTTTCAACCGACTGCAGTTCAATGTCAACTTTATCGATAATTGAATGCACAAGAAGAATTTGTGCAATAACGGCCACAACCCATACAATAAGACAGACTATCAACACGGAGGAGGTCAACTTAGGCTCTTGGGAAATAAACGATTGAATTACGTAAACAAGAGCTGATATTTCTATGAGAGTAATTATGATGCGAAAGGGTCCGTAAAGAGCTTTCTTTTCGAAGTGCCCTTCAGCAAAGACATCTTTGTCCCATTTGCTGACATATTCCCCCCACAGCGGCATGTCGGGTAAATTTAGGTTTTCCTTGAGTTCTGTTGACCATCGGTGCCGTTGAAAGTATGTTTCCAGTTCTGCGCAGAATTGAGTTGCTCTCTTGATCCTTATTTCTGCAACCAAAAGCAGATACATAAAGCCACAAGCAGAAAACCCAAATCCTAAAAGAATTAACATGCCAAGAAGGACTTGCAACTTAAATAAAAAAATAGTTAGGGCAGATAGAGCAACCAGAATGCTCAGCCCTATTTTTGTGACATCATATTGTTGCTTGCGATTTTCACTTATTTCATTCCTGGCATTTTCACATGCCTTCAAATACAAAGAGAACTCGGTTTCAAAAACTCTGCTCTTACTGGTATCAGCAAAATATTGAGCGTAAATCTGAGTTAAACGTTGTTTAAGTTCAGAAATCTTATTCTTTAATTCAATTGTTTTCTCGTCTTCATCCACAGTATTTCCCTTCAAATATCAATCGAATGGTGCCGCAATATGTCCCAAAGCCCATGCAACATTCCTTCTAACTCGTGGGTCCTCATCCTTCATAGCATCTATGAGGGGGTCAACCGCACGAGTGTCTTTTATTCTCCCTATAGCCGCTACCGCATTCTCTCTGACGCGGGAGTCTTCGTCTTTCAATACAGAGAGCAGAGCTTCAACCGCTGAACTTCCCATCTTCCCCAACGCCCATACCGCATTCTCTCTGACACGGGCATCTTCATCCTTCAGAACAGCTATGAGCGGTTTAACGGCACGGGTGTCTTTAATCTTACCGAGTATCTCTACAGATTTACACCGGACGCGGGCATCTTCATCCTTCAGATTAGCAATCAGGGTCTCAACAGCAGGAGGGCCAATCTTTCCCAACGCCCATGCGGCAGTTTCTCTAAGATGAGCGTCTCCATCCTTCAGGGCGGTCATGAGTGGTTCAACAGCAGGGGACCCTATCTTTCCCAACGCCCATACGGCGTTCTCCCTGACACGTACATCTTCATCCCTTAGATTGGCAATCAAGGGTTCAACAGCAGGGGACCCTATCTTTCCCAGCGCCCATGCGGCATTCTCTCTGACGCGAGCATCTCTGTCTTTCAGGGCGGCTATGAGTGGTTCAACAGCGCGAGCATCTTTTATCCATCCCAATATCTCCATGGATTTGCACCGGACACGGGCATCTTCGTCCTCCAGAGCAGCCAGTAACAGTCCAACTGCGGGCGCTTCGATTTCCCTAAGGGCCCATATTGCGTTCTTTTGGACATCTGAATTTTCATCCTTGAGAGCGGTAATCAGAGGCTCAACGGCACGGGCGTCTTTCAAGCCTCCGAGTGCCCATGCGGCATTCCCTCTGACACGCGCGTCCCCAAATCTCAACGCATTAATGAGAGGTTCGATTGCCGATATGCCAATTTCCCTTAACGCCCATACCGCGTTCTCTTGAACACGAGAGGTTTCATCCTTCAAAGCAGCTATCAGGGACTCAACAGCGGGAGTTCCAATTTCCCTTAACGCCCATACCGCGTTCTCTATAACGCGGGGGTCTTCATCCTTTAAAGTAGCTATAATAGGCTTAACAGCACGCTCATCTTTTATTTCCCCTAATGTCTGGGCCACATTCCAACGAACACGAGGATTTTCATTTCGCAAGGCATCCATGAGGGATTCAACAGCAGCAATTCCTATCTCTCCCAATGCCCATATCGCATTTTCTTGCACGCGAGAATCGTCATCCTTCAGAGCAGTAATCAGCGGTTCAACAGCGGCAATTCCTATCTCTCCCAATGCCCATATCGCATTCCATCGAACATCAGGGTCTTCATCCTTCAGGGCGAGGATCAAATGGTCTACCGCACGGGCATCTCTTATCTTACCCAGTGCTTCTGCCGCATTCTCCCGCACGCGAGGGTCCTCATCCTTCAGGGCGAGGATTAAATGGTCAACCGCGCGAGCATCTCTTATTTTACCCGGTTTCATAATAGATCCCTCCTAACAGCTGATTTCCTTCAGCTTCTTACTAAATATAGAAATAGTGAAATGACGCTTTAATGATAATCAAACAAGAGAAGAAAGACAATATTCATTCAATTTCATTGAAATATTTCTCCCTTTTACTCTTGACAAAAAAAATCTTTCGGGCATAATAGTTACATAATTAGAACTTAGCTTAAGAATTTTGCCTAAAACAACGCCCTTGAGTGGGGGATATAAGAAGGTGGGTCTCTAAAAAGAGAATATAGCCGAGTTGCCGAAGGGTGAACCTTTGGTTGGTTCGGCTTTTTATTTTGCCCGGAGGAAAAAAGAGGTAAATCATGCTTATCAGGGTGGTATATAAAAACGGTAAATTTGACATGGTAAAGCCTTTTATTCTTGATGGACTCATTTCTTTAGGTAAATTAAAAAATTTCTTCCGTTCAGGAGGATGGATTATCATAGGTGTCCATTCAATGAGAGGAACGGGTGGCGTTTACGAAGGACCCGAAAGAAGAAAAACTTTTGAATATGCCAATGTAAGGTAAATTAACGTATGGAGACAACGGAAAAGGCAGATAGAAGGCTTGTTCCCGATAGGCGAAAGCAACTCACCCCGGTTATCAGTAAGTATAGATTTATTGGGGGTCAGAGGAGGACGATTGCGCGAGAAGGGGACAAGAAAAAATATATTTTTGTAGACTGGTACAGCCCTCAGCTGTTCATAACACTTCTATTTCTCTTAATTCTTAGCGTATTGGACGCCTATTTTACTCTTTCTTTAATGAAGGGACATGGCATGGCAGAAGTCAATCCCATTATGGCTTTATATCTGGAGTGCGGGGAAATGTCATTCATTATCTGCAAATTCTTAATTACCACAGTATCGATCTTTATTTTCTGTCTATGCAGCGATTTCTTTATTGCAAAACTCTCTTTAGCATCTTCGGTAATAATGTATGTTACAGTAGTTTCGTATGAGTTGAATATTCTGTATAAGTTTTTCGACTGGCTCTAATAATTGAGGCTGACTTCCGCTTAAATGACCGGTGGATATAAGGAAACGAAGTCTATTCAAGCAGAAATCAAGACGATGAGCTTCCACTTGCTTCGACTTAATCTGAACCTTCTGAACTTTTTTTATCATCGAAGATATCTCGATTGTTGAATTTTTTTGCTATATATTTTTTGCTATATAATTGAACCAAACAGGTGATTCAAGAATGTCTGAACTGATTGGATACCGTGAGGGGCACTGGGCAAATATCAGGATGGACAACGGAGACCCCTGCCGCATCACTATTTCACGGAGGGGTATCTCAGTTAAGAAGTCCAAGGTCCGTCTTTTCGGGGCGAAGCTCTACGAAGAGAAGAATATGTACAAAACTGCGAAAACGGCCCAAACTCTCAGTCTCCTTTATACGGATAATTTAACCCCTGCTGAAATGCGGCATTGGGTGTTAAAAGCATTCTCAAACGCTGTCCTGCATTGCCGGTCATTGACTGAAGTTATCACCCTTCTCAATGAAGTGTCTGGCCATCTGCAGGAAGGAACCAGAGATGTGTCCTTTGTCAGAAGTCTTCTCGGCCTTTCTGATAAAGTCCGTGCTGAAAACGGGCTCAAAGCATCGGATGATGTTGAAGAAGCTGCCGTATCAGTAGCCGCGCATATTGTGACACACCCGCTATCAGAGGCCGGCCAATGCCGGATGAAAAGCTACGTGGATTCTGCGGACGCGGTAATGGGTGCTATGCTTCTCTGTTTTGTCAGCTTTCCTTTCATCATGCGCCTTCGGCAAGAGGGATTTACATTGTCGGTCGCCGATATTACGAGGAGATCAGGGTTAGCAATCTTTCATCTTTACGAAAAGGATGAAGCAGTTAGAGTAATTGCCGAGGGAACCCGTCGGTACGAAGCACTTATGGAGTTGGGAGGTGAGATGCGGGACATCAGGGAATTCTCTGATTCCGTTAACCGGCTTCTTTATGCGTATGTTTTGTCAGGCAATGACAAGTATATTTGGATTTTAGACAAGTTATATGCGGCCTTTCTCGAGTCTCATGCACCTTTAATGCAAAAACAGGAGGAGCGTTTTGCGATGAACATTGGGAAAAGGCGTCACAAAAGGTTCGCGGTACGGAATATGGACGTTCATGCAAAGACACTTTTTGCTGCAGAGATCGATCTCCGGAATATCAGCGTGAGCGGGGCGTGCATAGTCTCGAAAAAGAGCGTGAAGTTTGGTGACAAATATCTTGTCAAGCTCGAAAGCAAAGAAATGCATCTTTCCCTGCCTTGCGCCGGCGTATGGGAATCCTTGTGCTGCAGCGTAAAGACGTCCGGCCGAGGGTTTATCCCTGTTTACAGAACCGGAGTCGCCTTTCAGGACATGACCTCCGATAAGCTGGTGAGGCTGAAGGACTTTATCAGGGTGTCAGGCATTCCGAATGAGCAGCGGTTAAGCGATGAATACAGGGCAAGTGCCCTGAGATTTACGGTTTATGCAAACGAAAAGGCTATGCTGCTTTACCCGAAGAAGTCGCCTGTCAAGAAGATAAGCCTTAGTGGTATGCTTATAGAATCATATAAAAGCGTCCAGGTCGAAAAGAAATTTCCCATGGCGCTCTTCCTTCCGCATGAGGCACTTCCGGTAAGATTTCAGGGAAGAGTTGCCTCCTGCATTGCAATGCCCGGCGAGAGACCTGAGCGCTTCGACATGGGAATCGAGTTCCTTGGCATGGCGGATCATGACCGGCATAGAGTGAGAAAATTTCTCGGTCTCCTCGGAGAGAAGACGGAATCGTCTCACCGTCCTCTCGGCAGATAGAGAAAAGAGATCCGCTCGTTCAGAAACAATTCAGAACTCATGAACTTGCGGATAAGGAGTAGGAATAAACAAAATAATCCACTGTCGCGTAAATTCTTTACGCTCTCAAGGCTAAATCTATCCTCTTAGAATTTTCTTAAGAAATAATTTTATAGTTTATGAACTATTTTTTCTTATGAGTTGCACAGAATTTCGATTTCCCTGTTGCAGAATTCTTACATTGCTTTCCTTCTTTGGTTTTTGCAACACATTTTGCCTTTTTTTCCATGTTCACGTTCCCCCTTATGTTTATTTTTTATAGATTAAGAATCTATTGGTTAGAGTATAGCATAAATTGATTCTATTACTTTGGTACCATAATGAACGAGTTCAATTTTTTCTTAGAAGCAATCATTTATCTTTTTCATGACTTTTATAAGGGGAATTTTGAATCTCTTTGCAATTTTCTTGCAGTCTTCGTATTCGGGAGTCATTTTGAGGATTTCGTCATTATACCTCGAATACTTAATTTTTACCTTTCCGAATTCGGTGTCAATCGTCTTAATCTCGCGCTGGAGGGTCTTTCTTTTGGTTTCATAAAATCTGAGTCCTATGGTGCTTGTTTCTTCAAAAATAATTTTTGTCAAGTCCCCTATCCGATCTTCTCGGCAGAGAACCGTCAACTTTAATGCAGGTCTCCCTTTCTTCATAATTATTTGGGTAAGATAGGCGTCGAGGGCACCGGCCTTGAATAGCCTCTCGATGGCATATTCGAATAGTTGAGGATTCATATCATCAATATTCGTTTCGATAACGGTTACTGTATCGTGAGAAACTCCCTCCGTGCCCCCTCCGCTAAAGGAGGATGAAAAGGTTCTACCGATAAAAATTCTCAAAACATTCGGCCAGTTCTTGAAATCCCTATCCCCCGCTCCGACGCCGATCTTCTCGATATCCATACAGGGGATGTCTCCGTACCCGGCAGACAGTTCCGCGATGATTGCGGCCCCTGTAGGAGTCGTGAGTTCGGTTGAGATGACTTTTGAATATACGGGGATGTTCTTGAGAATTTCGGCGGTTGCAGGCGTAGGAACCGGTAGAATTCCCTCATCGGTTTTCACGGTGCCGCTGCCGAGGTTTATCGGAGATGAGTATACCTTTTCCACGCCGAGCACATCCAGACCGATAAGTGTTCCAAAAATATCTATGATGCAATCAACGGCGCCGAGTTCATGGAGATGGACTGTGTGGAAGGTTTCGCCATGGACTTCAGCTTCAGCATCGAAGAGTCTCTTGAAAATTTTGAGACCCTTTTGTTTTATGTCCTCCGAGAGTGAAGACTTGTGAATGGTCTTTTCGATATCTTCCCATTTTGTTAAGTTTGAATTGCGGCTTTCTGATTTTGAATGCTGAATGACGTCCACATTGGAAGCGGCAAGGTCCGCCCGTTTCACCTTTTTCAGAGACAACCGATAGCCCGCAACGGGAATCTTCTTAAGCTCCTTTTCCAGCGCTTTTATCGACACCCCGGCGTCTACTAATGAGCCGAGGCACATGTCTCCGCTAATCCCGGAAAAACAATCAAAGTAAGCTATCTTCAAGGTTCCCGTCCTCCTGCCGGATATATGCGTTTTTCAGACCAAAAAATCAGGGCTTTACTCGAAAGTTTTCGGGGTTGGCAGTTTTCTTCGTCAGCTTCTTCAGGTCCCCCGGTCTGAATGCCCCTTTCTCAGTAATTATTGCGGTAACATATTTGTGGGGTGTCACATCAAAGGCAATGTTCCTTACCTTTACTCCAAGGGGTGCAATAAGGCATTTGCCGAAAACGTTGGTAACCTCTTCAGGGTCTCTCTCCTCGATAGGAATCTTTTCTCCGGAAGAGATGGTAAAATCGATACTGCTGAGAGGGGCTGCCACATAAAAAGGGACCTTATTCTCTTTGCAGAGAACAGCCACCGTATAGGTACCGATCTTATTGGCAACGTCACCGTTGCGAACCGTCCTGTCGGTGCCTACAATAGCAAGGTCAATTTCCTGTTTCCGTAAGAGCGCACCCGCTGTACTGTCTGTGATCAACGTCACCGGAATCCCTTCCTGCATGAGCTCCCATGCGGTCAATCTTGCGCCCTGGAGAACAGGCCTTGTTTCGTCAGCGATCACCTGAATCCTTTTGCCCTGTTCTCTGGCTATCAGCATCGGCGCAGTCGCCGTACCATATCCGCCCGTCGCGAGCGCCCCTGCATTACAATGGGTGAGAATGGTATCACCGTCCTTGATAAATTCGGCACCCCACCTGCCTATCGCCTTATTCACTTCGATGTCCTCTTCAAGAATCATTTTCGCTTCTTCTATGAGGATTTCTTTTATTTTGTGTAAAGGCTGATGCCGTTTTGCGGCGAGGACACCCTTTATCCTTTCTACCGCCCACCTTATGTTGACCGCTGTAGGTCTTGTGGAAAGCATTTCCTGAAAGACAGGTTCGAGGGCCTTTGTGAATTCATCAAAATTCCCCGCCTTTATTTCCTGAGCACCCAAAGCTATGCCCATCGCGGCTGCAATGCCTATGGCAGGCGCTCCCCTAATCCGGAGCTTTTTTATGCCTTCCGCGACTGCCCTGTAATCCGCACAATCAATGAAAGTGACCTCGCAGGGTAACTTCGTCTGATCAAGCATTACGACCTTATTTTCTTTCCACTCTATCGTTTTAACCATTCTATTTTTCCTTCTCTATAAATAGATTGACAGGGAATTGCTCTGAAATGCAACTCACTAAAATGCTGATTTGACTACCCATGCGATCGTAAGACAGATCACTGCGGCAACGGTTCCCCATGCTATGTAGTTATATATCTTGGAATTGGTATATTCCCCCATAACCTTTTCATCGTTTATTAATGAAATGGCATAGAACAGGACAAATGGCAACAACAGGCCGTTGACGACGGCAGAAAGTACCATCAGGGAAACAAGAGGGGCGCCCGGAATCAACACGAGCATCGAAGCGAAAGCTATAGTCAGCGTATAGATCCACATAAACTGGGGTGCTTCCCTGAATGTTTTATTGACTCCCGCCTCCCAGCCCATGGCCTCACAGATATAATATGCTGTGGCAAGGGGTACGATAATCGCACCGAGCAATGACGCATTTGCAAGGCAAAGGGCGAATATAAGAAATGCATAGTCCCCTGCAAGGGGTTTGAGCGCTAATGCGGCTTCCGAGGCCTCATCTATTCTGATTCCATGGGGGAATAAAAGTGTACCGCAGGTCACAATAATAAAAAAGCTGATGATATCCGTTATAGAACAACCGATGATTACGTCCAAACGTGAGGCTTTGTAGTGTTCCTTTTTTATTCCTTTTTCCGCAATCGATGATTGCAGGTAGAACTGCATCCATGGGGTAATTGTCGTCCCTATGATAGCGATACTCATCATGATATACTCGGAATTCCATTGCGGCTTCGGCACCAGGGTTTGTTTTAATACGATATTCCAGTCGGGCTTAGCCATGATTCCCGATATGATATAGCCGACGAATATGATGCAGGCATAGAGCAGTATCATCTCTATAAACCTGTAGCTCCCTTTTGTGACCAGCATCCATATGGTAACAGCCCCTACGGGCACCATGATGTATTTACTCCATCCGAGGATTTGCATACTCGCTGCCCATCCGGCAAAATCTGCGACCGTATTGCCGAAATTTGCGACGAGAAGGCAGAGCATCATAAAGAATGTCGTCTTTACCCCATAATTCTCCCGTATAAGGTCGGAAAGTCCCTTGCCGGTAACGACACCCATGCGGCCCACCATCTCCTGTATTACGACGAGGGCTATAGTCGTGGGTATCAGCGTCCAGAGGAGAGAATATCCGAATCGTGCGCCGACCACGGAGTAGGTTGTTATACCGCTCGCGTCATTGTCGATATTTGCGGTGATAATGCCGGGCCCCATGACGGACAGAAAAATGATGATCTTTCTCCAGAGGCTCAAACTTTTCTCCTCTTGCGCTTTGCTGCAGGCGGAAGAATCCTGTCTAAAATATCATCAACTGCAACGATTCCGAGCAAAGTACCCTCTGTATCAACAACGGGAAGGGCGACAAGGTTGTACTTAGAGACTATCTCAGCAACATCCACTTCATCGGTGTCCGGAGTTACTGTTTTAAGTTTCGTTTCCATGATGTCCGCGAGGCGTGTGGCAGGATCGCCGAGGAGCAAATCCCTCAGAGACACAACCCCAAGGAGTTTTTCCTCTTCATTCAGCACATAGATGTAATAAACCGTCTCAACTTCTTCCGCATCTTTCCTGAATCTGTCTATCGCTTCTTTGACCGTGGTTTCCGGGGGGTATGCGATGAACACGTTGGTCATTAATCCGCCGGCGGTGTCCTCTTCGTGACTGAGGAGTTCCTGGATATCTTCGGCCTCTTCTTTCTCTATCTGTTCGAGAATCTCTTTTGCTTTGTCCACAGGAAGATCGCTCAGAACATCCGCAGCCTCATCGGGCGGCATCTCTTCAATGATATCGGCCGCCTTATCTGTATCCATTCCGGTTATGATCGCGGCCTGGACATCGGGCTGCAGCTCCGAAAGTGCTTCAGCAGCGGTTTCAACGTCAAGGCCTTTAAAAAATGATGCGCCTTCTTTATGCGAGACCTGGCTTATGATCTCTGCAATATCGGCGGGATGAAGCTCCGATACCATCTGTCTGGGTACGGTGAGGGATATCTTTGTGAGTTTCGGTTCGAGGGGTTGAATATATGCCCAGCTTATGAGATTAAGGGAGAGACGCTTATTGAATATCCTCAAAACGTCTTCGCCGCCCCTCTCGAACCCCATCCTGCGCATAATGCCCCTCATTCCTACATCGACCGCAACAAGGATCGCCTCGGAATTGAACCCTTCAAGCCTTACGTCATTCACCCTGACAACCTTTGCGCCGTTCGCATCGACGATCTGTTTATCGAAGATATCCCTGACGATCAGGAGGTCCTTCTCGCTGAACTCATAAGGTTGCAGGTTTTCGCTATAAATTATTGCGGAGATGATCCTTTTATTGAATATGTTCAGGTCGCTCCAGGGTATATTGAACAGCCTTTTTTTCTTCTCGACAATGAGGGCCGAGACCTTTGGAAAGGGTTCACCCTTAACAACCATAATGTCTCTTAGTCTTCCGAGGTCCTCACCTTTCGGGTCGAGCACAGGTTTTTTCAGTATTTCACTCACAAAGAGTTCGCCAAAAAAAGGCATTTTGTCACTCCGTTATTGAATTCAGAAGGTGTAGAAAGATATAGTATTTGAGGGATCAGATCGATGCAACTACCCCGGCAGTCATGCGACTGCGAATGATCGAGAATACTATACCCTTATTTTCTCCATAAGAAGTATAGCTCAGAGCTTTTTGTTTCGGCAACCCGAAAATAAGAATGGCTTATACCTTCTTGAGGCCGGTGGCCCTCATTCCGATAAGTCTCACTTTCTTTATTAGTTTTATCCTCCCCAGGGCTTCAAATGCCGCTCTTCTTATGAGGTCAAGCGAATCTGTATAATCGGCCATTGTCCTTGCCCGGGTATAGGTTTTAAAGTCATCGAACCTTATTTTGACCGTGACGGTCCTGCACAGATAACCTGACCGGTTCATGTCTTCTACGACAGTCCTGGTAAGCTCTGCGAGGTTTCTTGCGATCGTCTGCCAGTTATCGGTATCTGTCTGGAAGGTGGTCTCCCTGCTCATGGACTTCGGCTCCCAGTGCGTTATCAAAGGAGTCTCGTCAATTCCCCTTGACGCCTCATAGAGATAGTTGCCGTAGGAGCGACCAAAATGCCCTACCAATTCGTCGCGAGGTCGTGATGCGAGATCACCTATCGTCTGAATCCCCATTGTTTTGAGATATGCCTCCGTCTTTGGACCGACTCCCCAAAGCTTTCTGACCCGGAGGGGCCATATCAGTCTCTGGATATCCGTTTCGCTAATTATGGTCAAGCCGTCGGGTTTCTGCATATCGGAAGCGATCTTTGCGAGCAGCTTGTTCTGCGCGATGCCTATCGAACACGTGAGATCAAGCACATCCTTTATCTGTTTCTTTATATCCCGCGCAATTTCTTCGGAACCTGCATCCAGATCGGTTATGTCGAGAAAGGCCTCATCTATTCCGACGTCTTCGACGAGGGGAGTAAAGTTTCTAAGAATGTTCTTTACAATTTTTGAAACCCGGACGTACTCATCATAATCGACCGGCAGAAAAACAGCCTCGGGGCACAGGTGATAAGCGGTCCTGAGAGGCATCGCCGAATGGATACCGTATTTTCTCGCTTCATACGATGCAGTCGACGCGACACCTCTCTTTGTCGGGTCGCCGCTTCCCCCGATAACGACAGGTCTGCCGATCAATTCGGGATGCCTCTTTTGTTCGATTGCTGCAAAAAATGCATCCATGTCTATATGGAGAATGCGTCTCACACTAGTCCGTTAAAGATGACAGATGGCTTATTTCTTTAATTTTTTTGCAATATAAATGCGGAGTGGACATTGACAGAGATGAAAGAGGCCAAAGGAAAATGAAAAGAGACAGAGTTGCGGTTTTCTCTCCAGACATTCGAGGTATGACTCTATGCCGATATCTTTTGCCCTGCAGAGATTCTCGAAGCCTGATTTATAGCACCGAAAATCTTTTGGGCACTCCATTTCGCCTATGATTTTTTCTACCTGTCTCTTCGTATCGTCTTTCATCTATCTCAAAAAAAATCTTTCATCATTTGTCGGGTCTTTTTGATAATATTATATAATCTTTCAATACTTCAGAGGTGAAAACTTGGATAAGCTGATAATTCGTGGCGGTAAGAGGCTTAAAGGCGAAGTTCACATTAGCGGTGCAAAGAACGCAGCTTTGCCCATAATGACGGCATCCCTCCTTGCATCAGGAGATAGCACTCTCGGCTGTGTCCCAAATTTGAAGGATATTATGACCATGGGAAGGCTCCTCGCAAATCTCGGGGCCGGATTTCACTATGAAGCAGGCAAGGCATTGATCAATACGGAGAATATCAAAATCTTTGAGGCCCCCTATGACCTTGTCAGGAGGATGCGTGCCTCTATCCTCGTTCTCGGGCCCTTGCTTGCGAAGTTCGGCAGGGCAAAGGTGTCTTTGCCGGGAGGATGTGCTATCGGTGCGAGGCCGATAAACCTGCATCTGATGGGCCTCGAAAAGATGGGAGCAGATATAAGGCTTGAATCAGGGTATGTCATTGCAAAGTCGAAGAGACTGAAGGGTGCTTCAATCTATCTCGATACACCGACGGTTACCGGGACTGAAAACCTGATGATGGCTGCAGCCCTCGCAAAGGGCAGAACCCTGTTGGAGAATGCTGCCCGTGAACCGGAAGTGGTGGACCTTGCAAACGCCCTTATCTCGATGGGCGCCGTAATAAAGGGTGCAGGGGAGAGTGTCATAGAGATAGAGGGGGTTGATGGATTGAATCCTCTGAACTATTCTGTAATCCCTGACCGGATCGAAGCGGGAACATTCATGGCTATGGCCGGCATTACGGGCGGGAATATTATTATCAAAGGATGCAGGCTCGCGCATCTTGACGCATCTATCATGAAACTCAAAGAGACGGGTCTCGTGTTTGAAGATCTTCCGGACGGTCTTCGCATAACATGCCCATCAAGACCGAGGGCTGCGAATCTCAAGACCATGCCTTATCCCGGATTTCCTACGGACATGCAGGCCCAGTTTATGGCTCTTATGTGCATCGCTGACGGTACGAGTATAATCAAGGAAACGATTTTCGAAAACAGGTTTATGCATGTAGCCGAGCTCAAGAGGATGGGGGCTGATATTACGGTTGAGGGGGGAACGTCAACGATCAAGGGGATCGAAAGACTTAAAGGTGCTCCATTGATGGCAACGGATTTGAGGGCGAGCGCATCCCTTATCGTTGCAGCCCTTGCGGCGAAGGGAGAGACTGCGATACACAGGATTTATCACCTTGACAGGGGTTATGAAAGGATGGAAGAAAAACTTTTGAGGCTTGGTGCGGATGTTAAGAGGGTGAGCGAATAGGCCGAGGTTGAGGTTTTATCAGCGCTGAAAATCTTCAGTTAGACATAGCATATGATCTGATTTGTCGGAGCTTCTTATATTCGACCTCATTGTGAAGATCTGGAACCCACTGAGTACTCACAGTAGTCGACATCCCCAAGCATCCTTATGATTCTGCGGAGTACAAGCGGAAATTGTTAAGAAAGACATCCGTTTCTGTTACGTCAGACAGTTGCATGATAAACCATATATCTGTATGCCGAGGCTTTTCCAAATGTTGACATCCTCTTTGCAGAGAGCAATTTTTACCCTCTTGTCATGTTTCTTTATTGTATCGATAATTACTTTGAACATTGCCAGGCGGTGTTCTTCAGGATATCGTAGTTTTGTCCCTTCATTAACTAACCCGGAATGAATCTTGAGAAGAGGCGAATCAGGAAAGCGAGAGCTGATGTGTGAAGCAAGACCTTTTGAGGGTCGATATTCTCCTATAGTAATCCGTTCGGGTTTAACAGATACAAATATTTTTTCAACAAGATCGATATAATCTTTTTTCCATGTTGAATAAAGGATAACAGGATCTATCCTCAAGCGTATCTCATATCCTGCATGCTGCAGCTTTTTTGCTGCCATTAATCTCGCCTCTGGAGAAGCAGTTCGATGTTCAAGCTGCTGGTAAACCTTATCAGTATTAATACTAAAAGACATTATCGACCGACCCCCGTGATTTACTAAGGGGGTCATAAGTAAAGCCCCATAATTAGGCCGCATACCTAAGATTAGGTTCTCTGAAGAACCTGCATATTTTATCTGGATTGCGCTGGAGGGATTTAAGGTAAAAGCGCACTTTCTCTTGAAAGTCATCCGGACCATTGATTGATGAACGTCCAATTTTACTTTTCACGTTGTTCCATACAAGCTCATCAGGGTTCAGTTCCGGGGAATACGGAGGAAGATAAAAAAGACGAAGCTTCCCTTTCGTCGATTGCACAAATTTCTTTACCTGTGATGATCGATGCACCGGGTGACCATCGAGAACAAGAAATATCTTTGTTGTGACATTATGGATAAGCCGTTTTAAAAACTCACAAAATACCGGTGCTTTCATTTTTCCGGAATAGGTCATAAATTTCATCTTTCCCTTTGCAGTGATAGCTGAAATCATATTCACAGAGAATCGGGCGCCAGTTGTTTTTACTATCGGTGTTGCCCCCTTCATGCCCCACGTTGTCCCAAAATGATGATCCAATCTAATTCCTGCTTCATCTTCAAAATAAATTTCCGCCTTTTGCCGGCGCGCCAATTGCTTTATCTTAGGGTAATCTTCTTCTATCCACTGCTGCACTAATACTGGATCCTGCTGGAATGCCCTCATTAACGGCTTCTGGCAGCTGAGTCCCAGCTTCCTGAGTAATCGTCCTATGGATACCACACTCAGCTTTATGCCATATTGTTTTTCAATAAGGTCTCTCACCATTTCTCGTGTCCACAGTGCAAATGGAAATTTCAACTGCAAAGGGTTCTTCGTCGTCACTGTCTTGAATATCCACCTCAGCATAACACCACTCAACCTTAATGGCCGCCCTAAAAGAGGTGCCGCCTTTAGACCACTTATCCCCCGTTCACGATATAGCGCTATCCATTTGTAGATAGTCCGTCGATTCATTCCCAATGCCTTTATGATAACTTCGGGACTCTCGCCATATTCTATTTGTCGCACCGCCCGTATCCGCAGTGCTTCCAGAACATCATGCTTCAGTTTCCTCCCATCTGTTTCTCTCATGCCTCATAGTATACCATAATGAGGCTTTACTTATGAACTGATTAGTAAATTCAATAAAGAATCTACCTTGGCACTTTTTGTAAGGAAAAGCAGCTTTGTCTTGTAAGTTTCCTCTGCAGCAAATGGGATAAGTTCTTCAGCAAACCCTGTTACATCTTCAACTGCCAAGGGGTCGCATAATTCACCGAGATTCAAAACCCTTAGCATGTCTGGAATATTCGTCTTGTCAAATCTGATTATTTCCCGGAACATCTTGTCATAATTCACAAAATGAGTGGATATCGGCATGTTGCGGAATGTAAGGTACAGATAACAATATTCACACCAGAAATTGCAGTTATTATAAGCAGTTAATTTGTAAAATTTTGCACATCTGCCGATTGGATGCTGAAATTGATCTATAAAAGCACTTGTCCGGTTTCTTAATAAAAGCACGCCCCGTTCAATCCTAAGCTTCTCTATCCCCTTTGATCCGTTCAGAGATGGCATTTTATCGAGCCACTGAAGAGGCAATTTTGCTCTTTTGGCTATTTTCAGGGCTCTTAGCTCATCACAATGTCCGCGAATTGCCCAGAGTTCAGAGACAAGAGGTTCTCTATCTGGGGTTAGCGAATACGCCTCCTTTGCTTCAGAAATCTGCAATACACATTCGTTGTTTTTATTTAAATGGTTTTGTCGATAAAAGCTCTTCATCATTAATCCTCAATTTCCCAGATTTGCTATATAGTTTAAGTCCCTCGAATCCCTTCAATAATTCTCTTATAGCCTTGTAATAATCGCCAGTCTTATACCGACAGAAAAACTCTTGCATAGCTGTAAGCTTTACAAATTTTCTGGTAATCGGATGCTCCCTTGAAATTATTTCATATAAGTTCTTTGTAAAGGCTGCCATATCCCTTTCTTCTTCAATCGGCCGAGTATCAAACAGTTTTCCATCAGCAAATTCACTTTTTAGAAATCTTTCTCTTGCGTCATACATTATGTCGTTCATTAAAAAAATTCCATCCGAATGACTTGTCCCATAAATAAGCCTATATTTTGGTACCTTATGATGATATTTTTCCTTTATTGGAAAGTCTCGGACTATCGAATAATATTTGATCATCTGATTCATAAGGAGGTAGTAATTTTCTGTTCTTTTTCCGCAAATGAAAGATTTGAATCTATAACTATATCTTTCCAATAATCTCCCCCTGCAATTTCATCCATTTGTTGGGGAGTTAGGCCTTGAATATCAGAAAGGATTTCTTCATGAAAATCGTCTGTAAGTTCCGAATCTGCAAGCGTTGGTTCCATTTTCAGTGCAACAAGACCACATCTAATAAAGCCCGCGCTATTAAAATTCATCAAAACCTCAACACTGGCTCCGGATTTGTTTATTTGTTCGTATATTTTTGCCAATTCCTCAAAGGGTAGTTCTTTGATACCATAAGGGTCTACATACAGAAAAACAGTATGGCTTTTTGCCATTCCTGCTATCTTAGTAAGATAACCTATGAAGTCTGTCTGATGAACCTTAATATAATCACTATGTGGCATCATAAGATTTTTTAGATTCTTGTAATACTTTCTCTCTTTTTCCAAGAACAATCCTTTTATATCAATCCCATTTTTTCGACTCTCAACAATATGTTTCATAATAATCAAGGGAGAACCATCTGTTCCGTCTTCAAACTTTCCTGGGCCAGCACAGCAATCTATTATGAGGATAGGACGCTTTAGGTTCTTTACTTTTGCTATATATGGCGTAAGATAATAATCAAGTATAAAGTCTTTGTATTTTGACCAAGGCTTTTTTTCTTTAAAGAAGCTTTCTGTCATTTATTATCTCCTGATCAGAACAATAAACCGCTATCCTCAGTTCACTTGTCATCCTTTCCCCTCCACTCTACGAGTCGTAGACAATCGCAATCTCCCGCCATCTGCTCACCGGTAATGTGCCTGTCTAAATTTCTTTATCAGCTCGTGAAATGTCAATTTTGGTGTCTGACCCCATCTATTAGCTTGCTCATTCATTGATCATCACGGCACGAACACTTTACAGCAACGAGCCATTCGGCATCGATCTGCAAAAAACTGTCTATGCATTGGATGCCACGACTATCGATCTGTGCCTGTCGATGTTTCCATGGGCAACCTTTCGCCAAACCAAAGCAGCAATAAAACTGCATACGCTTCTGGACCTGCGGGGCAACATTCCTACGTTCATCTATATTTCAGATGGCACCATGCACGATGTGAATATCCTCGATGCACTACCGATAGAGCCGGGTGCCTTCTACGTAATGGACCGAGGATATCTGGATTACGCCAGACTCTACGCCATATCTATAGCAGCAGGTTTCTTTGTGACCCGCTCAAAATCCAATCTAAGATGCCGAAGAATCTATTCTCATCAGATCGACTGCGCAACGGGTCTCAGGTACGATCAGACAATTATGCTGACGGGATTCTATTCTCTCAAAGACTATCCGAGCAAATTGAGACGCATCAAGTATTACGATGCCGACAAGGACAAAACCCTGATTTTTCTGACCAACAATTTCGCTCTTCCGGCACTGACTATCGCACAGCTTTACCGTTGCCGATGGCAGGTAGAGCTTTTCTTCAAGTGGATCAAACAAAACCTACGCATCAAGAATTTCTATGGCACTTCGGAGAATGCCGTCAAAACTCAAATCTGGATTGCTGTCTCAGTGTACGTCTTGGTTGCCATACTCAAAAAACGTCTCAATATACCTGCAAGTCTATACACAATTCTACAAATATTGAGCGTCTCGGTTTTCGAAAGAATTCCGTTGTTACAGCTACTTACGGAAACAGCACTGGTAGACGAAATCTCAGATTCCAAAAACCAGTTGAATTTATTCACTTAACTGTCGGACACTACTGACCAACAATGATATTTAAAGCATCATTTAGCTCAAGGTCAAAATGATCAAATATCTTATAGTTTTTAATATATATTTTTTTAATCATTTGTCTATATGCTCCTTTTAGTTTTTCTCATCCATTATCTCAATCTCATCAGGAGTGAGGCCGTAGAGTTCATAGACCAGCTTGTTTATCTCTGCCTCAATGCGGGGGACGTTGGGACTGTCGGGCTCGGCAAGGATTTTCTGGACGCGCTCAATGATGGGGGCTTTTTTAGTATCAGAAGATGTGGAAACCGGAATAGTTCCGACATACATGGGTTTATATTCTAAGAATCCGCCGGAACGAACAGCAGCCTGTAGGCTTATCCACCATTTACAAATCGGCGAATTCAAAACAGCCAAGAGATATAAGTCGTTGGTTGGAATTATGTTCGCAGGTGCACTGACATAGCTTGATGTTGAATCAAAGGCAAATTTAGGTTCAGTCGCGAGGTTGCCCCAAGTAATTTTAGGCCCTTCAAACTCCTCATGATATGCAATGTTGTCCTGAATCTCGTACCACTTATAAGTTCCGGGTTTACGGCCCCGTTTATCTTTGTCAGACTTTTTTGGTTCCAGGTCTTCCCGAAACTGCTCCAGATATCGCTTAATTGCTGGATACTTCTTTATGTCTACATTGCACCGTGTAAAAATAACATAAAGTCCTGCCCATTCCGCCTTCCATTTCTTTATGTCCCTTCCCCGCAGCCATGGCTTGATAAGTTCTTCACTTTTGGGGTCTTCGGAGACAAGTCTTTTCCGTGTAGCTTCATCAATTACAAAGGCTTCATTAAGACCTGTCTAATATGCCACGATAAAACCGCCCATGCACATATTCACCGAGAGGCTTTCCTGTTTTGCGCAGTTTTTCCATCAGAGCTAAAACCTCGGGTCTGCTCAAGATTCCAGCCTTCTTCTCTTAACGAAGAAATACGGCATTGGAAAGCCGATGTTTGAGAGGGTTTCTTCCAACCGTTCCAATTGAGCCGCATCGGTAAATGTGGCGGCAAGGAATTCCGTTCTCGTAGGGGCAACCCTCGTGTGAGTTGCCCTTCTTTTGGCATGGTTGTCCATTAATCAAATCAGGGCGGCCACATGAGGGGCGCCCCTACGAAAGGTGATTCTTTTCAACCAAATGATTGAAGGATATGTTGTTGCGTCGAATATCGGGAGGTCACAGAAATCGATGATTACCTTCGGCGTTACCTGCGTAGCAAGCAACTTTCGGGTATTCTTGCCATAGCCGGCCCGCATAAATTTGTTCGGCGCTATGAAGCAGAGATGACCGCATGATTTCAGCAGGTCGATTCCTTTCTTATAGAAATAGGTATATATGTCTGCCGTTCCGCAATAGAAATCACCGAATTCCTTCTTTAGCTCAGGTTTCAACTCCTTGATTGTCTCGTGACGCACATATGGAGGGTTTGCAATGACAATGTCAAATCCCCCCTCCCACCCTTTGCTAAAGTGGGGATTGTTAGAGGGATTAAACACTTCACTGAAATACACCTTAAAGTCAAAATGCCTGTCATTATTCGTAATCTCGCTTATGAGATTATCAATTTCTTCTTTTATATGTGTCTTTTCTCTCGGTCTGGTCTCCTCAAAGTATTTCGCTTTGAGCCTCTCGAGTTTCTTAAGTTCGGCGTGGTGGAACAAGAGTATTCACACTCGAAAGGGAATCTCCGCAGACGATTTTATAATCAAGATTCGGCAAAGGCTTGATGGTCTTGAAGTCATCTTCATCGACGACAAGCGAAAGCCAAAGCCTGAGTTTTGCTATATCGACAGCACCGGGGTCAATATCGACGCCATAGATGGACTCATGGATAGCATGGCGTTTGAAATTATAGGGAGTACGATTATTAGAAAATCCCCCCTTGCCCCCCTTTTCCAAAGTGGGGAAATATGTAGTGAGTGTTTCTCTTGCCCGGACAATCTCATGCATCATTCCAACCGGAAATGCACCAGATCCTATGGCAGGGTCACAGATTTTTATATCTGCCAGCTTGTCATCAAAGAGCCGCGCATTGTTCCGTATGCTTTCGGGCATCTTGTAAGCGTAAGATTTTGTCCCTTGTTCTTTCGCAAGATCATTGTTTATTGCAAAATCACCTCGTCTGATAAAGGCTTCAATATCTTCACGAGGGATTATCTTATTAGAATCTGCTTCGATTGCTCTGTCTGTTATGCCGGCTTGTCCGGCATCCTTCTTTTTGCCTCGGTGAATCCGCCAGAGTGTGGAAAGAAAGATTCCCGACAAGCGGGAATGACAGAAGAAGGAAATGTTCAGCCGTGTCCCTGATATTGTCGTTATTGATTGTCGAGTCCAGATAATTGATGAGGCTTTCCTGGCACATATAGTGGACAATCTCGCGGGGTGTGTAATATGCGCCTTTAGATTTACGGTCCTTGACCTCAAGCAGGTTCTCGAAAACCTTTCCGAGCATTTCAGGGTCAACGGCCACTTCTCTTTCAAGCGGTTCGTCTTCCCGGACGGTAAAATTGTAAAGGTCAAAGGTATCAAATATCTCTCCGAAGGTATCGTTCTTAAGGAGAATATCCGTCTCCTCCCAGTTGTAGCCATTAATTGGCTCGAACAAGCCGCCGTTCAGAAACGGGATCTTGCAGTTGAAACGGCTGTAAAACGATACATCCCCTCGATCTATTGCAAGGGCTTCATAGAACAGAGGTTCGAGGATATCATTGAAGAAATTATCGTAGCTTGCAATCTCTTTCTCAAAAAGCCTCCGCATGAAGTTTCTCGGGCCGGTACCCCATGTCCTGTCTTTACCGACACCCAGCCAGCCCTTTTTCTGAATGAAATAAAGGAAGACAATCTGGCCGAGGAGCTTTTTGGCAAAATTGGCAGTGTCAATATTCTTGCTCTCGAATTCTGTCTTTATTTTTTGATCAACGGCAACTACATTATCCAGCTCCTCTTTCACTTTCAGGAAAAGGTCTTTATACCTGTTAAAAAATTCTTTGGTTACAGATTCGATATTAAAGGCATGTTCGATATCTGCAAGTGTCGGATTTTTCCTGTCATCTTCAAGAATGGGGACAAGTTGCTGCCGGGCTGTGTGGTTCGGCTCGTTCCTGCCGACCAGGAAAGAGTATCTTCTCGCAGGGGTTAAATCTTCCTTAACCTTGACCTTGCCGCTTTCCGTCTGTATTGTCCTGTAATCCATGCGGACAAATGAAAATCGCCAGTCTTCCAGACCATCCGTACAGAAAGCGACTATTGCTGCGTCCTTCTCCCCGCGATTCTTCAGATAGTGGGCGACAAAGTTTCTTTGCATGGTTCGGGCACGCTCAAGGGATGTTTCCTTCTTTAAATAGACGACTAAGACGTCGAGTTCGGTCTGTCCGGGGTCAGTATATTTACCGATTCTCTTATACTGTCTTATATGGTCTTTGAAAGCATCGGGGATATACGGACCGTGGTATGCAGAAGGCTTTTGACTCATCCAGATCATTAAAAAGGTTTTTTGCGAAAAGCCTGAACCTGTCCTCATCAAAAGGATTGTTGAATGTTTCTTCTATTAATCTGACTGCTTCCCGTCTATCCATATAGTTACGTTACTCTCGAAGCCACGCTTCCATTACAGGGTCTGTCAGCCTGTATTTACCTTCATCATCTTTTTCTATAAGGTCTCTTGAGAATAGGACGTCCATTGCTTTTTGGGTGCCGCCTATTGAAAGCTGATGTCTTTCGAGAAATTCTCTGGCGTAAGGAGATGTTGTCGGTTCTTTGGCGATTGCCTTTAAAACCGATTTCTGTATCAGGGCCAGACCTCCCCAGATGCCTTCAAAGTCCGTCTTTTCCATAGCGAGGAGAATAGAATAGGCTTCAAATACTGTTTCATCAGTGCACTTTTTTGTCGTAATATCCCACGCTATAGAAGAAAGTTTCTGAACATAATATGGGTAGCCTCTGACAGTATCGTATATTTTTGCTGCCGCCTCCGATGGACAGACCTTTCCGGTCTTCCTGAATTTTGCCTCTATGTAGGGAACAAATTCATTCTTGGCTATTTCCTTTAAAGTATATGAAAACGCGCTTTTGTAGAAAGCCCTGTTTTTGTTGGAAAACATATCCGTCAGTATCCGCCGTCTGCTTCCGACATAAAAATATGAGATCTCTTTGTGAAACTGTATTTGCGAGCGCAGTATGCCCTCTATTTTTTTAGAATCAGGCAGTTCGGTAATCTCCTGAAATTCGTCGAGGGCAATACATGCCCGGAGTTTTTCTTTCTTTACATATTTATAAAGTCCGTCCAAAAGGTCATCAAGCAGCAAACCTGGTTGGGAAGTACGGTCAAATCTGGCGGAGATATTATACCCGTCAGGCCTCACCTCAAGACTCGGGACAAGTCTGCTGAAAATATTTTTGAGCCTTTCCGCAATAGTGCGTGTATCCGCGCCGCGACCAATCCCTTTAAAGATGGCATTAGAAAATCTTGAAATGAAATCCTGTTCCGAGGTTATCGGATACAGATCCACATAAACAGTCAGATATCCTTCTTCCCTGAGTTGTTCGATAATTTTTGCTATCAGAGAAGATTTGCCGTATCTTCTGGGCGAAAACAGAACTGCATTATCACCATTTTTTGCATGCTGCAAGAGGTCAGTTAACTCTTTTTTTCTGTTGCAAAAATCATTTTTTTGAGCTATGCCCAATGTAAATGGATTTCGCATTTACTACTCCTATTGCATTATTCAATTTAGATTATGCTAAAAGAATACATTATAGAGATACCTTTGTCAATATATGAGACGGAATTATTTCTGTCCAATCCTAAGCAGATATTCAGAGAGAATCACTTCTCTTCTGTCAGGTCCGATTTGCCGGGTAGTCGGTGACACAGACAAAATAGTCGCGGGGAGATTCTTTTTCAATATGGCAAGCACTTTGAGAGGGGCAATTTCTTTTTCGAGTTCATTTTTGAGACGTTTGCTGGTATTTTTCGGGATCACTCCATTTTCAAAGGCTTTCAAAACTGACCTCAGAAAATCTTCATCTTCTTCAGTAAAGCCGGGGAACTTCTGCAAATCTTTCGCCTTAAGTCGTTTTATGATATAACTTTCGTTTGAACTACTCGCTGGATGACCCTTTTCAGCAGTCTCATCGGACGTTGCCTGATCAAATGCAGCCTTGTTAAGGTCAAGGAATGGATAAAAGGTTTTAGGAATAGCAGCTTTTGAAGTTGCAGGATCACATTTGAAAAGGTCAGCCGCCTCAAAAAAGGTTAATTCGCGTGCAGCAGAAGAATCTGCAAGGAAGAACTTTTTCAGTTTCCCCTTCCTGAAAAAAGTAACCAGATTATCTTCTTTCTTTCTCTCAATCTCCCGGCATGTTCGGGCCTTCTTCGGAAGACGTTTAATTTTTTCGAATAGGGAAGTGTTCTTATCACGGATATTACGGAGCAGATGAAGGTACTCGAGCTCAGATCGCTCCTCCTCATCTTCCCCCTGAAACGTCTTCTTGTCACTCAACCGCCTGTAAATAAAATCGCCAAACAATTCATGAGTGGAAATTTCTTCCTCTTCGGTAAGATACTTTGAATCTTCGCCGAGAGTGTCGTGGAATGCCTGTATCTTGGCTTTTATGTTTGCTTCCAACCCAAGGTGCATGTCTGATTGTGCAGTCGGGAAGAAGTTAAAAATATTTATCACCTTGTGCTTAGTCCCGACACGGTTTACCCTACCAACCCGCTGTAATACACGCGTTGGGTTCCACGGGAGATCGTAGTTTATGACCGTATTTGAACGATGCAGATTAATTCCTTCAGCAAGGATATCTGTCGTAATCAGTATATTGATATCATCTTTTTGCGGTTTGTTCTTGGGGTCGAAGTTTTCCTTAATCAGATCACGGGCAATCGGTATGCTCTTCTCTTCATCTCCATAAAGCCCGCCCACACTGGAGTAGAAAAGAACCCTTAAAGGCAGATGTTTATTTAATTTTTTAAAAAGATATTCACCGGTCTCTTTTGATTCTGTAAAGACGACAAGCTTGTTCTCTTTCAAGATGAGATTCTCTTTCAGTTCGTTGATGAATTTTTCGAGCTTCGGGTCTGAGTCTATATCGCTCCATAGTTTTTGAATGTTCTCAAGTAAAGTGAGGTCTTTTTGGAGATTGCGAAGGAATTCTGCGGTGAACTCCGGTGATTCGTATTTCTGCACCCTGTCCAGATCCACAAGCTTCAATAGTTCTTCCTCATTGTCCGCATCAAGGAAATCATAAACATTTACCTTCTTGCTGATGTAAACGGTTCCCTGCTGATACATTTCGATAAATTTCCGGTAAGAATCGACAAAGCGTCTAAGGGTGTTCTTAAAGGCGTGGAAACTACTCTCCAGTCGTTTCACGAGGATGCCCTTCATGAACCCGCCGATATTCCGTTGAGATTGGAGTTCAAACTCAGAAACCGGCGTCTTCAAATAGAGCAAAGGGGTATATCTGGAATAGGAAAAATCCTTCAAAAGGGTTATAGTCCTATTGAAAACATCGCCGGTCTCCTCGTCAAAGGTATAGATAATGCGTTTTGGGTCGTCCAGTTCAGGGAAAGATACACCCTGTTTCTCCATATCCTCACTGAAGTATTTCATGACCTCAGTACGTGTCCTGCGGACCATAACGAATTTAAGGATTTTGTCTCTCACTTCCTTTGAGACAAGCTTTATTGTGTCGATATATTCGGGCTGATTTTTCTGATATCTGTTTATTCTCTTCTTTAATGACCCAAAGAATTTCTCCAGATTTTGGACGCCGGGGATAGTGCTTTTCTTTGGCACCTGAAAGAGTTTCAACTGGCTGTAAATGTCGTCAATAGTGTTATTTAAGGGTGTTGCCGAGACAAGGATGACCTTCTTGCCAAAACAAATCTGATGGAGTTTCTCATATCCCAGTGTCACCTCATTTCTGAACCTGTGGGCTTCATCAATAAATATATAATCAAACCGTTCCGCTCCGCTTTTTATGATCTGGTCGAGCTTGCCCAGAGATTCAACCTTGTAGCCTCTTATCCCGAACTCAAAAAAAGTATCATGCCAGTAATCCTGCAGAACCGGAGGGCAGATGACAAGGATTTTCCCGGGAAGCTGTTGTGCGAGAAGCGCAGAAATATAGGTTTTGCCCAAGCCGACGACATCGGAGAGAAATACTCCGTTATAGGCGTCAAGTATCTTTTTTGCTGAAACCACAGCCTGCTTCTGGTATTTCATATCAAGAAAACCTTCGGGAAGGTAGCTTTCAAAATCCTCATCTATATTGATATCTTCCTTGAGATATTCATAAAGGAATTTCAGATAAAGCTCATAGGGGGTGATAGAGTCATTCAGCCAGGTTCTTGCATTTATCGTCTCGACATATTCCCTGGAGATATCAACAGCATCTTTCCATAAAGCTTCAAACTTATCGAGGGCATACTTAACGTCAGCGCTATTTTTCAGTTCAACATTGAATTCAAGATTTTCAACGAGACCGGATTCTGAGAAATTGCTGGAACCGGTAATCACTCTGCCGTAATCACGGTCTTCTTCAGAAAACCGGCTTATGTAGACCTTTGCATGGATTTTTGAGCTTGGATAGGCTTTAATTTCGAGTTTTCCTGACTGTAAAAATTCAATAAACTTTTTTACACCTATCTCAGTATCATAAGTGTCCTCAGAATGCTCCATTTCGGAGGCAAGGTCGTCGGAGAATACTTCCTTTGTCCGTTTGTGAGATTCAAAATCAAGCTTTCCTCGTGATTTTGAAGACTCAATTATTTCGAATGCTGTTGTATCGATATTAATACCGACAAGGATTCTTATCTTATCTATTATCTCAAAGGATTTGTAGAGGTGAAAAAAACCACTTGTGCGGAAATAGCCGACGAGGATATCGAAGAATTGGACATCCTTCAGGGTTTTCCTGAATCTGTCAAGGACGGTAGCGCCCGGTTCGTTGGTGAAAAAGGTTAGATCATTATGCAAGATGTCCTCATCCCCGAAGTGTCTTTAACCATGCAATAATTAACCACTTTTAAAATATTTTTGCAAATTAAAAATTGTGGTTCCCCTGAACTGCCTGCGCCGAGAAAACACGCTGAGAGTCTTTCGATGATTTTTATCGGAAAGCTTTAAGGGTTGCGTATGCTTGTAGCTGCGTATTTGCAGTGGATAGTATAAAGATCTATCTTGCGGCACCCGCAAGTCTTCCAAGCGTTCCGCAGCATCAATAGCAGTAATTTCCTTGTGGCATTTCGTCATATTTCCATAGGATTTAAGGTCTTTCTGCAGAGTTAGTGAAGACAATTAAACACGGGGGGTGGGATAAGCGTTATCTTATATATGCTTCAGTGACATAGCGGCGCATCATACGGTGGCAGTTAAAATAGTAGGCGTTCTTGCCTATCGCGTTCTGCATCATCCTTATCCACGTGTGCCTGCTGGTATAAAACATGGGTACGATTATCTGTTCAAGTTTATTGTACAGGTCATCAGCATCCAGGGTATCCAAATTATCGACGAGTGTCGTCTCTGTTGGGTTGGGACCTATAGACCATCCTGTGAAACCTTCAATGTGGCCTTCTATCCACCAACCGTCAAGGACGCTGAAATTCATGACCCCGTTGTGGGCCGCCTTCATACCGCTTGTCCCCGATGCCTCTCTGGGCCGTAACGGTGTGTTAAGCCATATATCAACACCTGAAACCATTTTCAGTGCAATGTCCATATCATAGTTCTTCAAGTAAGCCATTTTGATCTTGTCCCTCAGTCTGTCCTTTATAGAGAAAATCCTTTCTATCAGTTTCTTGCCCAGGTCATCCTTTGGATGGGCCTTACCCGCGTAGATAATCTGGAGTTTTCCCGTTCCCATCCTTTCCAGTCTCTCGATATCACTGAATATGAGGTCGGCTCTTTTATAAGCGGTCGCCCTTCTTGCGAACCCTATGGTCAGGATATCCGTATCCATGTCAACGCCGGTACTTTCACGAACATACTTGAAAAGCGTTTTTTTTGCTTCCATGTGGGCAGCCCAGATTTCGTCATCAGGGACACGGCCAATCCTTACAAAAAGTTCGGGCTCGTTGGCCCACCCGGGGAGATATTTATCGTAAAGCCTTTTGAAGCTGTCACACGTCCACGTATAGCTGTGCACGCCGTTCGTAATCGCACTGATCTCGTACCCGGGGAACATATTTCTCGAAACCTCACTATGTTTTTTTGCAACACCATTGATAAATTCACTCAGGTTGAGTCCGAGACGGGTCATATTAAGATTTTCCTTGCCCGAAAGATCTTTCAAGACATTCAGCGGTACCGGTTCCCCCATAATTTTCAGGACGAGGTCATAGGGAAATTTATCATGTCCGGCGTCGATAGGAGTATGCGTCGTGAATACACAAAGGTCTTTCACTTTCTCCACATCCCAGACAAGCTTTTCATCCCAGACGTCTTCGATAGGGCGTTTGAACCTGTTCAGGAGTTCAAGGGTGAGGAGGCTGGAATGCCCTTCATTCATGTGATATTTCTTGATCTCAAATTCGAGTTCATGGAGCATCCTTACGCCGCCGATACCGAGAACTATCTCCTGTTTCAGCCTGTATGCCAGATCTCCGCCGTAGAGATAGTGGGTGATTTCTCTGTCCTCGGGAACATTTTCCACAATATCCGTATCGAGAAATATGACCGGTATGCAGCCGCGTGTGAGACTCTCCACATTGTACTGCCAAGCTTGTAATACTACCTCCCGCCCTTCAATCTGGACTGAAGTCCTTGCGGGAAGTAGTTTCATGTATTGAGACGGATCCCAGGACACGGGGCGTTCGGTCTGTTTTCCATACTCGTCCAACTCCTGTATGAAAAACCCTTTTTTCGTGAGAAGGGTGACGGCAACCATAGGAAGTTTGAGGTCGGCACTTGCCCGGATCGTATCCCCGGCGAGGACCCCAAGCCCTCCGCTATAAGTGGGGATATCGTTCTGGATCCCTATCTCCATAGAGAAGTAAGCGATTTTCGGCTCTTTCGTTAATTCTTCAAGGCAAATGATATTCATAGGTTTATATTTTAAACTTTTATATTCCGATAGACAATAGGCAGGCGCAATATTTAAAACACGCAGGCTGATGCCTGCGGCCACCGAAAATAATATCTATGGATCCTGCATTACAACGGACAGATAAGTCTGCCGAGCTTTTCCGTGAGTTTCATATTTTCGGTATAATCCACGGGGCAATCGATGATTGCAGGTCTTTTTTGATCGAGGGCCTCCTTTATTATTGGAAGGAGATCATTTTCTGCAGTGACCCTGTATCCCCGGGCGCCAAAGGACTCGGCAAGTTTTACAAAATCCGGATTGCCGAATCTTGTGAAGAATTCTCTGCCATACCGCAGCTTTTCTTTCCATTCAATAAGACCGTATCCTCCGTCGTTGAATACGAGGCAGACAATATTGAGACCAAGCCTGACGGCGGTGTTGATCTCACTCATGGACATGAGGAAGCCTCCGTCGCCCACCGCAGCAAAAATGTTTTTATCAGGGTGCAAGAGTTTCGCTGAAATGGCTGCGGGTATGGCAAAACCCATGGAGGCGAAACCGTTCGAGATTAAAACCGTGTTTTCCTCAAAGGCAGGGTAAAATCTCGCGATCCATATCTTGTGGGCCCCCACGTCGCTTATCAGGATATCGTTTCTTCCGAGCGCTTTTCTGATGTCATTGATTATCCTGAGAGGTTTTAAGGGGAACCCCGCAGTCGAAAAATGCAGTGCATGGTCGACATAGAGTTTTAACCTGTGATAATACGGAGACGTCCCTTTCAAAATCTACCCTTTCCGTGATCATGGAGAGCGTTGTTTTGATGTCTCCCAGGAGTTCTAAAGCGGAGTAATCAACGTCAATTTCTGACGGTGTAAAATCTATATGGATAATCTGCTTGTTGCCGTTTTTATTCCAGTAACGGGGGCTGAATTCAACCGGGTCGTACCCTATGGCTATAATTAGGTCGGCCTTGTCGAATCCGCAGGAGATGTAGTCCTTTGACTGAAGTCCAACGGTGGAGACAAAACATTCATCATCGGCGGGCAGGGCACCGGTACCCATAAATGTCGTGGTGACTCCGATTTTCGTTTTTGAAACAAAATCCTTCAGTTCTCCGGCGGCTCTTCCCCGTATGACTCCGTGTCCGGCAAGGATTAGGGGCATATGAGCATTTTTTATCATTGCAACCGCCTTTGCCAGCATGTCTTCGGCAGGTTCGGGGTATCTCATCGAAGCAGGAGATAACGGCATACCCTCCGTTTCGATCACGGCAATATCTTCCGGGAACTCGATGTGCGTCGGTCCGGGTTTTTCGACAGATGCCGTCTTAAAAGCCTTCCTCGTAATCTCCGGTATGGTCTCAGGCATCTCTATCCTTGCGTTCCATTTTGTAACGGGTCTGAAAACCGACAAAATATCGATGCGCTGGTGCGACTCCTTATGCATATTGGCGAGACCTACCTGTCCGGTAATCGCGACCATCGGTGAATAATCGAGGAGTGCATCGGCAACACCGGTGATAAGATTTGATGCGCCGGGGCCGAGCGTGGAGAGGCAGACTCCAGGGCTGCCTGAAAGCCTTCCATAGGCATTTGCCATGAACGCGGCCCAACGTTCATCGTGGGTTAGGATAAACCTTATTTTCGATGAAGATAATGCATTGAGGAATTCTATATTCTCCTCACCGGGAAGACCGAATATATATTCGACACCTTCGGCCTCCAGACATCGGACGAATAATTCGGATGCCTTCATATCAGTTCATCAAAATCAATGATGTGCTCAAAATGATTCGATTCCTTTGGTTTCGTCTTTGAATTTGACCTTGCCTTATACAAGATATACTTGATGCCGTATTTTTTCGCCGTTTTCAGGATCTCCTCTGTGTCATCGACGAAGAGAGTACTGTCCTTATCGAACCCGAGCCGCTTTTCCGCGATTTCCCAGAATTCCACACTCTCCTTAGGATAACCTGCGTCAAACGAAGAAAGCACCGAGTCAAAATACTTTCCAATACGCGTTTTTTTGAACTTCAGCTGAATTGACTTGTAGTGGGCGTTGGTAACGAGAAAGACCTTTTTCTTCCGGAGCTTGAGGAGCTTCAGGAAGTCCTCCACGTGTGGATGTACCTCTATTAAATGTTTTATCTGTTCCTTGAGAGCTGGGATGTCGAGGTCAAGCTCTTCAGACCAAAAGTCGAGGTCTGTCCAGTTTAATGTGCCCTCGTGTGCCCTGTATTTTTTCATGAGTTCTCCCTTGGCTTTTCCGAAGGTAATGTTATGTTTTTCCGCGTACTTTTCGGGAACGAGATGCTCCCAGAAGAAATCGTCGAAATACTTGTCAAGAAGAGTCCCGTCCATATCGAGGAGGACAAATTTTATGTCTTTTAGTGCGAATTTGACTGTGTTCATTTTGTGTATCTTGCGTAATAATGCGCTGCTTTAAGAAAGACTATCATGTTTCCCCTCTTCGGTAAAGGGAATAGAAGAGATTTTAAAACGGCAGGAATTTGGGTAACTTGAACCCCTTTTTGCCCTTGAACATCTTGAGCATTTTCTTGATCTCGACATACTGCTTGACGACCCTGTTTACGTCAGCAACGGTCGTTCCGCTTCCCCTCGCGATTCTTCTTCGCCTGTTCCCGTTAAGGAGATTGTGGTCTTTTCTTTCTTTTTTCGTCATGGAATTTATGACCGCTTCCACCTTTACCAATTCCCTCCCATCAATCTCAACGTCCTTGATCTTATTAAAGCCGGGGATCATATTGAGGAGATTTTCCAGAGGACCCATACTGCGCATCTTCCTGAGTTGTTCTCCGAGATCATCGAAGGTGAAAGATTCATCCATGATCGTCTTCTGGAGCTTCTCCGCCTCTTTCTTGTCAAAGGTCTGTTGGGCCTGCTCTATGAAGCTCAGGACATCACCCATGCCGAGGATCCTGGATGCAACCCTGTCAGGGTAAAAGGGCTCGATCATTTCGATCTTCTCGCCGGTTCCGATGAACTTTATCGGCTTCCCGGTTACCGATATGATCGAGAGTGCGGCGCCGCCTCTCGCGTCACCGTCCATCTTCGTGAGTATTATCCCGTCAATTCCTATCTGGTCTTCAAAGCTGCTTGCGATATTGACCGCGTCCTGTCCGGTCATCGCATCAGCCACAAAGATAATTTCCTTCGGTGAAACGCTTTCCCTGATTGTTTTCAACTCCGCCATGAGAGATTCATCGATGTGCAATCTTCCGGCGGTATCGATGATGAGGACGTCCCTGTGCGTCAAGTTTCGCCTTCTTTACGGCATCGACACAGAGAGATACGGGATCCCTCGCTTCCTTTGAATTGTATACGGGGACATCGATCTGTGAGCCGAGCGTAACGAGTTGGTCGATAGCAGCCGGTCTTTGAAGGTCGGCGGCTACGAGCATCGGCCTTCTGCCTTCCTTCTTGAATAGACGCGCAATTTTTGCTGCCGTTGTGGTTTTACCCGAGCCCTGGAGACCGACCATCATGATTATCGTTGGAGGATTGGGCGCCAGCTGTATCCTGCTGTTGGTTTTTCCGAGGAGCGTACAAAGCTCATCATTGACTATCTTTATGACCTGCTGGCCGGGCGTGAGGCTTTCGAGGACCTCCTTGCCGATCGCTTTTTCCTTAATCTTTTGGACGAAATCTTTTACAACCTTAAAGTTGACATCCGCCTCCAGAAGGGCAAGGCGTATCTCTTTCAATGCAACTTCTACGTCCTCTTCCTTGAGAAGGCCCTTTCCCTTCAATTTTTTGAATATGGATTCTAATTTTTCTGTGAGTGATTCAAACATAGGACTATTATTCTCCGATTGAGAGATGAAATTTCATGCATAAGGATTACATATTTTTACGCACTCAGGAGAGAATCTAACTTTGCCTTTAACTGCTGTTTTGGTACAACACCCACGATCTGATCGAGCTTTGAACCGTCCTTAAAGAACATGATCGTGGGGATCCCCATGATCTTGAATTTGCTGGCAATTTCCGAATTTTCATCAGTATTAAGCTTCATAACTTTTACTTTGCCGCTGTATTCTTTCGCCAATTCTTCAACAGTCGGTGAAATCATCCTGCAGGGACCGCACCACGGAGCCCAGAAATCGATCATAACGAGTCCTTGCGCCTTAGTCACTTCCGCATCCCAATTAGCCGATGTAGCCTCAATCATGCCTTCTGCCATATGATCCTCCTATAGTCCCCACATTGAAATATGGGTAAATTACTTTGATTAATTATATTTTCAGGTGGTAATCTTTGTCAATGTTACCGCCCGGAATAACTTTGAATCATTGACACTGGCCGGTTCTTTCTGCTATTTTTGTACAATGAAAAGAAGCTTCCTGTTCTGCATGTTCGCTCTGCTTATCCTATGCGGAAATTCATACGGTTTTGAAATCAAAGGGCTTCAACCCTTGGACCCCAACGGCGTCTTTTCGACCTTTAGCGCCGAGAGTCTTTCAAAAGGAAAGGTCGCTTTTTCTGCGGGCGGCGAGATCTCGGTATCCCCGGACCTTTACAGGCTTATTTTCAAGGCGGCCTACGGCATTACCGACAACGTGGAACTTGAGTTGACGGCCCCCTATGAATTCGGTTCCGGAACACCCGACGGGTTTGAAGATGTTTCACTGGGTATAAAGCACAGGTTTTTTGAGGAAGGGAAATACGGACCTTCTCTGGCATATCTCCTGATCGCCTCTGTGCCGACGGGGAGCGAAAGGTTGACCACCGACGGGCGTTATGGGGGCGGACTCATTGTCAGTAAGAGGGTAGGGCCGGTTAACGGACATGTAAACCTTTTTTATATGAAGCCGGGGAAAGGAAGGCTTGAAGATGAAGTGTCCTTTTTAGCGGGCCTGGACTTTGCCGCTGCGCATAATTTTAAGCTGCTTGCGGAGTTGTATTGCAGGAAAAGCCATTTTTCTAAGAAGTTTGATACCATAGAGGGCAGAGCAGGCTACAGGATAATGACTACGGACTTTATCTATACAACCCTGGGTATCGGGACTGATTTTAAGAAAAGGAGTCCCGAAACCCGAGTAATGTTGACGGTGACGTTTCTCTCGCCTAAGGAAAAGAAAAAAATCAAAAAGATATACGAGGAGGAATAGATCAGGGATGTTTGATATCGGCATGCCCGAGATGATCGTTATATTTATTGTCGCCCTGCTTGTTATTGGTCCGAAGAATCTTCCTGAAGTGGCCAAAACTCTCGGCAAGGCTTTAGCGGAATTGAAAAAGTCGTTCCAGGATGTTAAAGATTCGGTGCATGAGGAGTTTAAGGAAACAACCTCTGATATCCGGGATACCATACTGGATGTAAAAAAACAGATAGATACCGAAGTACAAGACGCCGGAAAAACAATAAGTGGTACAATAGAGCACGTAAAAGAACAGGTGACAACGGAAGCGGAAAAAATCAATAAAACAGTTGAACGTTCTGTGAAGAATGCAGAGGAACATGCTGAGAGCGGACCTGAAGACAAAAAATAGGACAACTCATAGAAGTTCCCCCCTTAGAGGAAAAAGAAGCAATACGCATCATGTCTTTCATAGTAAATCTGACTAAAATTTGCATTGAAAAAATATATATCTATAGGAACGGGAGTTTAGAATGGTAGAAAAAAGCAAGATGATGAGCTTCCTGGAGCATCTCGGCGAACTCAGAAAAAAGATCACGATATCTCTCATCGCCGTGTGCGTGACCTTTATCATCGCATTTAATTATTCCGAGGAATTACTGAAATTCCTCATGTTCCCCTTAAGATACAATTTAGACTTTTCCGTAAAAAAGATGTACATATATTTTGCGGCCCAGGACAAACTTCAGAACACAAAACTCGTATTTCTGGCGCCTGCTGAAGGCTTCTGGATAAACATGAAGATAGCACTGGTTGCCGGACTGATCCTTGCTTTGCCGATAATTTTTCAGCAGTTATGGAGTTTTATCTCTCCGGGTCTTCATAGAAAGGAAAAGAAATATGTTGGTCCCTTTGTTGTTATTGCGACCGGGCTTTTTCTCGTGGGCGCTGCCTTCTGTTTCTTCATCGTCCTGCCTTTTGCGATGAGTTTTCTCCTTACCTATAAAATCGGTGATTTTATGATGCCGATGCTCTCTGTCGGGCAGTATATCGATTTCTGCCTGAAATTTATTCTCGCCTTTGGAGCTGTTTTTGAACTTCCCATCTTTATCGTTTTTGCTACCCGCATGGGCTTGGTTACTCCGCAGACATTGGCAAAACACAGAAGATACGCCATTTTAATAGCTTTTATTGTGGCTGCCATTCTCACGCCGACTCCCGACGCATTCAACCAGACCCTGATGGCGCTCCCCATGATCGTTCTTTACGAGGTCGGCATTCTCGTGTCAAGAATAATTGTAAGACCGAAGGGCCAATAGTGCCTACGATAAGGGGCAAGAGCCTTAAGGCGATTGCTTATGATATCGCCGAGGGATATGTCGTTGTGAACCCCCTATTCCTGAAATCTCTCGATAGGGAATCTCTGCAGGGGCTCCATCATGAAATCATGAGAGCACAGATCGGCGTCAGAGCGGACAAATTTCCGTATGGAGATCCCCTCGCGATTAGATGGAGAAATACCCGGCTCCAGAGACTCAATTCGGCTCTTATGATACTCAAGAACTTCGCCAGAGAGAGAAGAATAATTCTCATCTGAACCTTGAGTTTGACTGTCTCTAAAGGGCTATGGTAATTTTAAGCATGGAGATGAGCGAGGATATAAAAGAGGTAAGGGAGATCTTTCAAACCCTTATCAAGGCAAAAAAAACCATCAGGATGTATCCCCAGAATAACCCTGTTTATCAAAAGACACTGGAAGGTGTCTATGAGAAGTTCAGAAACTTTCTTGATTATAAAGACGATTTTCCCTTAAAGATAAACCAGAACAGCATTTATTACGGATCGGAAGAGGTCTATCATCATCCTGAAAAAGAGGATAATTTTGCGCTTTTCTTCTTTAAGGACGGTTTAAGGGAATTAACGTTCAAAAAAGGATTAACCCAATCGGAGATTGAGGAATTCCTGAAGATTATCGCCCTGGATTTTGAAAGAGAAGCAGTTGACGACGATGTTGTTACACTCTTATGGGAAAAAGACTTCCAGAACATACAGTATATTGTTGATGAGGCATTCCTTGTTGATGTCGATGAAGAAGATTATGAGACAAGGGCGGAAGAACAAATCAAAGAACAAGTGACCGATGTCAACGACCTTATGAAGGCTTACGCGGACGGATTTATAAGAGAGGAGGTAAAGGAATTATCCATCATGCCGCTTACGGATAAGGATCTCCAGTTGCTTGTGGAGGAACTGGAAAAGGATTCTGGGGATAAAGCCGACAAGCTTGCTACTATCCTCTTTGAACTCATCTATCAGCCGGAAGACAAGGCCGAGTTGGAAGATGCTTTTACATTTGTCAAGGATACCATCAAGTATTCGATGGCACACGGGGATATCTCTGTGGTCTTAAACGTGATGAAAAAAGCGGAAAAGATCATCGGGGATCCTCTCATGACCGATAATACAAAAAGATATATGAAGATGCTCTCTTCATATATCGGCACGGAAGAAATCATAGCTCTTTTAAGCGATATCCTTGATAGCGGAATCGAGATAGACGGCGTCAGTTTCGGCCAGGTTGTTGAATTTCTCGATAAAAACGCTATCGAACCAATGATAAAATATCTCGGGGAACTGCAGACGGTACGTGCAAGAAAGAGCTTGATAGATGCGCTTGTTACTCTTGGCAGGAAGGATATACAAGCGATCTCAAGAGGTCTCAATGACGAGCGATGGTATGTTATCAGAAACATCATTTATATCCTCAGAAAAATCGGCGATAAAAGGGCCATCGAATATCTTTTAAAATCTGTAAGGCACGGCGATATAAGGGTAAGAAAGGAGGTAATAAAGGCCCTCGGTGAACTCGGTGGACGCGAAGTAATACAGACGCTCAGGGAATGTCTTGACGACCCCGATCCCCAGATTAGAATAGCCGCTGCAAAAGCTTTCAGTAATATAGGATCTGAAGTTGCCAAGAAAATAATCCTCGATAAGATTGCCGACAAGATGTTTAGGGATAAGGAATTTGAGGAGAAGAAAGAGTTCTATGAGGTGCTTTCCAGGTGGAAGGACGCCGATGTGTTCGATTTCCTCGTGAGGAGCTTAAAGAGGAAGACTTTCTTCGGTAGGAGCAAGAATGAGGAAAATAGGGCATGTGCGGCACTCTGTCTCGGCCTTCTTGGAAATAGAGATGCTCTTCCTCTCCTTTACAAGATGGAAAACACAAATAACAGATTGCTAAGGGACTTTTCTCATCATGCCATCAAGAAACTTGAATATGGTCAATAAGGAAGACAGGGAAATCAACAGGAACGCGCAGGATATCATCAATCAGTTGTCCGTCATCCTGCGAACCGCCAGAATCCATGATCCCGGCAATATCGCGGTTACGACAGCCATCGACAAGTTTTTGGTGCTGTTAAACCAGATGACGGACGCAGAAGAAAATATTACCCTTGAGCTTATCGGCGAATTCTTCTATATCGACGGCGTAAGGGTGCGGTATTCCCTCGAATATCTCCTCAATTTTGACTTTTTCATCAGGGAATTGAAGAAAAGGGAGATGGGTAAAATAATCTTCAGGAAGAAGATCAAACCCGAAGATATCCAGATATTCCTCAAAGCATTCATTGCTGCCGGTTTCGCAGAAACGCCCTTCGAAACGATTTCAGAGAGTATGGCAGAAGTGGAGGGTATTGAGATAGACGTATTAAAGAAGATAAAAGAAGGGGATAAGGATACACGAAAAGTAATAAAGAAAGTATATTACAATGCGGTCTCCTTTAATAAGGGCGTGATGACCAAGATTAAGGCGGGAGAGAAGGTCAACATCAAGAAAGCAAAGAGGATCGTCGAGTCGATGGTTGACCAGATACTTCAAGAAGAGAACCTCCTTTTAGGCATGACCGCCATTAAGGATTATGATGAATACACATACCATCATTCGGTGAACGTCAGCATTCTTTCCATAGCACTCGGTCAGAGACTGGGGTTGAGCAAAAAAATACTCACAGAACTCGGGCTTGTCGCTCTTTTCCATGACATAGGGAAGATCGAGATCCCGAGCGAGGTCCTGAATAAATCAACAAATTTCACGAATGACGAATGGAATCTGATAAAGAAGCATCCCGTATGGGGGTTGAGGGCGATATTGAGGTTGAAGGGTATGGATTATACCTCGATAAGGTCTTCGATCGTTGCATTTGAACATCATCTGAATTACAACCTTTCGGGATATCCCAAGGTAGTACAATATCCGGAGCTCGATTTCTATTCAAGGCTCGTGAGTGTTGTGGACCAATACGATGCCATGACTTCTTCGAGAGTATATTCAAGGATCCCTCTGTCTCCGGACAAAGCTTTGAGCGTCATGATGGAAAGAGCGGGTTCTCAGCTCGATCCCCTCTTATTTAAATTTTTTATCAATATGGTAGGCGTTTTCCCGATCGGCACGCTGGTCATGCTCGATACGAAAGAGCTTGGCCTGGTGTATGAAAGCGAAGTGGTTTTTTCTGACAGGCCAAAGGTTTTGATCATTATTGACAGCAACGGAAAGAGCGTTAGAGGCCCCATTGTAAACCTTACGGAAAAAGACGATAACGGCAGATATTACAGATCCATATTAAGGACCCTCGACCCGAACAAATACAAGATAAACCTGGCTGAGTATCTCCTGTAAGCCTTGTATTTTGCTCTTCCTGAGCCTCTTTCGCACTATTCCCTAAGAAACTATTTTTTTAAATCCTTCTTTGACTACAATACCTCTTTTATCAGCATATCCCGAAGCCATGTGATCTGTGGTGTGCATTATTGTGAACCGGCCATTTTTATTGATCAGAAGGGTCCCTGCAGCCCCTCCGAGTTTTAAAAGCCTTTTTAAAGAGAATGATGCAGCTTTATCAGGAGACATTTCCTTCATATTCATGCACATCTCTTTTGCGAGAGCGATCCTTATGATATATTCTCCCATGCCTGTGCACGACACGGCACCGAGAGAATTTTCAGCGTATATGCCCGCCCCTATGATAGGGGTATCGCCGACCCTGCCGGGAAGCATCGCGCTGATGCCGCCGGTGGACGCGCCCGCAGCAAGGTCGCCGTATCCGTCGAGGGCAACAGCACCTACCGTAGAGAAATAGCGCCTGTATAATTGCATGATGTTTTTTTCTCTCCGTGTTGTTCTCTGCAGCCTGTCCAATGCCTTTCTATCTGTCGGGGGCAGGGCGGCAATTTTTTCTGCATCGGCGATCTTTCTCGCGCTTATGTGGGTGAGCATTACGTGGGGCAGATCCATGATAGACCGGGCTACTATGATCGGATTTCTTATGCCTTCAAGCCCTATTACCGATCCTGCGCCCAGGGATCTTCCTTCCATGAGTGACGCATCCAGCCTTCTGACGCCGTCGAGCTGCAGGTTTCCACCCAATCCCGCGTTAAATATTCCGGAGTCCTCAAGGACCTTTACGGACTCGATTACAGCATCGAGAGCGGTACCACCATCATATAATATTCGATAACCGGACGACAGAGATTCGAAGAGTTTCTTAAGGGCCTTTTTCCCTGGCTTTGTGGCTCCCGCTCCCCCATGAACAAGTAAGATCATACAGTACCCTTTCAAAAAGTCTTTGGCATTATTTTGTTTTATAATGCTGCATATGTCCAGCGAAAATAAAATATGGGTTGTGAGCAGTCTCAGGTTTATCTCAATTTCTCACAGTAGTCAACACGAACGATGATTCTGAGAATTCTGAGGAGTATAAGTGGAAATTGATGCAAAGGCAGAAACGGGAACCATGCTCTTACAGCAAAAATAAAGACCTGACCCTGAGGGCTGAGGGCTGAGGGCTTATACCTCAGTTCGTCAGCGGAGATTACTGCTCACGTTCCAGTGAAGACCCTAAAAGTGTTCGAGTCTACGCCGGAATCAGTGTTCGAGTAACTCCGGATTAGGTATTCGCATGATTCCGGAATGGGTGTTCGAGTGGGTCCGGCGCTACCCAAAGGTTGATAATTATCAGAAGTATTGTTGAATCGAAATAACAAAAAAAGGCAGGGACATCGCTGACTCTGCCTTTTTATTTATTACTTCAGGTTGGCCAGTTAAGACCGTGAGTCCCTTTAATAAATTTTAGTCAATGAACCTGTCAAAGAGCCAGGCTGTCCGCCCGAAGAACTACAAACTGTTCCTGATCCATTAAGATTCATCGTTTTTAGATCTGCACTAAGCGTTGAGGTTATTGGCATATCCCAATTAGCACAATCTGGGTCACCGGGTTCGTCATTTGGAAGATTGAATGAAAAGATTCCATTCGTTACTGTCCCAGAAATGGTTGCTGTGAACGCTTTGATGCCTGAACAAGTCGACCCTGCCAATTGACCAGTTAATTGATTGCCGTTTATGGCTAAATTAAATGAAGCTGAACAAGTGCCCGTTTCTCCACTTGCAGCTGAAGCTGTTACGCTGCCTTGCCAGTTCCCCACAAAATCATTTATTGAAGGTGTAGTTATCTTTATTGCTCGCCATGTTCCTAATCGTCCGTCGCTGGCGCTCCATGTGCCAGACATTGTTCTGCCATCAGCACTCACTGTCCCGCTCGCAGTTATTATAAAAAGGTCGGTCCAAGACATGGTAATATTCAGGCCGCTGATACTGCCTGTAATTGGTTGGCCACCCGGTTTTGTCCCCGAAATGCTGTTACCTGTTTGTGCTAAAGTTATAAGTGCTGGTCCTACTTCTCCCGGCGTACCATTCGTTGTTTTATATATATTCCAACCGCCAGTAATGTCCACTGACGGAGGTGTACTTCCTCCACTGCCTTTTCCATTGAGCTTCACATTAGTAATTTGTTTCTTCGGGTCATTAGAAGAAATACTCATCATTGCAGTTTCACTGCCTGTTGATGTGGGACTAAATGTGACACTGATAGCACACGAACTACCTTTTGCTACTACTGTGCAGTTATTTGTCTGACTAAAGTCAACTGCATTTGTACCTTCAAATGCTATCGCATTTACTGTAAGGTCTGATATGCCGGTATTTTTAATCGTCACTATTTTAGGAGCAGACGTAGAGCCCACTGCTACAGAACCAAAGCTAACTGATTTAGGAGAAACGGTGATCTTCGGCGGAAGAGACTGCCCTAAGAGTTTCACATTAATGGTTGGTTTCTTAGGGTCATTGGATGAAATACTCATAATCGCACTTTTCTTAACAAACGGAGGAAAGGGTTCCAATGTTACAGTGATAGGGCATGAACTCTTTGCAGGTACTATTGAGCAGTTATTCGATTCAATGAACTCCAACTGATTTGCACCTGAAATAGTCATCGAATTTATGATTAGATCTCCTTTGCCTGTATTTTTGACGGTCACTGTCCTGGGATTTGATGTACCTCCAGCCTTTACAGAACCTAAATTGACTGACATTGGGCTGACAGATATTTTGGGGGTAAGAATCGCTCCGCAGTTGTTATCAGCGACAGTTATCCAATTCTCAATGTATGAGATGAGTTGCGCTTCGAAGCCCACCCATTGATGATCTGATCCCACTTGCATAAATTGTGCATAAGAGCAGCCACTGTATGCGCTCTTGCGGGCAATCGCGTTTACACCAACCACGTCGGAATTGTCCAGCGAGCCATACAGGTCCAGCACTGGGACAGTGACACCCGTAAGGGAGGTCGGGGTGTCCAAAACGCTCGCGACAGCATCTCTTCCCATGCCGATACCGGCAAAGGCGACAATGGGGATAGATCCTGCCGAACCATAATGCATATAGGCGCTGCCCATTCGTGATCCTAAACTAAAGCCTATCAGCACCGCTTTGCCGATACCGAGCGATTTGAGTTCATCGGTCGCGGAACGAATGCGTGCGTAGAGTTCCGGGAAGACGTAGTTGGCGCCGGTGCTCGCATCAAATTGGAAGTTTGAATAATTGTAAGGATCAGCCGGCACAGGCAGTGGGGGTGGGAATTTGGGTACCGGCGTATCGATCGATAGTGTGGTGTAACCGACTGCGTTAAGAGCGAGCCTCAATGGGAGAATAACATGTCCATCGTACAGACTCTCACCACGCCCGTGTAGCAGAATGACGCCAACAGTCGGATATCCCGCACCTTGCCGGAGTACAGATGAAAAGCTATCGCTGCCTCCATTAGTGACTGAATTCAATGTGAGGGGAGTATCTCCGACAGAAGGTGCCCCGAGGTTGTAGCTGTAGGCGAAGGCCTGAGACAAAACGGGAAGCAAGCATATCGCCACAATCAAACAAAGTATTGCAACATTTGATTTCATATCTCCTCCTTTCTGCGTTTCATTATTCCATTTCCCAGAATCCTTCATGGCCAACGCAGCCGCCCTCACCCGCCCATTTCCACGCCCTCCGCACGGGGAAATTGGCTCCCGATCATTAGAGATGCAGTCCGTTTCCCTCTATGTGAACCGGTGTCGACCAAGAAGAGACCGTCCATGCAACACTACCAGGAAAAACTGTTGCCTATCGGCACATCAAAAGAACCTGCAGAGTACACCCCAAATTAAGGTTTAGTTACTTAACTTTGAGTTCTGACAAGATGATTTTTTCTCCAAGTAAATCTCCACAGGCATGCCGATATTCATGCACCAAAACATCTAAATCTGCATCTTCAGATAGAAGAATCATATTCAATGTGGGCAAATAAAGACCTTTAGTTTCCGTTCCATCAACCATTTTCACTTTTTCAACATGTACCACGTTAGGTTTTTTCTTCTGACAATCAGGGTAGTATCTTCTCACGAGCTGGAATACCAAATCTTCATCAACTTCCTGACATGCACAGAAAAGAAAAACACATATAAGTAGACAGGTTATGAGTTTTCCTATTTTTAGGATATAGTGGAAATAGGTATAATGATCAACGCAAGAATAATACTCGTACCTCATTTTCCCCCCGAATAAGAAAGCCGAACTAACCAAAGGTTTTTTCCTTCGGTAGCTCGGCTTTCTTACATAAAGACCCGTTGCTTTCCGTCCCCTCTTCACAGAGAGGGTGGCTTTATCGGGAAAAATTAAAAAGTAATGATAATTGATTTAATTCTTCAAAATATAGAAAATTCCCCCTATGACAACTGAATAAAAAAAGCCGAGTTACCAAAGGTTCTTCCTTCGGCAGCTCGGCCATCTTTTTCTAAAAGACCCGCCGCTTTCCGCCCCCTCCTCACGAAAGGTTCAGCTTTATCGGGAAATATCTATTTAAGAAATGATATGTTTAATCGAAAATACCTGGGAAGCATCCCCTGTTTCACGGATGGCATTTTTTAACATAAGAATGTCTTATTTGTAAATACAGAAAAGGTTGTAATTTTGTGCAAAATAAGTTTTAAATATGTTTTAAAACTAAAGTTTGATATAAAGATTATGACAAAGATATATGATGGCCAAAATTCAACAAGGAATATCGTTTGAAGTACGCGCAGTCAATTGTATTTTTGAAACGTGCCTTTGATTCGGAAATCTTTAAAGCCCAACGAAGTTTGAAAATCCACACTTCCATGTGAACGGTTGATCTGTTCGGAGACTCCAAGAGGCGAGGAGTTCAGGAAGAAACGTTGTGGCCTTGCTGTTAATGTGGCTTCGTGCATCTTTCACCCCGAAGGGAATAATTACTCTCCAACCATCTCCTTCAACCTCAAAGCATTCTTCATCGCAAAACCGCCATGGCAGTTGTTAAACATGACGTGCACCTCCTTTGCCCTTTTATCAATACTCTGGATAGTAGGTACAAATTCTTTTAAGTCTCCCTCAGAATAAAGATATGCATACCTTAAAGATGTCTCGATGCCCTTCTTAAGCCAGTTCTCCTTGTTTCTGCCGTGGAAGCGGAAATGGATACAGGGTCAGGTCTTTAATCTTGCGATCAAGGGCGACGTAGGGACACTCCATATTATTTCGGCCTCTTTGGCGGACCACCACGAAATGGTAGCGAGGCAATGTTTCGACTGCAAATCAACATCTTTGGCAGAATGTCCTCAGTGTGGACTATCAGGTGCAAATAATCAATAAACATTCCCTTGACGGCAACACGCTCTTGTCTTTAAGGTTGCTTGACAGAGTTGCTTTCCGTGTAAACTCAAACAATTGCAGTAATTAACCTCTTTGGATTCATCCCGAAAATAAGATAAATCCGGTCATTATTTTATACACCAATGCTCATTACCTTGACTTGTTTTAATTTCCATGATAAGTAGTAATTAGGGAAGGTGGCAGGAATCTTCCTAACCCAAAGAGACAGATAATAGGGTATCTCAAGAGAGAAGGAGGTGTAGTATAAAATATTAAAAATCAGTTCATAGAAAAAAGGTTGTGATTCTAAAAAAGGGGGTATAGACATGAACTTAGAACTAACGGACAAACAAAAAGATATGCTTGTAGCAGTACTTAAGGACTATATACCAGAACTCAGGGGTGAGATTGCTTCGGGCGTTAAACACGATCTGAAACAGGAACTGAAGGATGAAGAGGCGACATTAAAAGAAATACTCGATAAATTGAAGGTGCTGAAATAAGTATTTCCCTCCGATGAAGCTGAATATGTAGTCTTTTTGTATTAAGTGGGGTATGCACTTCACAGCACCTACCCCAAGGTATTGCATCTTCGGTGATGGCGATTTTTCGCCTATACTATATATGCAGCCAGGTGCCATCAAGTGCATACCCGCTTTGTATTATGACACTTGAAGATGACCCGGCAAATACGGTGTATTTCTTTGCAGGTCATTTATTCCGGAATATTCACATCTCCAAAGTAAGTATTTTCGCCATATTACACAGTTTCACTCAATCAACGTTGGGACAGTAGTGAAACTTGATATAACATTATTTATTACGTTCGTATTAGTAAATAAAGTTGTAGAAGTACTTCGTTGCATGGCGTTATAGTAAATGTATAAAGGAGCACGGTAAAAAAACTTTGATAATGTCAATCAGGAAAGCGGATAGATGGATACAATTTTAGAAAGAGATACAAATATACATTTCCCAAATTTTTCAGTTTTAAAGGCGTCTGCCGGTTCAGGGAAAACCCGTACCCTCACGGAAAGATATGTAGAGTTTCTATTATCCGAAAGAATCCCTTACAACGGACTGAGGAATATACTCGCAATAACTTTTTCAAACAATGCCGCCAGGGAGATGAAGGAAAGGATCCTTTTATGGCTGAAATCAATTTGCTTCGGTGACCCTGAGACGATAGCCGAGATTTCTCTCCTCGTATCCATGGATAAACAGAGGATGATCGATAAGGCAGGCAGTCTCATAGATGATATCCTGCACAATTACTCCGATTTTCAAGTGAAGACTATAGACAGCTTTATGGTCACTGTTTTCAAAGCCTCTGCCATTGATTTTGGATACAACCCTGAATTCGACATATTGATGAACAATAACTCTGTCATGGAGTACTCCTTTGACCTTTTTTTGAGAAATGTGCGGGAAGGCTCGGAGGAGTCGAAACTTTTTGAGGAGATCGTCCTCGATATTCTTAAGAATAAAAGAGGCGATTCGGCATATCTCTGGGACCCCTTTGCCGCGCTTCTTGAAGAGATAAAGAAGATTTACAAAAAACTTTCCTCCATCGGAAGGGACCCTTTGATAGAAGACTTTTCCACCGAGATGTCGGACCTTGAGGGCAGGATGCGTGCTGTGGTTGAAGATATTGAAGATATAATAGTCGGTTCAGGCCTCCAAAGAAGGGGAAATTCATCGTATATTACGATTCTTCCCAAGATCAGGGAGGGGAGAATCGCTGATCTCATCGGCAAAGGAATAACAAATCCCCCTGTCAATAAGCCTAAAACAGGCCAGCCCCCCGCGCTGGCGTCTTTTATACAGATAGTGGATATGTGGGCGGAATTTGGCGCCATGCTCAGATCCTATACTTCATACTACATCCGTTCCTGCTACATCCCCTATGTGAAGGTCTATGAAAAGTTCAGGAAAACCGTCGACACAATAAAAAGACGTCAAGGAAAAGTATTTATCGAGGATATCAACTGGAAGCTCGCCGAGTATCTTGATCGCGATATAGTCCCGGACATCTATTTCAGGATAGGCGAAAAAATTTTTCACTTTCTTATCGATGAATTTCAGGACACTTCACCTATACAGTGGAGAAATCTGGCCCCTTTGATAGAAAACTCCCTCTCACAGGGAGGAAGCGCCTTTGTCGTGGGAGACACTAAACAAGCTATTTATGGTTTCCGTAATGCGGATTACACCATTATGAAAACCCTCGAGTCGGAAAACCCATTCCCTTCGGCAAGACATGCCGTGCAAGAGCTTACGGTCAATTACAGGAGTCTGCAAAAGATACTGGAATTCAATGAGAAGATATTTAAAGAGACTGTCGCCGATAAGGATGATTATAGGTATGCCGGTGAGCAGAGCGGACTGACGGATTATACTCAGAAGCCTAAGTCCGGTTTGAAAGAATCCGGGTACGCGGAGGTCTCGATATTGGAAAAGCATGATGAAGAACCACCCGAACGACGGAAGATCCAGGACTTGGTCCTGGAGTTACGCAAGAGAGGGTACGGATATAAAGATATAGCCATACTGACACAGAGAAACGAGGATGCGGTTAGAGCAACTGCCTGGCTGAACGAGAAAGAGATTCCTTTTGTTTCCTATAGCAGTCTCGACATAAGGAGGCGGAAGATAACCGGCGAGATAGTCTCGCTTTTATATTTCCTCGACTCACCCACCGATAACCATTCCCTGGCAACCTTCATACTGGGTGATGTCTTTTCAAGGACCCTTGCAGAACGTACGCCGCCGTTTGACCGACAAGGAGTGAGAGAGTTCATCTTCGTCCATAAAGATGACGCTCCCCTCTATAAATCGTTTCAGAAAGAATTCGGCCCGGTCTGGGAAAAATATTTTTCGGGTCTTTTCAAATCGGCAGGATACTTGCCTCTTTATGACCTCATTTCCGAAATATTCAGCGCCTTCATGGTTTTTGAGATCTTGGCGGATGAAGAAGCTACGCTCGTCAAAATACTGGAGGCGGTAAAAGACTTTGAAGGAGAGGGACATAACAGCCTAAGAGACTTCCTGGAATTTGCCGATGACGGTAATATGGGTGACTCGGCATGGAACATCAGTGTCCCGAAGGGCATCGACGCAGTACAGGTAATGACAACCCACAAAGCGAAAGGTCTTGGCTTTCCGGTTGTGATAGCGCTTCTTTATGAGGAGAGGAGCAGAGGGTTTGACTATATTGTGCAAGAAGATGGAGACGGTGTTCGTCTTTTAAGAATTACTAAGGACACCGCAAGTTGTCATCCCGACTTCGAGGGACTGTACACCCTTGAGTCGATGAAGGAAAAGGTGAATAAGCTTAACACCCTCTATGTCGGCTTTACCCGTCCGGAGGAAGAGCTTTATGTAATAGGGGTTAAAGGTAATCGAGACGGCTATCCCTTCGATATTCTTCCTGCAGACGGGTATCTTCAGGCAGATAAACCCGATAGGTGCTTGAAAGACGGCGCCGAGACAAATGAGGAGTTTTCAATCCGTCACCGGCATAAGCGGATAAAGTTTCAAGCCGGCTCCGATGACATGATCAATCTTGAAGAAAGAAAAATGGGTGAGTTCATCCACCGGATATTGTCCTTTGTTGAATATGCAGGGAGAGAACTTGAGGGAGAGCTCTCCGCAATCATAAAGAAGGTCAGGGAAGAGAAGGGCTTTGATGACTATCTTGATGCCGAGACAAAAGAGTCGATTGTCGGACTGCTGCTGGATAAAGAAATGGCGGAATACTTTCAGCCGAGACCCGGCAGGAAAGTTAGAAATGAACAAGAATTCTCCGATGGTGATGGAAACCTCTTCAGAATGGACAGGGTGGTCATTGATACCGACAAGATAACCGTCCTGGACTATAAAACGGGAAGCGATAAGACCGCAGGAGAGAAGTATGAGGCCCAGATGAAAAACTATATGAAGATACTCGGAGAGGTCTACCCCGGGGTGAACGTAGAGGGAATCATCGCCTATATCGACCGCAGGGAGGTCAAGAGAATAAAGTGACCACTCTGCTTATACCACCGGGACAGAGCCTCATAGATGAGATAATCCCTCAGATCGACGGGAACGATCATGATTATTCGGCGAATATGGTCATATTTCCCGGGAAAAGGCCGTCACATTTTCTCAGAAAGGCCCTCGCCGGAAATACCAGGAGGAGTTTTATACCGCCCGCCATTTTTTCTATGGATGGGTTCGTAGATTCCGTGTATGAGAGCATTTGGTCGGGGAGAAAATTGGAAACCGTCGATGCCGTTTCTATCCTGTTTGATATTCACAGAAAAAGAAAAGACCGTCTTGGCGGCGACGGGTTTATAACGCCTGACAGCTTTTTCCCAATAGGGCTTAAGATATATCGAGATATAGAGGAACTCTGCATCGAGGACATCAGGTCTTGCAAAGTCAAAGAAATTCAGCCCTTTACGGAAGAAGTCATACCTGCCGAGACATTAAAGAGGATTCAGTCGCTCTCCTTCTTCTACGATGAGTTCTATAAGACTATCGAGTACCATAATTTTTCAACCAGGTCTTACCGATACCAAAGAGTATCAGAAAAGATTGAAGAGTATGGAATTGACAAGTACCGCAAGGTTATCTTTGCGGGATTCTACGCTCTTACGGAATCTGAGAAAACGTTATTCAAAAAAATGCTTCGCCTTGATAATACCGTATTTATCTTCCAGGACGGGCCGGGGATAAAGGAAAAGCTTCAGGAGTTGGGGATGAGCATTGATAGCAAAGAAGCGGCATTTACCGGGCCGGACATCCATTTCTACAGCAGCCCCGATACCCACGGCCAGGTGTACGCCTTGAGTAGAATAATTGAGACGATCAATGAATGCAAGGAAGGTATCGATGAAAGGACAGTGGTTGTTCTTCCCTCTTCGGACACCCTTTTCCCACTTATACGTCAGGGACTTACGGTCATTGATGAAAAGGATTATAACATTTCACTTGGGTACCCCCTTCATCGGACATCGATCTTTGGATTTCTTAATAATCTCATGGAGCTCGTCACTTCCATGGACGATGAGCGCATTTATATCCCGGACTATCTCAAATTCGTCCTTCATCCATATACCAAAAATATCTATTTCAACGGCAATGCAGAGATAACCAGAATAATGTTCCATGCACTGGAAGAGGGGTTGACGAAACAGAGGACAAAGACTTTCTCAACCCTGCCGGAGGTTGAAGAGGATGAAAAATTGATTGAAGACATCATGGAAAAAGTCTCCCATAGTGAGGAAGCGTTACTGCAAAGAGATATCAGAAAACACTTAAAAGCCATTCACCGGAACACCATAGAGAAATTTCTCTCTTTTGAAAATGTGAGGGACTTCGCCGTCAAGTGTACCGAGATACTTACTTATATCTTCAACAACAGCACCGCACGGCTCCATCCCTTATTTTACCCTTTTTCAGAGGCATTTATGAGGTCTCTTGATGCCGTATCGAGATCCCTTATGAAGGACACGGTTTTTGTGGAAAGGTCCAGCTATTTTACCTTCTTGAGAAAATACGTAATGACGTGCCATACGCCATTTGACGGCACGCCCCTCAGGGGGCTGCAGGTCCTGGGATTTCTGGAAACTCGTAATCTCAAATTCAAAAGGGTCTTCGTCCTTGATGTAAACGAGGACACGGTACCCAATACGATCAAGGAGGATACCCTCCTTCCGTTAAAGGCGCGTCAGATACTCGGTCTTCCGACTTACATGGACCGTGATAAACTCGTCGCATATTATTTTGATAACCTTATAAAGGGGGCAGAGGAGGCCCACCTTTTCTTTATCGAAGATGATACCAAGGAGAGATCAAGATTCATCGAGAAATTGCTCTGGGAAAAACAGAGAAAAAGCGGAGCTCTGTCTACAAAGGATTATGTAAAATCCATCCAGTACAAGGTCAGACTTGAGAATGCCAACCCGGAAGATATCGTAAAGACCGCTGCCGTTGTCTCTTATTTGAAAGATTTTACCTATAGCGCTACTGCCGTTGACAGATACCTTAGATGTCCTCTGCAGTTCTATTATTCGTATGTATTACGCCTGCAGAAAAGAGAAGAGATGTCGGGTGATATCGAAAAAGTGGACGTCGGCAAGCTTGTTCACAACGCCATCTCGACATATTTTTCAAAGAGAAAGGGCTTCCCCTTGCAAGAGAAGGATATAAACGTTGCTGAAATGGATGATGTGATCGACAGACTATTCAAGAAAGAGTACGGCGATAATCTGACAGGCGCCGTATACCTGTTAAAGAAGCAGATAAAGAACCATCTGCAGGACCTTCTAAAAAAATACTATCTTTATCTGATCAAAAATCAGTCTGTCACTATCCGGGACAGTGAACGGGATATTAAGAAAATACGCATAGGTTCGTTTAATCTCAAGGGGCGGCTGGACAGTGTTGAAAGGAGGGGCGATAAGACCTGTATAATAGACTATAAGACATCCTCTAACCCAAACAGTCTGAAGATTGACTTCAATAAGCTAAACTGTGACGACAGAGAGACCTGGAGTAAAGCGATAGGCAGCCTGCAGCTTCCTTTCTATTTAATGCTTTACTCGGAAGAAGCTCGCGCAAACATAAAGGACCTGGACGGGATGTTTCTGCTGTTGGGACGGTCCGTCATAAACTCCGACATTGAACTCCCGCTCTTTAGCGATTCGGCCCCGGAGACAGCATACGAAATGCTGAAAAGCATAGTTTTGAGTTTGCTCGGGGAAATAGTGAGCAGTCAGATTCCTTTCAAGTCAGCATCTAACAAAAAGAAAACTTGTCCTTACTGCGACTTTCAGTATGTTTGCGGCACTCAATGGGTAGGAAAATGAATACTGATGATATTTATTGTATCGTGGAGGATGTCAGGGCCGCGTAGTGAAGCGTTTGATACGATAGCTATTGCGCTTTTGAGAGGATTTATATTAAATAAAAGGTTGTCGGACTCTCTTTGTTAAAATATTAAGTCAATGAGGAGTAAGCAAATGATTGTAGGAAAGCCTCTTTTAACCGCAAGTCAGATACAGGCAAAGGTGAAAGAACTTGCCCGGGGAATATCCAGGGATTACTCGGATAAAGAGCTTCTGGCGGTTGGCATTCTCAAAGGTGCGTTTATGTTTTTCTCGGATATTGTGCGTGCCGTCGAAGTGCCCCTTACACTCGATTTTATTGTCGCGTCCAGCTATATGAAAAGTGATAGCATGGGCGAGGTCAAGGTTTATTACGACATAAGGGAAGATATGTCCGACAAACATGTGCTCTTAATCGATGATATCGTTGATACGGGAATTACGCTCAATCACATAAGAGAAAGAGTTCTCGCAAAATGTCCCAAGAGCCTTAAGATATGCGCCTTTCTGGACAAGAAGGAAAGAAGAGAGGTGGAAATACCCATTGATTATGTGGGTTTCGAGATACCGAATGAATTTGTCGTGGGGTACGGCCTTGATTATGACAACAAGTTCAGAAATCTGCCATATATTTCAATTTTCAAGAAGAAAACATAGAATCACAAATGTTTGAATTAATGATAGAAACATGTTTTGCCGCTGCACACCAGTTGAGGTGCTATAAAGGCGGATGTGAAAAGCTGCACGGACACAACTGGAAAGTGCAGGTGTATGTGCTCGCAGAAAAGCTGAACGAGCTGGACCTCGCAATAGATTTTCACGAACTGAAAAAACTTACCGAAGAGGTCATCGCTCCCCTTGATCACAGTTTTCTGAATGATATATTCCCGTTTACCGAAAAGAACCCTTCATCCGAAAATATAGCAAAATGGATCTATGACTCTCTGAAAAAAAGATTGAATGAGAGCAATGTCGAGCTCGCTGCCGTATCCATATGGGAGTCTGAGACCGCGTCTGCAACATATTTCGAAGAATAAGAAATAGCTTGAAAATTGTCGATATTTTGAGATATAAATAAATACATTCTTTCATTGAGAAAAGGTGAGTGTTGACAGGTCTGTTGTCTTCTCTTGATTTATGACTATCAGAATAGCCATCGGCTGCCACAGCTATCTTCTGGGAGAAGGAGTAAAAAAACTCTTCAGGGAAGAAGATGAAATAGATGTCATCGGCATATTTGATGAGGGCATAGATATAAAAGAGATCTTGAAGCTCAATCCTGATATCATCCTTGCCGACTTTAAAATATTCCGCACCTTTCCCGATGACCTTCAAAGGGATAAATGCGTTAAGATTCTCCTCATAAGCGACAGTTCCTGGATTTCGGAGTCGGAAAGACAGATCCCTGAATTACTTTTGAGAGGAGTATATGGTATCCTTGCACCGGATGCCGATTCGGAGACCTTGCGAAAGGCCGTTAAAGTCGTCTATGGGGGAGAATTATGGCTGGACCGCAAACTCCTCAGAAATGTTCTTTACAATATGGGCCACTCGGAAAAAAAAGTCGACCTTACAAAAAAGGAAAAGGAGATCGTGGACTTCATCTGCCGTGGATACAGGAACAAAGAGATTGCGCAGAGGCTTGATATCAGTGAACAGACCGTCAAATCCCATTGCAACCGGATTTTCAAGAAAGTGGGCGTATCGGACAGACTTCAACTCGCTCTCTATACCCACAAAATATGGCCCGGCCATATTTAAGGTATTAATACAAAAGTATCAATGAGAACCGGAACCTTTGGTATAAGGTGTAGCCCTTTTAGGTAATTGTAAAATATCAATAGTTGATGTAAGAGATTAAGAGGTATAATTGTTGTGATGATATAGAGTCATTTTGCAGCAGGGGGGGGCAATTGATCTTACGGCTTACATGTCCGAGGTGTAATCGGGATGCGTTCAGTTCCTCTGTAGAACCTTTTAGACCATGTCCGTACTGCGGAATTCTCTTCAGCGGCAGGTACGGTATGAATCAACGGAGAGATACTCGCACACAGAAAGAGATTCCTTTTGTTTTCTCCCACGACGGCCAATTCTTGCGAGGAAGTACGATAAACATCTCTGAAGGGGGATTGTGTATTAAGATACACGGCAGGATTTCTCGTACTATAGGGGATATCTTGAACTTCAGTGTGAGCGGTTCCAACCTCAAAACACGGATACTGTGGTCATCCGGCAACTCCGATACGTTCATTACCGTGATGGGACTTCAGGTGTTAGATGGAAGATTGGGTTTGTAAAGACAAACCTTTGCCCAATGGCGGTTTATCGATATGTCTGTGCGTCCTTTTTGACTGTCTCTCTCTGTCTGTCCTTTGATTTATCGTTATTCTGTTCCAAAACCGGTTTATCTTCTGTTAAAATCTAAATTCCGACAAAGAAAATACAAGATGGAGGATAGAGAATGGATTATTTTTTTAACGAAGACCAGATAATGATAAAAGACCTTGTGAGACAGATAGCTGAAGAGAAGGTGGTTCCCGTGCGCCAGGAACTTGACGAAAAAGAAGAGTTCCCGTGGGAGATCATGAAGGTAATGGCAGAATCCGACCTATTTGGTCTCTTTATCCCCGAAGAATATGGCGGACTCGGCAAGGGTTGCCTCGAATTGTGCATAGCTGTCGAGGAACTGTCCAGGGCCTGCCTGGGAGTTTCAACGTCATATGCTGCAAATGCACTCGGTACCTATCCGCTGCTTCTCTTTGGCTCCGATGAACAGAAAAAGAGATACCTCCCCGGCATCGCGGCAGGAAAGAGACTTGTTGCCTTTGCCCTTACAGAGGCAAATGCGGGAAGCGATGCCGCCGGGATACAGACAACCGCGAGACGCGACGGAGAGGAATATGTATTAAACGGTACGAAGCAGTGGATTACCAATGGAGGCGAAGCCGAGGTCTATACAGTTATCGCTATTACGGACAGGTCAAAGGGGCCGAGAGGAGCGTGCGCCTTTATTGTTGAAAAAGATACGCCCGGTTTCCATTTTGGCAAGAAGGAGAAAAAAATGGGCATAAGGGCATCTGCCACAACTGAGCTTATTTTCGACAACTGTAGAATTCCGAAGGACAATCTTGTCGGCAAGGAAGGTATCGGCTTTATTGTGGCCATGAAGACCCTTGATTACGCGAGAGCGGGTGTGGGTTCTCAGGGTGTCGGTGTTGCTCAGGGGGCCTTTGAGGAGGCTTTAAAGTTTGCAAGGCAGCGTGTACAGTTCGGACATCCGATCATAAGTTTTCAGGCAGTTCAGCACATGCTCGCGGACATGGCTATAGAGATTGAGACCGCAAGAGCCCTTGTCTATTCTGTCGCAAGGTATATAGATAGCGGTGCCAAGGAGATCACGAAGGAATCCGCCATGGCAAAGGTCTTTGCGACCGATATGGCCATGAGGGTCACCACAAACGCGGTGCAGGTTATGGGCGGTTCAGGATATATGAGGGAATACCCCGTCGAAAAGATGATGCGGGATGCGAAGATCCTCCAAATTTATGAAGGGACGAATCAGATACAGAGGAATGTTATAGGGCAGGCTTTAATAAAAGAAGCGGCAAAAAATAAATAATGGTACTCATCGGTGACAAGAAATTAATTTATGCAGCCTTGATAATCAAGGCTGCATTTTTATCCGGATTTATGCGGAATTGAGCAGGAAAAAAACTATTTTTTTGCTCCCGAAAGCACTTCAGGATAGATTTCGACCTTTGCATCTTTCATGGCTTTTTCAATAAATTCAGTGACCTTTGATTTAATGCTCTCCTGGAGAAGCTTCTGATTGATGCGCTCCATTACCGCTTCAAAGGGCTCTACGGATGAGTCTTTCCTTTCCTCTACCTTGATAATGTGGTAGCCGAATTGTGTTTCGACGATCCCGCTGATTTCTCCCGGTTTCAGCGCAAATGCTGCATCTTCAAAGGGTTTTACCATGGCGCCTCTCGGGAAAAGCCCCAGGTCCCCTCCTTTTTGCTTCGATCCTCTATCATCAGAAAAATCGCTTGCGAGTTTGGCAAAATCTTCTCCGTCCTTTATCCTTTTCAGAATGCCCTCTGCCTTTTCTCTTGCCTTCTTCTTCTCCTCGTCGGACGATAGCGGGGTCGCTTCAATGAGTATATGGCGCGTCCTTACCATTTCGGGCGTTTTGAATTCGTTCTTATGGCTGTCATAGTAGGACTTCATTTCATCTTCAGAAACGGTTATTTTTTGGACGATCTCTCTTCTGAGAAACTCATTGACCAGAAAGTTGTCCGTGAACAACTCCAGTTGCTTTTTTACCTCGGACTTTTTGTCAAAACCTTCCTTTTTTGCGATATCTGAAATGACCATGCTCTGGACAACCTGACGGAGAAAGGTCTCTTTTAACTGTGGATTTTTTACAAGCGCTTTTTGCTTTTCGGTGTCCAGATAATCGATGATCGTATTAAAATCAGAAAGCGTAATTTGTTTGTCGCCGATTTTTGCGACGATATTGTCATTTTGTGCCACTGCATTTCCCTGAAACAACGTTATCGCCAACAACAAAAGCACACTTCCCATAGCAAGAAATTTACGCATGATGCGGCCTCCTTCAAGGTAATATTATTTTTTTAAAATAGACACTAATACCATCATACAATATCCGGGACGTCAAATAAAGACCATATTTTGAAATGTAAGAATGAATCATCAAAGGCCGCACAGTGCAGTCGGATGAAGAAAGTTGCTATAATGGCAAAAGGTTAGGGGTCCTTAATGTTGTGATCATCAAAGAGTCTATCATTATCCATTCGACCGTGGAGACGGTCTGGAAGACCTTTACCGACCTCACATGCTGGATGAACTGGAATACGGTTATGAAGGATGTGAGGTTTGATGAGGACCGCCTCACAAATGGGAATGACCTCAAATGCTCTTTCCGTCCGTTTTTATTCCCCATCGAAGTCAGGATCAACGTTGAGGAAGTGATACCTTTTGACCGTATTGTGTGGTCCGCGAAGAAAAAGGGATTATTCGCGTTCCATGAATTCTTTTTTCAGAAGCGGGAGAAAGGCGTACTGATTACGAGCAAGGAGACATTTACCGGATTACTCACGAAAGGTTCAGGATTTTTACTCCCGGTAAAAAAGATGCAGACCCTTACAAAAATATTTCTGAAGGACCTTAAAAAGGCGTCCGAAAGCTAGTATACTTTTTTTAATAGTGGGGCATTGCCGATGGGTAAAATAAAGATAACCATAAGAGATATTATTGTGAACGCGGAACTTTTTGAAACAAAGACCGCCAGGGCAATTGAAGATGTGCTGCCAATAGAGACAATACCGGATGAATGGGGTGATGAGTTTTATTTCGAGATTCCCGTCGAGTTGCCGCTTGATGAGACGGCGACTGCAAAGGTAAAGATCGGTGACATCGGATACTGGCCTCCCGGCAATGCTTTGGCAATCTTTTTCGGCCCGACTCCGATAAGCAGCGGATTCGAACCGGTTCCTGCGAGTGACGTCAACCTTGTAGGAAGAATTCACGGAGATGCGACTGCTTTAAGGCAGGTAAAGGGTGCGAAAAAGATCAGGGTCGAAAAGGTATAAGGCTTCAAAGAAGTATTCCGATTCCGAGAAATGTCTGAATGAAATAAAGACAGATAAGAATAATTCCGACAGCAAAATGTGGGGTTCTCCATGCCGAATCACGCCCCTTAATCTTACGGGAATTTAAGTAAGTGATTGTTATTAAAATACTTATAGCAATACCGGTCACGAAATGAAGACGAAATACGAAAAAGATGCTGTTATCAACAAAAATAACGATTACCCCCGAGATAAACCCGGTAATACCGATAATAGAAAGAAGCGGCCCGAATTGCCTGTGCCGCCTAATAATACTGCTTGTGGGTGTGCTTCCCTGCATCCGCTCTTTCCTTATTTTGATACCAAGCCGACTCTGATAGAGGAATAGAAGGAAGATAAGAATATTATATAAGCCATGGGCATACCGTAGATAGGGTATTATCAATCTGTCTATCAACATTTGATCCTCACCTCTGAGCAGTTCTAAGAAATTCTATCAAAAGAGAGTTCAACCTGGCAATTCAATTAAAGTATTTGGGTGGATTTTTTTTAATATCTTTCGATTATTCAATGTATCTTTGGCAGTCTTTTTATGAAAGATTATATGACCCTTTAAAATTCTTCGAGTTCTATTCTCAAGCCGGTTTCACCTGACGATCTTCTGAAAAAATAAGAGAAGTGCTGGATAGATAGAGGATATCTTTTGGCCCCGTCCGTCCAGGCGACTTCTGATATCAAAGACGAAAACTATTTGAGCCTGAAATCGACGCGGCTGTTTTTTAGCTTCTCTTTCTTCTCGGGTTCAAGTGATTTCGGCTCTACCAGAAACACCCTGTCTGTCGTAACCTGTCCCGACTTTAAAAGGTAATCCTTGACCCTGAGCGTCCGCTCGGAGGCAAGCTGCCTCAGGTCATTGTCCTTTATTTCCATGTGGGCGAGCATCAGCTTTTCCATCTCGGGAACGGGCAAGTCCTTAGCAAAGCCGAGTATGGTTCTGGGCTTCGGGAATTTTTCTTCTTTGTATGCCATTTTCAGGTACTTGGCATATTCCTCTTTTTCTATGGTTATCTTATCCACCGGGATGCAGGCTGACCTTTCTTAAGAAGGTCTTTTAGTTTCTGCGCTTTCACCTTCTTCTTGAACAGATACTGCCTCAGCCCTTCCTTGTCTCTTTCAACATCAACATGTCCTTCTATCTCAAGTTTTAAGGCCGGTCTATCAAAGAGGGCCTTTACCAGGGTATCGAGTTTCTTCGTGTCTTGCTCAGGCAGATCGCTACTCCCATAATCAAACTCCACATAGCTCAGTTCCTCTCCACCTCCGAACATCGCTCCAAGAAGGGCAAAGGGTGAAGTGGCAGCCTTGGCCAGCAGATTGAGTAGTATTTTAATTATTATCCTTCCGATGCTGAACTTCGGATCGTTAATATATCCGGACACGGGAACGTCCAGGTTGATTTCACCCTTTCTGTTTTTAAGGAGAGCAATGGCAAGTCTCACGGGAAGTTTTGTGGCTTTGGGACTTTCAACCTTGTCACCGAGTGTGAATTGGTCAAGGAATATGTTGTTCTTGGAGTCAAGTTTCTTTTTCACTATGAGATACTGAAGATTAAGAGAAAGCTTTCCCTTTTGTATTGTGTATCCCAGATACCTGCCGGAATAAGGAGTCACCGGGCTCAGGTCCATGTTCTTGAAGTCAATTTTAAGGTCAACATAGAGATCATCCCGCAGAGGGTTTATCTTCCCCGTAATTTCAAGAGGAGCGGAGTTTTCAAGTTTACCACGGAGATCTACGTCGGCAAACTTGTTCTCCTCTGAGGAAAGCCCCGATACCTTTCCCCCGATTTCAAGAAAGCTGGAGGAATAGTTAGGTTCAATGTGCCTGTCTGAAAAATTTATCGTGCCCCCCTGTAAAGTAACGGCATCTATCTTTATGAGCTTTCCGGTTTTTTGCGGCACGTTCATATCAGGCGGTTTCGCAGCAACATCAGCAGGCTTTTGCTGCACAGCTTCAGAGGTTTTCTGAGGTTCAGTAACGGGCTTCTCTGTTGGAGCGGCTTCCACAGGCTTTGCGTAAGCCTCTGCAACTGGTTCCCCGGCCTCCTTCTCCGTGGCAACTGTTTCACTGCTTCCTTTTTCCTGCATTACTCCCTGAAGGTTTATCGAGCCGTCTTTGCTTATGATGATGCGCGAATAGAAATCAGTCAGTGCCACCTGGGATATATTGACGTAAAGAGGATTGTACGTGGCATCCATTCCTCCGAAATAAAGAGAATTCCATTTCAAGAAATCCTCGGCATCGGCTTTGTCAAGGGAAGCAAAATTTCTGACTGATGCCTCGCCCTTGTATGAAGCCTTCATGATGCCATCCTTTGAATAACCGGCGGAAACGTTTCCGTTTAACGAGATATCGCCCTGGGTGACCATGATTTTGACACGGTCTGTAAAGTACGACTGAAAGGGAGCAATCTCGACGCCTTTTACATTCAGTTTCATGTTTGCCGAAAGCGGATTAATACTGACGGAACCATTCGTCCTGACAGAGCCTTTTTTGTTGAACACAAAAGAGAGAGATGCCCTGCCTTTTGAGTTTTTTGCAGTCGAAAGGTCGGTCCCCTTAAAGTCAATCCGTTCGGCAATCAGATTAACGGGCTCCTGAGGCATAGAGTCCTCTATCTTTACCGTATAACGATCTACGGCAATGTCTTTTAGCGTGACACGAAATTCCTGCCCCTTTTTTGTCTTCCCGGGTTTTCCACTCGGGGCCCCGGATTCGGGCACAAGGCTTTGTATGTTGAGCTTGCCGTCATTATAACGTCTTATTTTTAAAATGCCCTTTTGAGTTGAAAGTGTGCCTATGTTGACCTCTCTTTTTGCGAGGTCCACTGATGTATTCTTAAGTGAGACCTCGGGGATATTAAGGAAATCATCCTTCTCGCCCCGCTTTCTCAGTTTCAGTGAAGTTAATGCCGCTGAAAGATCTGCCAACCCTATCTCGGGCTCTTTTTCCGTCTTTTTAAACATATATTTTGTCGAAAGGTCGAGCGCGCCTTCTTCGACGTTAAAGAGCACGCTTTGGGAGTAATATGGAGAATACTTCTTGAGCTGTATCTGCGCGAATTCCAGTGTGCCTTCGGATATGAGTGGATTGATCGAAAAATCACTTTCGAGCTTCACGCTCTCTTTGGATTCTGTCTGCAAGGAAAGGTGTGCCTTTGCTTTCTTATCCGGAGCGGTGCTCAGATTATCGATTCCGATCTCTATCATCTGCAGTGTGGTCTTGAAAGGGATTGATTTGAAATCTGAGAACTCTATCTTCCCGCCTGCGACTTGGATGTGATCGGCATCCAGGGATAGAGGAGTTGCCTCTTTCTGCAGGCGATTTTTCCCCAGTCTGTTTTTCAGGCAGAAGGGCCAGCAGGTTGATTTTCGCAGACCTGTCACGAGATATGTTCAACTCCGGCGATTGAAACATCACCTTTGCAAGGTGTATTTTTTTTGCGATTAAGTCCGATGGAGCAAAAGACATCTCAAACGCAGGGAGAGATACGAGGGGATTCTCTTTAAGGTCAACAACCTTAACTTTCTTAAAGCGCGACATTGCCGGACACATTCAAGGAAGGCGGCTTGTCCCTATACTGGACATATGAAACTCCCGTGTTCACATCCAGAAATCCGGACTGCATCTTGAAAGGCATCTTTAATGGCGAGTATGCCATATAAAATGGTATATCAGGTCTTTGATGTTAATGTCCAAATGAGTTTCATGGGAGTCCTTGAACGGTTTAGCCCTGCCTTTGAAAGAAACAGGGGTGCCATTGACCTTTGCCTCAAAGGAGGGCTGTACGTATATGTCGGCATAATAGGGCAGACTGGATATAAAGGGTATCTTGATATCCATATCCCTCAGCTTGTGCGCTGTGTGTTTCGGACCGTCAAGGAAGTCGATATTCCCGTTAAGTATCTGTATATTGTTGAGAGAAAACCTGGGCTTTTTTTCTTCTTTTTTCGGTTTAGGTTCCAGGAGGTCCGAAAAGTTGTAGGAGCCGTCTTCGTTCCGGACTATGTTGACGTAAGGCTTATTGACTTTAATCTCGCTGAGGATTAACCCCCTCTTTAAAATAGAGATACTCTGGAAGTTCAGGTAAAGTTCGTCAAAGGACACAAACGCATCCCGGCCGTTTCTTTCATTAACCAGAAATCCTCTCACTGTTACGGACAGCATGAAGGGGTTCACCTTTACCTGCCTTATGGCAACCTGACGGTGAAGTTCTTCGGAGAGCTTTTTTGTGAGGACGGATTTAAGTATAGGCGGAATAATCAAAAACCCTGCAACAGAGAAAACGACAAGGAATATCAGTACACCCATAAAGGTATTTCTTACGACAGGACTTGATCTCATGCCCTTAAGCGTGACTATGATCGCCATTTCCTAAATCTTAGTACGAGATGGCTGCTTTGTAAATACCTCTATTCGGTTAAAGAAGCAGTGAAGCGCAGTCCTGTTTACTCTAACCCAAGCTTTTTCAGTTTCCTCCAGAGCGACACTCTGTCAATACCGAGTATTTGCGCTGCCAGTGTTTTATTCATGCCTACTTCTCCAAGGACCCACTTGATATAAGCCATCTCTTGCTCTTCAAGAGACGGGATCTTGCCTTCTTTTTTCCTGAAGGTCCTGATACTCAACGCTCTCAGGTCTTCCGGAAGATGGGCCATCTCGATGGTATTCCCGTTTGTAAGGGCAACGCCTCTTTCGATAATATTTTCGAGTTCCCTCACATTTCCCGGAAAGCCGTAGTTCATCAGCAGACTCATAGCATCTTCGGATATACCGGTGACATCCTTTTTCATGATTGCCGCATACTTCTTCAGAAAAAAATAGCTTAACAGCGGTACATCATCCCGTCTTTCCAACAAAGGAGGTATGTGGAGTGATATAACGTTTAACCTGAAGTACAGATCCTGTCTGAAATGCGCGGTTTTTATTGCATCCTGTATATCTCTGTTCGTGGCGGCTATAAATCTCACATCAATCTTCAAAGATTGGGTGCCGCCGACCCTTAAGACTTCCCTTTCCTGAATGACCCTCAAAAGTCTGACCTGCATGGAAGGTGTCATTTCGATTATCTCGTCCAGAAAAAGTGTTCCGCCGGAAGCCATCTCGACCAGTCCCTTTTTCATTGCTGTTGCACCGGTAAAGGCGCCCTTCTCGTGTCCGAAAAGCTCACTCGACAAGAGTTCCTCGGTGAAGGCGCCGCAGTTTATTGCCATGAAAGGCCCTTCGGAACGGTTGCTGTTGAAATGTATATACCTGGCAAACAACTCCTTCCCTGTGCCGCTCTCGCCGGTCAGGAGGACATTGCAATCCGTCGGGGCAATCTGTTGTGCTGTCTCAAGAAGACGCAACATATTCGGATCCTGGGTGATTATTTTGACCCTGCCCTGATAGCTTTCTATCTGCTCTCTCAGCTGTCTGTTTTCCTTCTTGAGTCTGACCTTTTCGACCGCTTCTTGAACAACCTTTCGGACCAAGTCCAATTTAAAGGGCTTTGCAATATAGTGGAAGGCGCCTTTTTTCATGGCTTCGACTGCGGATTCCAGCGTTGCATAGCCCGTTATCATTATTATCTCCGCATCCGGATTGATCTCACGGCATTTCTTGAGTATCTGCATACCGTCGACCTTTTCCATCCTCAAATCCGTAAGCACAACGTCAAACCGTTGTTCTTCGATCAGCTTCAGGGCATTAGGTCCGCTCTCGGTCCCGACCACCTCATAGCCCTCCTTTTTTATGACATGTTCGAGGTTCTTTAGTGCAACTCTTTCGTCATCTACAATTAATATTTTTATACCGTCTTGCACGTTTTTCACTCCTTCACGGGAAGCCGTATTAGAAAGACCGTTCCTTTGCCGACTTCACTGTCAACTCCTATACATCCGTCATGTTCTTCAATGATTTCCTGGACAATAAAGAGTCCGAGGCCGGAGCCCTTGCCGACATCCTTTGTGGTAAAGAAGGGATCAAAGATCTTTGGAAGCACTTCAGGCGGGATCCCTGCGCCCGTATCGCTGATCTCGATATTAACGGTGGCGACATTAACAGGGCATACCCCGGTACATTTACCCCTATATTGCGGATAGGGGCATATGGTTGTATCTTCCTCCCTATTGTTGATTGCCGACAGCTTCCGAGCTCTGATCATAACAACTCCCTGATCGGAAATAGATTCTACGGCATTCTTAATGAGGTTCAGAAAAGCCTGCTGCAAACGCTGCTTATCAACAAAGACGAGGATGCCTTCGGGAATGTCAAGACCGATTTCGATCTTAGTCGGAACTTCGCCTTTAATAAAGAGGATGGTCTCTTCCAACAGGCTTGTCAGGGAAAGGGGCTCCTTTTTAAAATCCTTATCCCTCGAAAATTCCAGAAGAGAACGGACAATATTCTTTGCACGGTCGGTTTGCTCGTCAATTTGCGAGAGGAGTTCTTTCTTGAATTCCATATCGGCAAGATCGATCTCCTCCATAAGGATCTGGCACGAGGACGAAATGTTCGACAGGGGATTATTCAATTCATGGGCCACACCCGACAGGAGTGTCCCGAGGGATGCAAGTTTTTCCGTCTGAACAAGGTGCTTCCGTCTTAATTCAAGTTCGCTTAAGCATTTTATTAAAGGCATTTGTGAGAGAGACGATCTCTCTGTCTCTCGATTGGATTGATACGGTTTGAAGTTTTCCCTCTGCTATCTGCTTCATCCGTTCTTCAAGGGATTTCAGAGGCCTGACTACCATCCTCGACAAAATCTGACCGATTATGATTCCTGAGATGGAAAGGACAAGAAAGGACAACACGAGAGTTCTCTGCATTGTATTAAGCAGATCTTGAAGTCTTTTTCGTTCGGTTTTCGAAATATCTTCGGCAATTGTAATGATTTCTTTGCCCTGTTCTCTTATGGCCTTCTCCAGATCCGAACGCTGAGCAATTTTGAGCTTGCTCACCAGAGCGAACTGCTCCATCAGCCGTTTATATTTTCCAATACGGTCTCTTACGGTATTTAAATGAGGGGCGACCGCGAGACTTTTATATTCTTTGAGATTTTTGTCGAGTATTTCCTGGGCCTTATTGACATACCGCATATTCTCATGATAATCCTCTTCGTGTTCATATAGAAAGAAGTTCTTCTCGAACCTTCTGATCTCGAGTGTCGTGTCAAAGAATTCGGTGACCACCTCTTCGAACTGGACCTTTTTCCCGACATACCAAAGTTCCATGATGGTAAACAATGACAGACCTATAATCACCGCAACTCCGGCATAGTAACCAAAGGTGATTTTACTTCTGATACTGGGCTGCAACTTAAGCATATTATTAGTTTAACCGCAGTTATTGCAAAAAGCAACATACTGCGCATGTATTGCAACATTTATGATTAATAAACGGTATCCTTCCCGTCCGGGGTGTGACGCTTCAAGACACTCTTTTGTTATTGATGCAAGACAAAGGTGTTGCAATGTGAATCAAGTTAAACCTTCCGCTGCTTCGCAAGGAACGGAAATCAATTTTCAATCTCAGCTGATTTAAAGGGATAATGAGTAGGTGGCATGATACTTGATATATATGGGGCAACAGAAACAGAAAGGAGGCGTAAGAAAATGAAAGGATTGACAGAAAGAATCGAGAATCTTTTTATGGCTGTTGCCTTTGCAGAGGTTGGCGAGTTCGACACGGCAAGGGATATCCTCAGGGAAGAAGAGAGGCCTCAAAAGACAGATAGGATACAGCCGGACACCAGATTGCGCAAAGAGTTGCGGGCGCCCGGCACGGGTCGATAACAGCCCATATAAAAGAACCGCTTGTAAGGTACTGATGATGTAATTAAGAAGAATTACTTTATCAGTACCTTATCAACGATCTCCTCGATCTTATCGACGAGGAGAATTTCCAGCCCTTTTTTGGCGTCATCAGGAAGGTTTTCCACATCCACTCTATTCTTGAGTGGTAAGATAACCGTCTTCACGCCCGCGCGCTTTGCAGCAAGGACCTTTTCATTGATTCCCCCGACGGGAAGGATTCTCCCACTTAATGTCAGTTCCCCGGTTATCGCCGCATCCCTTCTGGCAGGCCGTCCGCTTAAAAGCGAAATCAGGGAAACTGCAATAGTCGACCCTGCAGAGGGACCGTCTTTCGGAATCGCTCCGGCCGGGACGTGGACATGTATGTCATGGTTCTCAAAAAAATCCTCGGGGATATTGAAAGAACCGGCGTTGCTTCTTATGTAGCTGAGGGCCGCCTGGGCGGACTCACGCATTACATTCCCAAGTGATCCCGTCAGGATGAGTTCCCTGTTACCTCTCATCCTTGCCGCTTCAACAAAGATGATATCTCCTCCAGCCTCAGTCCAAACTAATCCTGTAGCAACACCAACCCGGTTTTTTTCATCGGTAACTTCAAAGTAGTACTTTCTCGGGCCGAGATATCTTTCCACGAGATCGGGGGTTATTTTGACATTCCGCACATTTTCCTTGTGATGTACGAATTCGGTCGCGATTTTCCGGCAGATTGTAGCTACCTGTCTTTCGAGATTTCTTGTGCCGGCCTCCCGCGTATATTCCTGAACAATCCTGGATACCGCTTCAGCGGCGAATTCGGGAGGATAATCCGACAAGCCCTGTTCCCGAATTTGTTTAGGGACTAAATACGATAAGGCTATATTTATCTTTTCATCCTCCGTATACCCGGAGAATTCGATGATCTCCATGCGGTCTCTGAGGGGACCCTGAATGTTATCGGCGATATTGGCCGTCACGATAAACATGACATTCGAGAGATCAAAGGGGACGTCGAGATAATGGTCGATGAAACTCTGGTTCTGCTCCGGGTCCAGCACTTCCAGTAAAGCAGATTCCGGGTCGCCTTTAAAGTCTTGCCCGATCTTGTCCACTTCATCGAGCATAAGCACGGGGTTGGCAGAGCCCGCCCTGCGGATTTCTTCGATGATACGGCCCGGCATCGCTCCCGCATAAGTCCTCCTGTGCCCTCTGATCTCGGCCTCGTCTTTCATCCCGCCCAGCGAGATCCGCGCGAATTTCCTCTGCAGCGCGTCGGCAATGGATTTGCCCAGGGAGGTTTTCCCCGTCCCCGGAGGACCCGCAAAACAGAGGATCGATCCCTTTGCGGATACCGTTGACAATCTTTTATCGAGCGCCTGCCTGACCGTTGTCCGCACCTCTTCCAGCTTGAAGGGCTTCGCGATGTAATGGAAAGCGCCGCGCTTTATCGCTTCGATCGCCGTATCTACGGAGGCATAAGCCGTAATCATAATGACCTGGGTATCGGGGTATCTTGTCCTGGTCTTTTCAAGGATGTCGATCCCGCTAATCTTCTCCATCCTGAGGTCGGTCAGTACGATATCAAAATCCGATGCCTCCAGTTTTTTGATTGCTTCTACGCCATCGACCGCGGTGACTACGGTATACTCTTCTTTGATCAATATATGTTCTAAATTTTTTCTCGCAATTTCCTCATCGTCCACAACAAGTATGCGGGGTTTTCTGTTCATCACCAGGATCTTCACAGCCAAATGCTCAAGGATCCTCTCCTTGACCTCGCGCAGGCCATAATGTCTTTCATTCAAAACCCTCCCGGCCCTTTCGAGGTCAAGATTGTCGGGAGTTTTCTTGTTCCATGGAAGGCTGACGAGATAATCAATATAAGTAAGCCCTATAGTATATTCCGCTGTTGCCGGACTCGTCTTGGACAGCATATCGAGTTCCTTCTCTGCTATCTGTTGGACATTGGAAGGCATGTTCGCAGAGATTATTTTTTGGCGGAACTCCTCCACAATTGCGGTCTGTTGTTTTTCTTCGCTTTTTTTAAATATATTCACTGCTCACCCGCAGACAGGCATCTTTCATGCCGTCGACCAAACTGACGCACTGTTTGCCCAATGATCTTCTTTCAATAATAAGATAACAATTTATTCTTTGACTAAGCAAATAATTACACACAGTAAGCGTATTCTTAGGCTAATTTTCACAATCGTTGCAGTTTGCAATTGCATTCCGTCAAATGCAACAATACGGGAAACACCTGAGAATACCGATATATAGCCACCCGCAATTTAGCATTGCAAATTGCAACACATCTATTGTGGCAGCAAAACTAAAAAATACCCAATAAAACCAATAGGCTGCTATCGAAATCCGCATGGCACGGAAATTGGTTAATAGATATTCGTAGGTCGAAAATCTGAGGGATCATAGATGAATAAAAAAAGAGAGAATATGAGACAGATCATGAACAAGTTTGAGGACATAATGTCGGCTGTGGCCTTTGCGGAAGAGGGTGATTTCGATACCGCAAAGAAGGTGCTTACGGCGAGACACAGGATATTGCTTGTCCTGACGGGACTGGAAACCGATATGAAAGCGGCATCATATGCCTTGAACATATCGGAACGGATAGACGCGGTAATCGAGATTCTCTACATCAAACAAGGGAAAAACGCAGATTTTTTTCTAGAGCGGTATCTCGGAGAACTGAAAGCGAAAGGGATTGAGTACCACCTGACAAAAGGAGAAGGCGCCATAAAGGACGAGATCATCAAGTTCACGGACAAGATGAGCGACATTCAATTCGTTGTCATCGATTCACAGGATTTGAGTATCGAATGTAAAAAGGAGGAAGGGGCGGTTCTCCACGGATGGGAAGGCCTGGAATGTCCTCTCGTTCTGGTCTCGGGCTTGGCAAAGACTTAAACAACCTTAATAAAGGAGGGCATTATGGCAAACGATTATGGAAAACCGAAGAAAAAACCTGTTGGCAAGCTGATTTTATTCGGGATATTGTCAACGGCGCTGTACGCGGCAATGTTTGGATATCAGGGCACTATCATGGCGTATTTCACAAGAGGCAGTTGGTATGCTGCACTTCCGATCGCGACTGCTTTTCTGATCTCTTTCGTGCACGGCGGGTTCACGGGACATTTCTGGTCGGTGTTAGGTATCGAGGCGACCAGAAAGTCACTGAAGCCGAGGCCTGAGGTCGTACGTCCCGACAGAAGAGAACGTCCGCAGCCGCAACCTCGTTTAAGAGCAAGAGTATAAAGGGAGGAGGGATATGATATGCATGACACAGCTCAGGTAGTATCTAATTTCATTGATTTGAACTTGATGTACGTACTGTATTTGTTCATTGTGGGCTTTATCGGGGGACTTGTGAGTGGCTTTATCGGCTCAGGCGGAGCGTTTGTCCTCACACCGGGAATGATGAGCATAGGGGTACCGGGTCTTGTGGCGGTGGCGAGCAATATGTGCCACAAGTTTCCGAAGGCGTTGGTCGGTGCAATAAAGCGTGCTAAATACGGTCAGGTGGATGTCAAAATGGGGATCGTCTTCGGCGTCTTTGCCGAAGCAGGGGTGTTCTACGGAGCTCACATCCAGGAAAGCATAAAAAAGGCATTCGGTGAAGCAGGTTCCAATCTCTATGTGAGTGTTGCCTTTGTCGTTGTTCTGGCGGTTGTGGGAGGGCTCGTTCTCAAGGATGCCGTGAAAACGTACAGATTGGGTAAGACGGATGATGAGGAAAAGGTATCAAATATAGCCAAGTGGGTGCAGTCCGTGAATATTCCGGGGACAATGATGTATTTCAGATGCCTGAAGACGAAGATTTCGGTGCTTTTCATTATTCCCCTTGCTTTTGCGACGGGAATGCTGGCAGCCACTATTGCGGTAGGAGGATTTATAGGCGTCCCTTCAATGATTTACGTGCTAGGCGCGCCAAGTCTTATGGCGTCGGCCACAGAACTGGTTGTTGCATTTGTTATGGGGCTTGGCGGTTCGTTTAAATATGCCCTCCACGGCCTCGTTGATATAAGGCTGGCCGCTATCATCCTCGCAGGTTCGCTCTTCGGGATCCAGTTGGGCGCTATCGGGACTACATATGTTAAACCATTTATGATAAAGTTCGTTATGGGTCTCATCATGGTAACCGTTCTTTTCAGCCGTGCCCTGATGGTACCCGTGTATCTGGCACAGTTAGGCCTGATAAACGCCTTGAGTGAAACTGCCGTTAAAGTACTTGAAAAGCTCGAGTTTCGCTATCATGGCATTTGCCCTTCTCATGGGAGCCTTTATAGTTCTGAGAGCCATGTGGCAGGGACGCCGTGCTGAACGTGAAATGATCAGACAAGAGGCTTTGGAAGAGGTGAATATTTAACCATGGGAAGATACAGAAAGATTCTCGTAGCTGTTGACGGCTCGGAACAGAGCCTGCACGCATTAAAGGAATCCCTTAAGATGGCGGTCGACGAAAAGTGCTGGGTAACCGTTGTTTCAGTTGCGGCACGTTATGAAGGCGACCTCAGTGCGGTGTGGGTGAACAATATCAGGGAGTCTATGAAAGCGCCCTGTCAAGCAGCTATTTCGGAGGCTAAAAGGATAGCAGAGGAGCAAAGGGTAACGATTAAGACCGTCTGCGAAGAGGGCGATATATATGAGAGGATCGTGGACCTTGCCGACGCGGAGAACTGTGACCTCATAGTAATGGGAAGGAAAGGCCGCGGCCAGATAGAAAAGGCGCTTATCGGGAGCGTAACCGCAAGGGTTATCGGTCACACCCGCAGGGACGTCCTTGTAGTGCCTGAGAATTCATCAATAGGGTGGAAGAAAATTCTTTTGGCCACTGACGGCTCGAAATACAGCCAGCCCGCAATAGGCAAGGCCATAGAATTCGCCAAATCCTACGGGAGCGAATTACAGGTAATCTCCGTTGTCGACGTGACGGAAGATTTTTTTGCCCAGGCGCCGAAAGCGTTCGAAGATCTTATAAACAAGGCGAAGGATTTGGTTGAGGATATAAAAAGAAAAGCGGGCGCGGAAGGAATCAGGGCCGAAGGCCTTGTGAGGGAAGGAGAGGCGTATAAGGTTATTGTAGAAATTTCAAGAAAACAGGAGGTGGACGGGATAATAATGGGAAGCCACGGCCGCACGGGACTGAGGAGATTGCTCATGGGCAGTGTTACGGAAAAAGTTATCGGCCATGCGCCGTGCCCTGTGCTTGTGGTCAAGGAATAAAAATTCCGGCAGCACCGAATGTCACATGTCACTCAAGAAAAAAATAACTCTCAGCTTTCTCATCAGCGTATTCATTATCGTATTGCTCGCCGCGTTTGAATATATAAACTTCATTGAAATCAAAAAGGAAATACGGGTTATCGAGTTTACCGACACCGTAAGAAACAAATCTCTCCAGATCAGAAGACACGAGAAAAACTATTTTCTAAAGTATTCAAAGGCAAAAGAAGAGTCAGAGGCCGTCCATAAATATCTCTATGAACTGAACAGCATCATGAACGAGGGCTCTTTCGCCGATAGGGTCCTTGTGCGCGATCTGAAGGCCAGTATCAAGGAATATGAGCAAAATTTCAACACGATAGAATTGCTTGCGAGAGATCTGTCGGGTGAATTTGAGGAGATAAAGACCTCTCATTCGAAATGGAGCGAATTGTTTCCTCTTATTGAAGCGATTTTAATAGAGCATCCTCTCCAGGGGATTGCATTGCTTGAAAAGTCATTTTCGCTGCCGGCAGAAAACAGCCTCATGTCGGGACTGAAAGAACTCGACTCCCATATAGACACGCTCAGAAAAAACGGAGAAGATATTCTTACCATCTCCGAAGAACTTGACAGAAACGCAAGGGAACAGGTGGAGAAGACGATTCGAATGATCACAATTCGCAATCTTTATATTTTTGCCTCTCTTTTTTATTACGGGGGTGGGAACAATAATTTTTTTTAACAGAGATGTTGTGAAGCGGCTTAAAGCTTTAATCGAGGTCGTGGAAAAAACGGGAAAAGGCAGTTTCTCAAAGGTGGCCCTTACTCAGGGAAAATGGAGCGGCAATGACGAGGTGGTGACTTTGATCGAAAAGTTCAATGAAATGGAAGAACAGCTTGCCCAAAGGGAAGAGGAACTGGAGAAAAAAAATAAGGAACTTTTCCAGAACAAAAAACTGGCTGCCATCGGGACATTGGCGTCCGGAGTAGCCCATGAGCTGAACAACCCTCTCAACAACATCTACATTTCCACGCAGGTATTGGCCAGTGAAGTGGGAGACGCCTGTCCTTCAAGCATAAAGGAGGTTGTGACCGATATTCGGAGTCAGACGCTCAGGGTGAAGGGCATCGTGGGTGATCTGCTCGAGTTTGCCCGTGGGAGAAAGCCGCAGATGCAAGAGACGGATTTATGCGAGCTCATTGCCAATGCGTATAAACTTATCGGCAACTCCATCAATGCGGAAAAAGTGAGGTTCATGCTGGATTCCAGCGCCAGCCGGGTAGCTGTTCATGCAGACCCTGAACTGATGGAACGGGCTTTTATCAACCTGTTTACGAATGCTGTTGATGCCATGTCGGGAGAGGGCAATTTAACGGTAAAGGTAATAGGGGGAGAGGACTTTGTAACGATAAAAGTGTCGGATACGGGAAAGGGAATGTCAGGCGAAGCCATGGAAAAGATCTTCGAACCTTTCTATACGACAAAGGATAAAGGCACGGGCCTCGGACTCGCCATTGTCTTTAAAATAATAAATAAACATAACGGAAGGATAACTATTCAAAGTGAAGAAGGTAAAGGCACCACATTTACCATTACCCTTCCGAAAGGTTCGGAATAAGTATGGGTTTTAAGATATTGATAGCAGAGGATGAAGAGATAACGTTAAAGCATCTCCTTTCTACTCTGAAGAAAGAGGGGTACGAAGTATCCGGTGTCGGTGACGGACGTATGGCTCTTGAAAGCATGGAAAAAGAGGATTTCGATCTCCTCATCGCTGATATAAAGATGCCGGCGCTCACCGGGATAGACCTCCTGGAGAAAATTAAAGAGAAGGACCTCGAAATAGAGGTAATAATCATGACCGGCTACGGCAGCATCGATTCCGCCGTGGGCGCCATGAAAAAGGGCGCCTATGATTATATTACGAAACCCTTTGACCTTGACGAACTGCTTTTAAAAGTCAGGAAAATCTTTGAAGAGAAAGCTCTGAAGAAAGAAATCATAGCGTTAAAGACATCTTTGGGGACGAACAAAAAGATCTCCGGTATCGCTAAGAGTGAAAACATGAAGAAGATTTTCGACCTTATAGGGAACATCAGCGACTCCGATTGCGACGTTCTCTTGACCGGAGAAAGCGGTGTCGGCAAAAGCCTTATTGCCAGACTGATCCATTCGATCAGCCGAAGAAAAGAGAGATCCTTCCTTTCAATAAACTGCGCCACCTTCACGGAGAATCTCCTCACCAGTGAATTGTTCGGTCATGAAAGAGGGGCATTTACCGGGGCAATCACCGCGAAGCAGGGGCTCCTGGAAATCGCTGATACCGGCACCGTTTTTCTTGATGAGATTTCAGAAATATCCACGAGTCTGCAGGCTAAATTGCTTCACGTGATAGAAGAGGGCGAATTTTTCAGGGTCGGCGGTACAAAGCCGATAAAGGTCGATGTGAGGTTTATCGCTGCTACCAACCAGAACATAAATGCCCTCATGTCCCAGGGGAAATTCAGAGAGGACCTGTATTACCGTTTGAATGTAATGGAAATATACGTCCCGCCTTTAAGGGAGCGGAGGGAGGACATCGAACCTCTCAGCAAATATTTTCTCCAAAAGCATCTTCCGAAATCCAATAAAAAAATTTCAGGTTTTACTCCGGCAGCGCTTGATATTTTATGTGGCTATAGTTTTCCGGGCAATGTCAGGGAACTGGAAAATATCGTGGAAAGGGCGATAATTCTTGAAAAAGGCCCCCGTATTACAGACGAGAGTCTGCCTCAGAACTTGCAATTGTTCTCTGTTGAAACGCTTTTACCGGGTAAGATCAAATCGATAGATGTGCTGAACAGAGAATATGCTGAAAAGGTAGTTGAAATGCTTGGCGGTAATAAATCAAAGGCCGCGGACATCCTGGGCATATCAAGAACGAGCCTCTGGAGAATTCTCAAAGAAGACCAGCGTTCACCAGTGTTCAAAACTGAAACAGCAGATTAACCCTCCGAAGTTACTTTATCCTTCCAAATCAATAACTTAGCATCAGGCACCTTTGTTGCTCTCCTGTCTGTAGATTACGACAAGGAGGCAAGAACAAATATGAAGAAAAAGCTTTTATTCGTCACCTATTTCGATGAGCGCCCCGATGAAGGTCTCTCATATGTCATTGAACTCGCAAAGGTGATGAATGAAGATCTGATGATTTTTCTACTCAGGAAGCGGATGCTTTCCGGAAAAGTCGACGATCTGATGACCGCAGTCACCTTTGCAGAAGCCAACGAACCTGAAACAGCGAGACGGACAGTTGCTGAAGAGCATAAAAAATCAGATGCGAATCTTGACCGGAAACTCGTCGGTATTTTCGGAATGTGCCGGGAATCAGGGATTAGGGTTGATGTCTATTCTTCGAGGGCGGACGCCGTTTCGTCTATAGAAGAGTATTTTAAGCACAGAAATGGAATCGATATAGTCCTGCTGGGCCCGAATATCACCGACTACAGTAATCTTACCCAAAGAAAACTGAAAAGGCTTTCAGATACAGTCGCAAGGCCGATAGTCACCATAGCCAGACAGGCATCTGCCGCATCAATTTAAGAAAAGGAGGGGAATTTTTATGTATCTTTACCTGCCGGTTGCACTGACCAGTATTAACATTTTGATCCCCGTTGGTCTTGGTCTGGTTGTCGGCCTTCTATCAGGCCTCTTTGGAGTAGGAGGGGGATTTTTGATGACGCCGATTTTGATCATGTTCGGCATTCCGTCTACGGTTGCGGCTGCCACGGACTCAAACCAGATCGTCGCTGCCTCAGTTTCCGGTACATATGCACACTGGAGAGTCGGCAACGTCGATTTCAAGATGGGGCTTTATCTTCTTCTGGGAGGATTTTTCGGAGGACTTCTCGGCGTTGAAGGAATAAAGATTCTCAGGGCGATGGGGAATGCGGATTTTGTGATCAAGATAACCTACGTCCTGATGCTCGGCATCATAGGAGCGTATATGTTCATCGAGAGCCTTCAGAGTATGCGGAAAAGAAACCCGGAAGAGGCCAAGGAAGAAAAAGATTCTAGAGTTGCAATGTTGCTTAGGTCTCTGCCTTTACAGACACATTTCGAAAAGTCAGGGGTCACTCATTCCGCCTTGGTACCCATAATTCTCGGGGGTTTTGTGGGGGTACTTGCAGCAATAATGGGTGTTGGCGGCGGTTTCCTGATGGTGCCCGTGATGTTTTATATATTGAAGATGCCCATGCATGTGATCGTAGGCACAAGCCTTTTTCAGATTCTCTTTACCTGTATTGAGGTCACGTTTCTCCAATCTTATGCAAACCATACAGTCGATTTTATTCTTGCCGTACTGTTGCTGCTGGGATCGACCGTGGGGGCCCAGGTCGGCGCGGTCTTTGGTCGTAAATTAAAGGGGGACCAGCTCAAAATTCTTCTGGCGGTAATAGTTCTCGCCGTTACCGTAAAAATAGTCTTTGAACTGACATTAAGTCCGTCATTACTTTTATCACAAGGAGGGGGTCACTAATGAAACATCAGAGTTCGGCAAACAAATTATTTCTCATTTTTCAAGTGTCGGTTGTATGTCTTCTGCTGTTGACGAACACGGCATCCGCGCAATTGACGGCAAAGGCAAATCACGATCACATAACGGTGGATTTTTTCTATCACGGAAGTACCGTCAGTGTGCGAGGCATGTCGGACCCGGATACCGATCTCATTATCAAGCTGACATCAGCGGACGGCCATCAAACCCTTCGGAAGAAAGGAAAGGTGGGAGGGGTTTTATGGATGAATGTAGGGGAGCTTCAGATCGAGGATGCCCCGAATGTCTATTTTCTCCATAGTACCCGGAGTGTTGAAGACATACTAAGCAGGGACGAGATAAATAAATTCATCCTCGGTTATCCGGCCCTCGGAAGCCATGTAAAAATGAATGCGTCGGATGGAGGAGAAAGGGCGAAGTGGTTTAATGAATTCGTGAAGTTCAAGGAATCTTCGAACCTTTATGCTGCTTCTACCGGGAAGATATCCATGACGGAGAAGAACGGCGTACAAAACTATTACATATTGACTCAGTGGCCTTACCAGGCCCCTCCGGGAAATTATACGGTCACTGTATATGCGGTAAAGGACAAAAAAGTGGTCGAGACCGCAACATCAGGTGTACTTGTCGAACAGGTCGGCGGGGTGAAAGCGTTTGCCGATATGGCGAAAAATAATGCAGCCGTGTATGGAATCATATCCATTCTTGCCGCGTTGAGCGCGGGGTTTGGTGTGGGGCTGGTTTTCAGAAAAAGCGGAGGTGCTCATTAGTATGTACAAGGACATAGTAATAGCTTACGATGATTCTGAATTCAGCAAGGCAGCGCTGCTGGAATCGTCACATTGGATAATCAGACACGGAGGGAAAGCGATACTCGTCTATTCGGTCTTCTTTGACGAGGAAGAATTTGTTATTGATCCGGGTCAGAGGGAAAAACGTTTTGCATTAGGCAAAAAAACATGCTATCAAATGCGGGAGAAGGTATCAGCAGAGTTTGGTCTGAACGGAAATCTGGAAGCGTTAATCTGTGAAGGTGAACCCCATGATGTCCTGGTAGACGTTGCGACCGCAAGACATGCGGACCTCATTGCCATTGGCACTCATGGGAGAAAAGGTTTAAAGAAACTGTTCCTCGGCAGCGTTACTTCGAGGGTCATTGTGAGCTCACCATGTGATGTGTTGGTAGTTAAAAAACCCTGTGAAAAATGTACCGGAAAATACGAGTCCATTCTGCTTTCATTTGATGGATCGGACTTTAGTAAGAAAGCCCTTGAACAAGCGTGCGAGTTATCCAAGATTGATGGGTCGGAGATGACCGCTATCTATGTGATACCACGATATGAAGAAATGATCGAATTTTTTGCATCGAGCTTCATAAAAGAAAATCTTCACCGCGAGGCAGGGAAGATTATGGAGGAGGCAAAAGCGATAGCTATGAATCACGGTTTAAGAATTAATGCCGAAATAGCGGAGGGAGATGAGGCGGATAAGATCATAGAGACAGCGAATAGGCTGCGAAACGATCTGATCATTAGGGGTACTCACGGATGGACGGGTGTAAATAAGGCCATTATAGGGAGTATCGCGGAAAGGGTCATTATCAACGCTCCCTGTCCTGTATTGGTCGTGAAATGAAAGGAGAGAACGACATGAATGATTACAGAAAAGTGCTTATCGCGGTAAACGGGTCCAAAGATGTCCTCGTTCAGGGTTTGAGACTTTTGGGGAGCGAGAAATGCAGTGTTACCGTCGTCAAGGTGAATCCCTCTTATGAGGGAGACCTCAGCCTGACAGGGGTAAGAAATATCGGTCACGTTTTGGACGGAGATTCGGACAGGATTGTTTCCGAAATAGAAGAGATCGCAAAATCCGAGGGTGTTTCTGTGCATGTGCGGATCGAAGTAGGCGACATCGACAAGAAGATTGTAGAGGCGGCCGAGGAGGAAAACAGCGATCTCATTATAATGGGATCAGGCAGCCAAAACAGCATCAAGAAACTCTTGTTAGGAAGCATACTGGATGAGGTTACACGTCAGGCCCCCTGTCCGGTTCTTGCCGTGAATGCCGAAAAAATGTCACACGTAAGCAAGTTCTATCACCTGCAAAGATACCGTGAACACAGAGAACAAAAACAACGGGGCCTCGTGACCTTGAGCCCTCGCTTTTACTAGCATTTCTTAATTACTCATAAGTGTATAAGCAGGAATACATAACCGTCATTCCCGCGGAAGTGGATCGTTTTAAGCGACACGCTCCCGCGGGGATGATAGAAAGACACTGGATCCTCTGCGAGTCGGAGACCGGTCAGGCCCGGCAGTTACAATTTTTTTTAATTCTTAAACTCTAATCCCACTTTATACGTAGCATTGCCCGTATTGCTGCACCAGCGAACTACGGCAGTTATTGCATTGCTCATGAGACTGCTCTTTATCACTATCTCTTGACCTTCTTGACATGGCTGATGCGTTATCATGCATAATCCGGAGTAGCTGAAATCGTGAAGCAATCCCGTTGAAACTTTATCAGCAATATGAGGTGTAAAGGAATACTCAATTATTTGGTAGAAATCGCACCTTGAAAACTTTCTTTTCCCCGATTCCATCTTGTTTCCTTAACGGACGGCTATTTCTTTAATATCAAAAAATTCTGATGTGCCTGTGATCTCAAATCCTATCTATTGTGGTTTTGAAATTATTTATCGTATCCGGCAATTAAAAAATCTTGCCACTATTGTCTGCCCGGCTACTGATAAACAGTCGACGCTATTTTCGCGGTCAGGTCGCCGAGCATGTTCGTATAGCTTCCCATCTCATTGTCATACCATCCGTAGATTACCGCCTGCGTGATCGGTATCTCCAGATGTTCCGGAAGCTGCTTCAGCAGGTCAGACAGGCAGTTTCGAAAATTTAGAAAGCTCCAGGGTTGCAAAGGCGGTTCTCGTGTGGGTTTCATGGCCTTCAATAATTGTGGCAGGGCCGAAGTGGCCGACAATGTCTGAAGATACATTCTGCTCGTCGGTATACTTGATATACCCTCTCTTTTCCTTCTCTTCGGCATCGCGATAAATATTATTGATAAGGGTCCTGTTGATTGCGGGCACTCCTACTTCATCGCAGAAGGTCACTACCAGGATGATCAAAGAGCCTGCGGAGGTGGGGATACGCACCGATTCAGCGCTGAACCCTATCTGGTTCATCTCGGGTATTACGAGACCCAGCGTCTTTGCGGCGCCGGTCGTGGTCAAAATGATGTTATTCATGATGCTTCTGTTTTTCCGTAGATCAGTTGCACCTTGCTTCGGAAGTCTGTCCAGCACCTCTTGTGTGCCGGTGGCGGCATGCACCGTTGCCATGGAGGCGTTCAGTATCTTCTTCGGACCGAAGTAATCCAGCAACGGCTTGATCATGTAAGCAAGACAGGTGGTTGTACAGGAGGCGGCTGAGATGACACGGTGTTTGAGGGGATCATACTTATCATCGTTTATGCCTATTACTATTGTTGTTGAATCGTCGGGTATGGCATGGCCTTTTTCCTTGATCTTGAACGGAGCGGAGACGATCACTTTCTCGGCGCCTGCTTCGAGATGGCCGCGCGCAGCGCCTTCCTTTGAATCCGGAGGGGTTGTCGGGTCTTTAAACTTTCCGGTGGCTTCAACGACCACTTTTGCCCCGTAATCCTTCCAGGGAATATTTCTCGGGTTGCGTGATTCCCTGAGGATGGTAACAGGGACGCCGTCTATTACCATGGTGCCTTTTTCTTCATCAATGTCTTCGATCACCTTTTTTGCCTTATATCCGTGGAGATATTGATGCAATGATCCGTAGGTTGAATCCTTTTCAATGTACAGGGCAACATCCTCCAGTTTTGTCCCGGCCTTTCTTCCGATATTCACAACAATCTCGGAGAAATATTTTCTGCCGATATGGTTCCAGAGAGTTAACTTGCCGATCCTGCCCAGACCATTGATTCCGAGGACAGGTTTTTTTTCTGAGATCATTTCTGTTTTTCTCCTTTCCGACATTTTTTTACATTCTTCATACTTATGTCCCTTGAATTATTATACCAATTTAACAGAGTCTACAAGTTTGTCACCAACTTCCGCCTTTATCTCTTTCACCTGATGCTTGCCGGAGTATACAGAGCCGTTTCGTCCGTCGATACTCAGGAAATCGCCGACCTTAATCAACCGTTCATTTATCGTGCATCTTTTTTCAGTTTCCCAGACAACCAGATTATTGCAGCCGACGACGCAGGTCTTTCCCCAGCCGATTGGCAATAATAGAGGCATGAGATGTCGATCCGCCCCGGGCTGTCAACAGTCCGTCAGCAGCGGAAATATGCCTGATATCATCGGGAACGGTATCCGAGCGAACAAGAATCAGGGGAGTAGCCGGGTCCCTTTTCCTGAGTTCCTGAATTTCATCAAGATCAAAGACAACCCTGCCGCTCAGGGCGCCGCCGCCGACACCGATCCCTCTGGAGAGGTAGCTGGAAGAGAGTTTCTTCGAAGGTAAAAAGGCCATAAAACTCTCTTTTCTTGTCATAGCCATATCACGTGTCTGCAGGATATACAGGTTCTCGCTGCTTTTCCCTTCGAAGGTGAACTCGATCTCCTGCGCGCCCCAGCGCTCTTTATAAATTAAATCCTTGCTTATTTTGAGCAAGCGTGTATAGAGCTCAGGAAAACTTTCCTCGAATGAGATCTCGGATGTCCTGTCTTCAAAGGGTTTCTGTTCGTTCGATATCGGGAGTGTCTTTACCAGCCCGGAGACGATATCTTCCCCTTGTGCGCCGGTCGCGAAATCACCCCACAACATGACCCTGTCTCCCGACTCCTGCGGGTTGCGGGTGAAAAGAACGCCGGTACCTGAATTGGTGTCAAGATTCCCGTAAGCCATTGACTGAACAATGACCGCCGGTGCCCCAGTTTTCGGAAATACCCAAAATCTCACGATATGCCTGCGCTTTTTTGGAGAACCAGGATTTAAATACCTGTTCGATTGCTGGTCTGCAGCTGGGTTTTGGGGTCGTCGGTAATTTCTATTCCGTTATTTCTGATGGTTTCCCGGTAAGCTAGCGCCAGGTCCCTCATCTGATCCGGGCAAACTGAATTTTTTTCAGAACGTTGTATTTGCCCTTGAAAGAGTTCATGATGTCGTCGAACTTGTCCCTCTCCATGCCGTATGACATCCCCCAGCACTGTAAGAAAACGACGGTAGCAATCCCAGGCAAACCAGGGTTTTGAGGTCTTTTTTATCAGTCCGTTCGACGATGGATTCATTGATCCCGACATTCAGAAAAGAGATCATCATGCCGGGCATGGAGATCGCGCCGCCGCTTCTTACCGAAACAAGCAAGGGATTTTCAGGATCACCGAATACCTTGCCCGTCATGTTTTTCGAGTGCGGCAAGCTGTTCTTCGATACCTTCATCGAGGTGCTCCCTGACGTACCTGAATCTGTTGATCGCCTTTTCGCACCGGAACACCTCGGTCGTTATAATAAAACCCGGAGGGACAGGTATCCCCAGAGAGGCGAGCTTTATCAGGTTATGTCCCTTATTCCCCAGATGGATCCTGTCTTTCGTGGCCTCATTCGGGGTATGAATACCGGACAGCGCCTTCTTCGGATCGTAGCTCATAAGCAGGTCCAGATTCTGGACATCCAGTCCCTCTGCCTGTTCGAATAGTGTTTTTAATATCCTGCTGATAAAGTTATCCAATTGCTGGAGTCCGAATGAGCTGGCAACGGTCTCTCTCAGAAACTGCTCCGATATCTTATTGACAAACTCGGAATCATTCTGCCATGTTTCCGTACGGGGATATTTGGGGAGGATTTGTTCGACGCCGAGCTGGGGAATGATCTGTTTGAGATTGTTCTTAAAAATATCGCTGTAGTAGGTGTTGAGAATGTCCTGGACAGCCTCCGAGAAACCCCTGAAGATGTCTATGTATTGGGAGAATGAAAACCTCCTCACCTCCAGTGCTACCGATAACAGTTCGAGGGCGTTTTCCATTTTGTTTGACGATATGCCGTCTAATTTGAGCGCCTTAAAGAATAAAGTCGCATACTTCTGGATCTTGAAAAGGGTGGCCCTTGTGATGAATGTGAGGTTAATCGAATTTATGAGTTCTTCGAACAAAATATTGGCAAGGCTTTCCAGACGGAAGGTGAGGGCCAGGGCATCAAATTTTCTCTCCTGATATTTGCCGTATATTGAGGGTATTCCCGCGGCAATATGTCGTTTGCGATATATGTTTTCAACGGGTTCGTACTTCTCGGGAGAAAGAATGATGTCCTGCAAAAGCTCCAGATAGTCAAGGACACTTTCCAGCCGCCGGGAGATGTTACCTTTTTCCAACACGGCAATCAGCGAGTCGGCCCCGGGAAGCCCCAGGGATTGGGCATATTGCAACTGGTCCTTAATATTCAATGGATCCAAATTGTATTTTTTATTGAGCAACCGATAGAACTCGACTGCCAGACACGCCCTCTTTCTTTCAATTTCAGAGAGATGAGGCACACGCTGAGTAAGTGTAAGGACTTCTTCCTCTTTAAGGGTTAAGAGGTCTGTTACCTCTGAGATTTCTTTTTGGCAGAAGATGTCATCGAAAATCGTGTGAAGATCATCAATATATGAGCCTGAGTCCTCGATCCGCTCATATATTTCTTCCGGTAAAAATCTTTTTAAAGAGGTTTTATCTTTTGTCCTCCAGAAATGTATGACTTCTTCGATAAAATCAACCACCCGTGCGCTGCTTTCGACATGGCTCTGCTTACGCAAACAGTGAACGAGGGCATCGGTCCTGTGAGTACACTCGTCCAACTCGGTAGAAACATCCCGAAGAGGACCTTCAGCGCCTATGTCGCTGAAATAGACGGGGAACACCTTTGCCATCAGCTTGACCAGATGATAAACAGGCCTGATATCGCTGTCCAGAAGTTTCGTTATGTCCTTCTGGAAAACGTCCGTATCACTTATATGTACACCGCACAACCTGAGATTAATGATCAATGCGGAAATAAGGGATTTGGACCACTTGGGATTATTCTCTATAAGTTCGAGCCAGATGCGGATGTTTTTCAAGTGGGCCCGGTTGGACCTCACCTGCCATTCATCGGTGACACCCTGTATATCCGGATACTGAAATCCCAGGGAGATGATTTTCTGCAAAAACCACTCCACGAGAGCGCTGCTGCCTTTGGTATATATTTCGTTGCCGATGCTTTGAATACAGTAGAGGGCTGTTTCCGGATATGTTTTAAAACCGTTTTTCAAAACACCGAAAATACCCGAGAGGGTCGCCTTTATTTGTTCCGGCTTTTCAAGTCTGGTCATATTCGAGATGGTGCGATTGATTTCCCTGAGAGTGTTTTCATGTATACCGGAAAGGCCCCCGACCTCCATAATCATGAGGAGATACAGCATTTTTGTATGCAGGTCTTTATGCGGATCTCCTGTTATGGCCAGCATTCCGGATAAATCCTCATAGTACCTGACCACCTGGATATAACCCGGTAATTTGACCAATTCTTTCAAACGCGAGTATTGGTTTTTCGTTGCTTCGAGGGTGTCCAATTCCTGCATCAATTCTTTTAAATGGGCGTGTGATATCGCATAAAATAATCCCTCGATCTTTTTTGCCTGTTCTTCACTAAACGTATCGGCTGTCTCCTGCTTCAGCCAGTCTGAAGGGTCTTGTTCGTTCAGCCAATACCTGAAGGTTTCCGAGAAGTACCTGAAAAGGAGATCATTGCATGCCTCGACATTGAAGCCTTCCGGCATTTTCCCGAGGATGATCTGGCCGAGTTTTTTTACCTGATGGGCATTGGTCACGATGAGAGAAAATTGCCTTTCTTTCAGGTGACTGAGCCTGGCGAAGCAGTCGTGAAATATCGGTCCGTATTTTTGAAGGGCGTTGTCACTGTCAACCAGAATTTTTTCGAGATAAAAAATAAGGTTTTCAATGGATGCCTGCTGAACGGACGCGTCCGCATTATCGCTAGCTTCCAAAAAAACATCAAGGATGGTGCCGACTGCCTCGGCGCCTTTTTCGTGATGATCGTGCAGATAGAAATTTTTGAGCGCATACGTACGAATTTCTTTCACAATAAGACTCCAATCCGGTGAGTCGCTACGTAACTCATGGAAGAGCGTCTCTGCCGCGCTCAAAATGCCGGGGTACTCTTTAACTACGTCCCGCAGAATTTCGTATTTTAAAGGAACATCCAGCCGCAAATCGGAAGCCATTTTCAATCCTCCTTTCTCATTATATAATAGAAGTCAGGGATTTTAATATTATCCGGAATATCAGGAGTGGCATTGAAAGTCTGCGAGATTTTTACGAGCATACAGGGCGAGTCAAGCTATGCGGGGATACCGTGCACTTTTGTGCGCCTTATGGGCTGTAATCTGAGATGCTCATACTGCGACACGACATTCGCATACGACGAGGGGATTGAGCTTTCTGAAGAGGAGATCATGCGGAAAATCAGGCTTGCAGGAATAGACCTTGTCGAGATTACCGGAGGAGAACCCTTGCTTCAAAGAGAAGTCTATCATTTTACGGAGAAGTTGATCGAAGAGAGATATAGAGTGTTGATCGAGACGAATGGTTCTGTCAGCATAAAAGATATTGATAAGAGGGCGGTTGTCGTACTCGATTTGAAAACGCCGGCCAGCGGCATGAGCGACAAGATGGATTTTTCGAACCTCAATGAGATAAAGCATAACGACGAGATAAAGTTTGTGATCACCGATAGAAATGACTACGAATGGTCAAAAGACATCATCTACAGATTCGACCTGATGGACAAATGCCATCTTCTGTTGTCTCCTGCTTACGGCATTCTCGCCGCAGATACCCTTGCGAGGTGGATGATTGATGATAAAGTTCGGGCCCGACTGAACCTCCAGCTCCATAAATATATCTTCGGCCCTGAAAAAAGAAGGGTGTAAGACTTCCGGCTCCCCGCTACTTTCCCGTTTATAAAATATGGTACAGCGGATAGACCAGTCGCATAGAGAGAAGTTCACCGCGAAATCTGCGCTTTTGGAAAGCGATCGCTGTGCGCTGGTTACATAGAAAGAAATGCCCTGCGAGATTTCTGGGGCCGGTTTGCTACTTCCTGTTATGCGCGTATCCGATGCATGATATAATTGTGCGGAGTATACATGGTAATAAATATTATGCATGGAATTTTCCCTTTTACATGTTCTCACTGCGGCAAGAGTTTCAGTTATGACCGTGGGGGGAAATGTAAGGAATGCGGCAAATTATTTTGTAGGAGTCACCTATATCGAACCATCCTCGAAGGCCAGCTAAATTTTGTTTGCAAGTCTTGCAAACAAGCTATGAAAGAAAAAGAAAAACGGTGATAACTTCCTGTAACAAACGGGATCAAACAATGATATAATTGTGCATATTACAAATGGAATTTGATAAGGAGAAAATTATGTGTGGCGAAGAGGCAAAAATCGAACGAGATCCTTGTTGCTTCTGCGGAATGTCAATCTCCCAGACCGAGATTGAGCCATGTCGGCTGACAGTAGAAACATCGAAAGGAAAATGGCAGATATGGTACTGCCATGCAGAGTGTTTTAAAGAATGTTTACAAGAGGATCCTATGCTTGTTCCTGCTTTTTTCTAATGATTTCCGGAATATTGCATTAACAACCTATTCTATGTTGCCAATAGTTCGGATGGAAGAATTATTCTCAAAAGAGTTGCTCTCTGTTTATTTAATACCCTTTCAGAATTTTTATGCCACTCCGAGTGGCCATTGATTAGGAGATGATACTATTATTTAGTAAATAGACGTATAAAAAATATTTTTGCAGAGGATTAACAGATGATAGATTATAAAAAATACTGGACAAATGACAATTTACAGAATATTGTTGCTGGAAATGATACAGAAAATCCAGAGGGTTGGAATCCTATCGACGTTCTAAAAGAAATATTGAAAAATATACATTTTGAAACTATCTTAGATTTTGGTTGTGGATATCGACGTTTTCTTTGTAAAACATTTCAACCAAATAAATATATAGGGATAGATTTGAATCCCCAAGCAATACAAGAAGCTCGAAAACTTTATCCTGAATACTTTTTCAAAGAGATTGAAGTGGATAGCGAATACGATAATGCTGATATAGTAATAGCTTATACAGTTTTTCTACATCTTGATGATGATACATTAGGAAGCATATTGACTCGATTGCGTAAAGCATGCAAGAAGCATTTGATTGTTGGAGAAATCTTAGGAAGAGAATGGCGCAGACCAGGTAATCCTCCGGTTTTTAACAGGAATTTTGACGATTATATGAATTTGCTTCAGAGGTACGGATTTCATATTATTAATGAATACAAGTTGCCATATAAAAGATATGCAGACTCACCATATTTCAAAGATAAGAATACAAATCTTTCATTTATAATTTGCATTTAAAATGAAAATATCAAAGCACAAGTTTATGAGTAGAATAAGATGAAATGTGCGGTTATAACACCTGTAGGTCCTGGACATGAGAGATTATTTCAACAGAGCAGTCAATCTATTTCGGTAGCTATTCAGCATTCACAAGGTCCTTTCAGTGAAATATCTACAATAGCTATTAATGATACTTCAGGTGCGATAGGTAGGTCCGCCGCACGGAATGAAGCAGTAAGGCGTGCAAAAGCAGCTAATATTGAATGGCTTTTCTTTCTTGATGCTGATGATCTTCTTTTTGTAAATGCTTTTGATTTAATCAAGCAATATGTAAATCAATATGATGCAATTTGGGGGGCTATTGTTGAACTTTTGCCAAATTCTAATCAGGCATCTCTGCGTATCCCACAGATACTCACGTTATCAAATATAAAAGAACTTCTTTTATTTGATCCATATATCACACTTCAAATGGGTCATTTTATCAGAACAGAAGTCGCAGCAGAAAGTCCTTTCAATGAATCAATGAACACGGGCGAGGATTTTGATTATTATTTGAGAGTTTGGAGCAATTTTAAATGTCTAAAGATCGGTAATCCCTTCTTTCTTAATAGAAGAGGTTTGCATTCCACCGGACCAAAGTCTGCTGATGGAAGACAATGGAGAGAAGCTGTAGAAGCGAGAATTGCAGAATATAAAAGTCAATACGGTATTGAAAACATGACTATGGAGTTCATCCAAATAATAAACAATAAAACACTTGAATTTGCGGGATTCGCTAGACAGAATAAAATAGCCGACCATGATAACTATTTACAGTTGTCCGGATATTTGCCCTATTATGGCTGCTATACGATTAATTGTTATGAATGTCCTTCCTTCCGGATGCTTACTAATAATGACGATTTGACTGTAAGCAGTATCATTTGGGCAGGCTCGTATGAACCTGTATCAATGAGCATTTGGGCAAAACTTGCGGGTAATGCTGAATATATATTAGATATCGGCTCTTACACCGGAATTTACGGGCTTGTGGCATCAATGAAGAATAAACAGAGCAGGATTATATGTATTGAGCCTTTGGATATGAATTGTTCGAGGATCAAAGAAAATATTTTACTAAATTCGTTGACAAGTATTAATATCCTCCCCATCGCTGCAGCCAATGATAATGGTGAAATGAAGGTAAATATATTTGATGAAGGAAATTTGTTGCCTTTTGCCAGTTCTATTAAAATTAATATAGAGAAGAAGCCTATTTTGTATAGGAAGGTACAATCCTTAAGAGTTGACACTATTATCGAATCAAATAATATTGATACAGTTTCACTTGTTAAAATTGATGTAAACGGTTTTGAACTGGAAGTTGTTGAGGGAATGAAAAAAACGATAGAAAAATGCAAGCCTGATTTTATAATAGCTGTTTCAGACACAACGGAAGCAAATTACCTGACAGATTTTTTTAATACTTTTGGATATAGATTTTATGAAATAAGTGAGAAGAGTAAAAATATGCGAAAAACAAATGTTATGACTCCTGGAATAAGTATGATGGGATTAAATTATTTGATAACTAATAAAGCCAGTGAGGAATTAAGGAATGTCATGGAGGATATCGGCATTCACTTGATCAGCTTTAATTCTGAAGAATTAAAACCTGTCATGGCTTCCAATCAGAACGGAATAAACAATATTACGAAAGAGAGCATTAGTGGCAGAATTATCTCTTTTTCATATAAGGGCAAAGAAATCAGATTCTTCATTTCAAATCCTTCAGATTTTATCCAGCGCTGGTATCTTAATTATGAGAAATTTTTTGAGTCGCAGGAATTAGAATTTATAGCCGATAATGTACGACCTAAGTCTGTCATTATTGAAGTTGGAGCCCATGTAGGAAATCATGCCGTATACTATGAAAAATTCATGGATCCAGAAAAGGTTATTTTGATTGAACCAAACCCAATTGCAATACAATTACTAAAAACAAATTTGGAAATCAACAATTGTATCAAGACAGATATTTCTATGCTAGGCATAGGGGTTGGTAAAGAGCATGGCAGATTTACTGTAAAAGATCGTGATCCAAATAATATAGGTGCAGCTTGCTTAGAATCTAATCCAGAAGGAGCTATAAAGGTAATCCCCCTCGATGAGTTTATTATGCATAAGATCGACTTTATAAAAATTGATGTTGAAAAAATGGAAATAGATGTGCTTCAAGGTGCCCGGGGTATTATAGCGACTTATCACCCAGACATCTTTATTGAAATAATGAATGAAAATATAAATGAATTTCATAATTTTCTGAAGCAGATAGGATACAGTGTCAAAAAACAATTCAATAATGTGAATGCTATAAATTATTATATTGTTCCCAATGAATGAGATTTCTAGGGTCATAAAATTCTCCTGTTTTATAAATACAAGTGGGTTTATTATCAGGATTGCAATATTCACAGCTGGTATCCTGCGAGAAGATTTTATTTTGAAATAAAATGATGCCGAAAGGGTCATGTGCTTTAAATGCTAAATGAAAATATTTAAGCACATTTCAACCTATATTCCTTACTTCCCCAACTACGTCAAAAGTATTGACTCGTAGGTGTACCTCATACTCAACGAAAAGCTTCCCGCGTGTGCCTTAGATGAAGAAATATTTAAGAATTGAACAGCCGTCACTTTGCGGACTCGCAAGAGTTTTCAATGAAAATACCCTGTTTATTGCAGGACGTAACATTAACTGAGAAGTTCTATTTTCTTTCAACACGAGTTTTCAGAAACAAAGTCCAATCGACAAGGCTGACCAGAAGTTCTCTTATTAATATTAATGTTTTTGGGTCGGTAACCCTGCCGTCTTTATCGATCTTTTCATGAGCGAAAGGTAGCGTTCAGATTTCCTCAAGGAAATACGAAGTATGGTTCACAGTGAGATGTCAGAAAATGCTAAAATAAGAACATCAAGAAAGAAAAATCTGATAAAATAAGGACATTAATGAGGTAGCTATGAGCAAGAAGGAAATACTGATCCAGGAGATTGAGCAGGTTCCCGAGTCATGTCTTGACGAGGTTTTGGATTTTGTCCACTTCCTGAAGTCCAAGATCCTTAGAGAAAAACTTGACACTACCATTGCTAGCGAATCATCACTCAGGAAAGACTGGCTCTTGCCCGAAGAGGACGCGGCTTGGCAAAGTTTGTAAAGGGGATGTCGTTGTTATTCCATTCCCCTTCTCCGACCTTACCGAATCCAAGCGCCGTCCAGCCTTTGTCATCGCAAACCTTGCGGGTGATGATGTCATTCTTTGCCAGATAACCAGCAAGATCGTTCAGGACATGTACTCTCTTCCCATTGACGACAGCGATTTTGAGACCGGTAGTCTCAAGCAGCCGAGTAATATAAGACCGAATCGCCTTTTTACTGCTGATAGCCATACCGTTCTGTACCGGGTTGGCAACCTGAAGCAGGGGGAAATCACTGAAGTCATCGACAAGGTTATAGAGATTGTTCGAGGAAAACCATAAGACTCTGTCCCTTGCAAATGTGAAGAGAGCAGGCCGCAAGAATCTCGACAGTTCTCCTTGAATTCGACACCGTGTAACTTTGTAGCACTTTGTCTTTGAAATGGAAAATCATGTCTCTCATCTGCCACTGATTTATTCGTTAGGAGAGGAAAGTCATATTTCGATAGAATCAGCCATTGTGCTGACTTGATGAAGAAATATTTAAGAATTGAACAGCCGTCACTTTGCGGACTCGTAAGAGTTTTCAATGAAAATACCCTGTTTATTGCAGGACGTAGCATTAACTAAGAAGTTCTATTTTCTTTCACCGCGAGTTTTCAGAAACAAAGTCCAATCGACAAGGCTTACCAGAAGTTCTCTTATTAATTCTAATGTTTTTGGGTCGGTAACCCTGCCGTCTCGGCAGCTAATTGCACAAATGGAAGCCCCGGCCCCTCTCGCTTCTTTATCCGGAAGCAGGTCGTTCTCCATGCGTTCAGTGCAAGACATCGACGAGAAGCAGTTCGGCATCACCATCAGCAGAAATATGTATATCCATTGCTCCCAGGACTTCGGCTGCTCCAAGGACAGCGATTCTGTTGCCGTTTGCTTCCACGGAATCTCCTTGTTGTCATTATTTTGAGACTACTTATAACTTCACTCGCTCTATTTTTTGCCAACTCTTCAATCTGCTTGTATAATGCTTATATGGAGAACAGAAGAATATGAGGGACAAGCTTTCTGCCAATATGCCGGAGAGACTGTCCGGACTCGTTGATATCGCTTATAACCTCTGGTGGAGCTGGCATCCGGCGGCGAGAATGCTCTTCAAAACAATGTATCGCGTTGCCTGGAAAGAGAGCGGCCATAATCCGATCCAGATGTTAAGAGATCTGCCGGTAGACTTCTTAAAAAATCTCGAAAGCAACGCCGACTATTTGCACCAGTATGACGATGTTCTGGCAAAATTCCGCGGGGACATCGAAAAAAAGGTATGCTGGTTTGCGGAGAATATTGCCGGAGAGGGTTGTCTGCCGATAGCGTTTTTTTCGGCTGAATACGGTCTGCATCACTCACTGCCGTTTTATGCAGGCGGCTTAGGTTTTTTGGCGGGAGATTATATCAAGGAATGCAGTGATCTCGGTATACCCATGGTGGCAGTGGGATTCCTGTATCCTGAAGGTTATTTGCGCCAGAAGATGCGCATGGACGGTTGGCAGGAGACCGTTGATGAAGTGCTCGACAGGGAAGCCGCGCCGATCCAAAGGGTGCTGAACGAAAAGGGTGAGCAGCTCACCGTACAAGTGCCCTTTCTCGAACCGCCGGTCTATGTCGCTGTATGGAAAGCGGAAGTCGGGAGAATTCCCCTGTACCTGATGGATATGGATATTGAGATCAACGAACCGTGGAACAGGACGGTCGCTTACCATCTTTATGTCGGCGACATCGAGCAACGGCTGCGCCAGGAAATAGTGCTCGGGATAGGGGGCATAGCTATCCTCAAGGCTATGGGCATCAGGCATTCCGTACTGCACCTGAACGAAGGACATTGCGCCTTTGCATTGCTGGAGCGTATCAGGGAGCGGATAGAGGGAGAAGGTATGCGTTTTGAAGATGCCGTTGAAAAGGTGAGGGGCACAACGATTTTTACCACCCATACCCCTGTCCCGGCAGGACATGATGTTTTCCCCTTTCATCTCATGGATAAATATTTCAGCCGGTGCTATCCTTATTTGGGTCTGGACCGCGACGCCTTTCTCAAGCTGGGAATTCATCCGGCTGAGCCTGCTTCCGGCTTCAATATGACCGCTTTTTGCCTTAAAATGTCACATTATCATAACGCCGTCAGTAAGAGACATGGTGAGGTGGCCCGCCGAATGTGGCAGTCTCTTTGGCCTGACAAGAAAGAGGAGGATGTCCCTATCGATTCTATCACCAACGGAATCCATGTCCCCACATGGATAGAACCAAAAATGCAGCTTCTTCTGGACAAATATCTTGGACAGAACTGGCTGGAAAACCATGATAATCCCAAAATATGGGACCTTATCGATAACATACCCGATAAAGAATTATGGGAAGTCCATTACTGGCTGAAGATAAAACTTATTAATTACATCAGGGAGCAGGCACGCATAAGGTGGACAATAAACAGGGTGAACCCCGTTAATATCATAACCGGCGGCACCTTGCTCGATACCACGACCCTTACGATCGGTTTTGCCCGGCGCTTTGCTGCTTACAAAAGAGCTGACCTTGTATTCCACAACCTCGACCGCTTGAAGAAGATTCTGATTGATCGGTGGAGACCTATCCAGATTATATACGCCGGAAAGGCGCATGCTGCGGATGACGAAGGGAAAAGGATACTCCAGCGGATCTTTGAATTTGCTCATGACCCTGAACTTGGAGGGAGGATCGCCGTTGTCGAAAACTATGATGAGCAGCTGGCCCAGTATATGGTTCACGGCGTCGACCTCTGGCTCAATAATCCCATCCCGCCACTGGAGGCCTGCGGAACGAGTGGAATGAAGGCGTCGCTTAATGGTGTGCCGCATCTGAGCATTCTCGACGGATGGTGGATAGAAGGGTTTAATGGCAGAAACGGATGGGCCTTTGAAGGGAAAGGAGATGATGAAGATGCGGAGGCTATTTATGATCTTCTGGAGAGGGAGATTATTCCGTTATTTTATAAGGTAGACGGGACAGGTGCTTCAACGGATTGGGTCAAGGTGATAAAACAGGCGATGAAGAGTAACGGCCCTATATTCAGTGCGCGGAGAATGGTTAAAGAGTATGCAACAAAGTTTTATCAACATGCATTGAAAGCATAAGGAAGAATTAAGAAAGGCCTTTGACCACGGCATTCCTCAAGACAAAATTATATATCCATTAAGATATCTTAATCAAAAAGGAGGTTTTATGATTTCAAAAATTCTTGTTCCGACGGACGGCTCAAAGCCGGCGAAAAAATCCATCGAATATGCGGTACATTTTGCCGAACAGGTGGGTGCAACGATAGTTTTACTGAGTGTAATAGATAGGAGTTTGGTTGTGCCGCAGACGATACCTGTTTCACCAAATGCAACGAAACTGATCGAACCGCTCGCGGATTATCTAAAACGGGCTGCCGGAGCGTATCTTGACGACGCCGAGGAATTATGCAGGAAATTTGGTGTGCAATCGAAAAAGGTCCTCAGGTCGGGACATCCCGTCGAAGAGATCGTAAAGGAGGCCCAGAAATCGAGGGTTGATCTTATTATAATCGGTTCGCACGGCAGAAGCGCTCTAAAAGCGGCAGTTCTCGGAAGTGTTACCTTCGGAATCATTAACAAAGAGATAAAGGTCCCCGTTCTTGTAGTAAGAAAGTGATAAGTTGTAATATAATATCCATTGTTCATTTCAACTTACTTTTTTATAGGAGGGTACTGTGGTCAAAATTTATTACGATAAAGATGCGGACAAAAAGATCTTGAAGGGGAAGAAAGTTGCCGTTATGGGTTATGGGAGCCAGGGACACGCCCATGCGAACAATCTTAAAGAAAGCGGTGTTGACGTTATCATAGGCGTCAAGCAAGGCGGGCCGGGGTGGGAAAAGGCCGGGAAAGCAGGCTTTAGGGTCTTTGTTCCTTCGGATGCCGCAAAGAAAGCCGACGTCATCATGATGCTCGTCCCCGATGAATATATGGCGGATATCTATAAGGCGGAGATAGCCCCGAATATCAAGAAAGGTGCTTATCTCGGCTTTGCGCATGGCTTTAATATTCATTTCGGACAGATAGTACCTCCTGCGGATGTGAATGTCTTCATGGTGGCTCCGAAAGGTCCGGGCCACCTCGTCAGGTCCGAATATGTGAAGGGAAGCGGAGTGCCCTGCCTGATAGCGATCAACCAGGACCCCTCAAAGAATGCAAAAGATGTCGCACTCGCTTATTCATCCGCGATCGGAGGGGGAAGGGCGGGTGTCATAGAAACGACCTTCAGGGAAGAGACCGAGACGGACCTGTTCGGAGAGCAGGTTGTTCTCTGCGGCGGGCTGACCTCTCTGATTACCGCCGGCTATGAGACCCTTGTTGAAGCAGGTTATTCTCCGGAGATGGCTTATTTTGAATGCCTCCATGAGGTGAAACTGATTGTCGACCTCATTTACGAAGGCGGTATTTCGAATATGAGATACTCCATAAGCAATACCGCACAATACGGTGACCTCACGAGGGGGCCCAGGATTATCACTGAAGAAACAAAGAAAGAAATGAAGAAGATACTGGAAGAGATACAATCAGGAATGTTCGCCAAAGAGTGGATTCTGGAGTGCAGAGCGAACAAACCTATGTTCAATGCACTTACGAAAAAGGGGGAGGGGCACCCTATAGAAGACGTCGGTGCAAAGCTGAGGGCTATGATGCCGTGGCTTAAAAAGGGGAAACTCGTAGATAGATCAAAGGCGTGATTAAATTCGCGCCGGAAGGCCGTCCGTTTATCTTCGGCTCCCTTCTCCTAACAGTTATTGTATCGACATTGCTGGTTGCGGGATGGAGAGCCGGAAACAGTGAGACGGTTCTTTACATCCTTGTTTTTGCCTTCTCTCTTTTTCTGGTACTTACCCTTTTTATGGCCTTTTTCTTCAGGGACCCCGACAGGGTTATCCCCGGGGGGAAAGGCCTGTTTGTTTCGCCCGCAGACGGAAGGATAATAGTCATAAAGGACGTCATTGAAAAAGACTACCTGAAGATTCCGACAAAACAAATCAGCATATTCATGTCGCCCCTTGATGTTCACGTAAACCGTTCTCCCTGTGACGGCAAAGTGAGAGTTGTTCACTATTCCCGCGGCAAATTCATGGCCGCCTATAAAGACGAATCGTCAATCAAGAATGAAAATATTGTTATGGTTCTCGAAGGGGAGCAAGGAGGGGTGCTCGTCAGACAGGTCGCAGGCTTTCTTGCGAGGAGGGCTGTTTGCAGGGCAAAGGTCGGCGACATGCTGAAACGCGGCGAAAGATACGGCATCATAAAATTCAGTTCCCGGCTTGACGTCTATCTGCCGCAGGATGCCGAGATCAGGGTTAAAATCGGCGATAAGGTGAGGGCGGGAGAAACGGTAATTGCTTCTATTCAGTGAAAGGGCCTAAATCGCCCTGGTCTTTTATTTTCCACCGAAAGTCTTTAGAGACATGTGCCGGATCATCATGTCGTAATCCTTCTCCGTATCCATGTCGAGCAGAATCCCTTCATCCTGAACCGGTACTAACCGTATCCTTCCGTTATCCTTATGCACGATTTCCTTCAAAGTAAACCCCTGAAAGACCTCATTTGCGCACTGTTTTGGAAACACGCATGGATGTCCTCTTTTGTTTTTATATGTAGGGATGAGAATTTTATCGGGTTCTTTCTTGTGCCGCGCGACAAGCTTTCTTACCGTATTTACCGATACCAGAGGATAATCAGAAAGATGGATCAGTACACCTGACGTTGCACGCGCACTTCTAAGACCTATTCTTACCGATTCCGCCATTTCACTTGACGGTTCATTATTGAATAGAACGGTTAACGGAAGGTCGCGTATCGCCTCCATTATTTCGGTCACCCGTGGATTGAGCACAACGACAATATCTCCTATCCCAGCCCCGATAATGGTGTCGAGGCAGTGTCTCATGACCGGTTTCCCGCTGAGGGGAAGGAGTTGCTTTAACGTCTCCATTCTCCTTGATTGACCCGCTGCGAGCAGTATGGCCGAAACCTGCAAGGTCATTTCCGTCTCCTATGCTGGATGATTTGGGCCATAATGCTTATCGCTATTTCCTCGGGGGACACTGATCCTATCGGCAGCCCTACAGGAGTAATAACTCTATTGATATCATCTTTTGAGAACCCTCCCTTCCTGAGATTATCGAAGAGAAGGGCTTTTTTACGCTTGCTGCCTAAAAGACCGATATATCCCGCCTCTGTCTTTAATGCTCCCTTCAGCGCCTCAAGATCATTGTTGTGGCCTCGCGTGGCTATCACAATATATGTATTTCTGTCTAAAGAAGCTTTTGAGAATACATTTTCAAAATCACTCACCAGGATATCAGAGGCATCGGGTAAGTTATTTGCGTTTGCATACTCTTCCCGGTCATCGGCGACAGTAACCCTGAACCCGGCAAATTTCGCAATGGCGGAAAGGGATTTTCCCACATGGCCTGCGCCAAGGATCAAAATATGGGGTTCGGGTCCAATCGGTTCGATATAAACAAGGATTCTGCCTCCGCATACCAGACCGCCGTGCTTTTCCGTAAGCTGAAAGGGGATTGTCCGCGGCAAGCCGTCTTTGATCGCCATTAAAGCGGATTGGATCACCTCCGCCTCGATGCACCCTCCTCCCAGCGTTCCGACAACAGAACCGTCTGCTTTAACGAGCATTTTTGCCCCTTCCTTCTGAGGAGAAGACCCGGCGCTCTGAACAATCGTTGCAAGGGCAAACGCTTTACCTTCTCTCTTTATCCTGACAAGCTCTTCGTAAATATCCACTATGCTGTCTTAAGCGCCGTCTTCACCGTTTCGGGGCTCATCGGCAGTTTTCTCACCCTTATCTTTGCTGCGCGAAAGACCGCATTCGCCACAGCCGGCGCAATAGGAGGCACACCCGGTTCGCCTATTCCTCCCAGGGCTTCATTGCTCAGGACGATATGGATTTCAATTTCAGGAGCATCGTTTATTCTGAGTATCGGGTAGTTGTTGTAATTGGACGATTTCACGCCGCCTGAGGCAAAGTCGATTTTTTCCATCAAGCCTGCGCTCAACCCCATTATTATTCCGCCCTCCATCTGTGCCCTGATAGTGTCGGGATTTACTACCCTGCCGCAGTCGACTGCGCACACAACCCTGTGCACCTTTATCAGGCCGCTGTCTTTATTGACCGATACCTCGGCCACCTGCGCGACATACGTGCCGAAGGAAAAGTGATGGGCGAGTCCCAGTGCCTCGCCTTTTTGCGGCGGTTTTCCCCAACCGGATTTTTCAGCAACCGTCTGGATCAGGCGGCGGGCACGGGGATTATTTTTCAGGAGGTCCAGACGGAATTCCACCGGGTCTTTCCCCGCTGCGTTGGCCATTTCGTCCATAAAGCTTTCTATGGTAAAACCGTTGTGAGAATTTCCCACCGATCGCCAAAAACCGACAGGAACGGGTGTATCGATTTGCACAAATTCAACCCTAAAATTGGGGAACTCATAGGGGGTCTCTTCAATGCCGTCAACAGATGCGGGGTCGATTCCGTTTTTGATGCGTTCCGGCATGACACGGCCAAAGATAGAAGGAACAGCGATTCTGTGAGACCATGCCGTGAGTTTCCCCTTGTCATCGAGACCGCCCTCGATTCTGCTGATATTTCCCGGACGAAAATAGTCATTCCCTATGTCTTCTTCCCTTTTCCAAATCACCTTTACCGGTCTGGACGCAGCCTTTGAAGCCTCAATCGCCTCCTCGGCAAAGTCTGTTTCAAAGCGCCGTCCAAAGCCCGTTCCCAGAAACGTGGTGTGCACACGTATCTGCTCCGGCTTTAGTCCGGTCAATTTCTTTGCGAGTTCAAAAACGCCTGTCTGGTTTTGTGTCGGCAGCCAAACGTCACAGGAGTCTTTCTTGACCGACGCGGTGCAGTTCATCGGTTCCATGTTCATGTGAGAGAGGTATGGCAGCACATACACTGCCTCAATTTTTTTTGCCGATTTTTTTAGGGCCTCCTTAGCATCCCCCTTGCTGATCGCATTAAGCCCTTCTTTGTCAAGATGGGCGACGAAGTCCTTTTCCAGGGTTTCGTTGTTCATCGAGGGACGGACGCCTGGGCCCCACGTGGTTTTGAGTGCCCTTTTCCCCTCCCATGCTGCATCGATGGTATCGGCACACACGGCAACACCTCTGCCGATAAGAGTTATGTTCCGTACGCCGGGGATTTTCTCAGCAGATTCGGTATCGTATGAAATTACCTTCGCTCCAAAGGCAGGCGGTCGCTCAATAGTCCCATAGAGCATATCTTTTATCTGGACATCTATGCCGAATACGGCTCTCCCGTTGACTTTTTCTATAACGTCCAGACGTTCAACTGGAGTGCCGATGAGAGTGAATTGCCCCGTCTTCTTTAACTTCGGATTTTTCGGCAATTGCAGTCGGGCGGCCTTCCCGGTAAGCTTTCCATAAGTGAGAGTTGTTCCGTCCTTTTTGTTTCTTACCGTGCTCTTTGAGGTCTCACAATCATCTTCAGTGACACCCCAGCTATCCGCAGCTGCTTTCACAATCATCTCCCTTGCGGCTGCCGCTGCTTCCCGCAGGGGGCCATACATATGCCGTATGCTCGTACTCCCTCCCGTTGCCTGCATCCCCCAGATTGGGTCCTTGTATTGGTCTCCTGCAAGCGCCACCTCCATCTTTATGTGTCCCCAGTCAGCGTCAATTTCATCGGCTATGATCATTGACAGAGCAGTGTATATCCCCTGTCCCATCTCTGATTTGTTTACGAAAATGATCACATCGTTTTCGGGCATTATCTGAAGCCACGCATTCGGCACAAAAGGAAGTGCCTTGTCTTTTTCCGTCACTGCGAATAGACGGTGGCCGAAAGGTGTGACGGAAACCGCAATGGTCAGCCCCGCGCCGGCAAGAGATTGCTTCAAGAATTCACGTCTTGTCATCGTCCCTTTCATTGCTTTTTGCCCTCCTTTGCCGCAGTCTTGATCGCAATCTTGATCCTCGGATAGGTGCCACAACGGCAGATATTCCCATTCATGTGGTCCAGGATCTCTTCGTAGGCGGGTTCCGGTTTTTCGTCAAGTAATGCTGCAGCCTGCATAATTTGTCCCGGCTGGCAGTAACCGCATTGAGGGACCTGCTCTTTTACCCACGCCTTTTTCACCGGATGACTTTCGGATAACCCTTCTATGGTAGTTATCTTTCTCCCCTGCGCTTCCTTCACCGGCGTCTGACACGATCGTTGGGCCTTCCCGTCAATGTGGACGGTGCAGGCGCCGCACAAACCGATGCCGCAACCGAATTTTGTTCCTGTCAGCTTCAAATACTCTCTGATGACCCATAGCAGGGGCACATCCGGCCTAACATCCACGCTGTGTTCTTTTTCATTGATGTTGAGTTTCATCATCATCCCTCCTTCTTCGGTTCATCTTGGTTGACGGATCAAAATGCATTTTTCCGGTTAACCCTTTCCAAAGGGGCAAAGAGGATAACGGCATTCGACACAATTCATGCATAACCCCCCGTGTCCCAAATGGGCAAGCTCCTTTCTTCCGATGAGCTCTCCCGCGAGAATCCTGGGCAAAACGAGATCAAAGACCGTTCTTTTATGATAAATACCGCACGCGGGGATCCCGAGAACGGGGACCGGTTCTCTATTAAAATCCCCTAGCTCAATATATGCAACCAGAAACATGGCGCCGGGAAGCGCTGCCGAACCGTAAGTAATGTCGGTTGCGCCGAGGTTTTTTATAGCAAATCGCGTAACATCGTCGGGGTCGACGGACATGCCGCCTGTCGTAATGAGCAACTCGGCGCCGGCATCAATCAGTTCGCTCAGTCTCTCCGTAATTATGCCTTCGTCGTCCGGGGTGTATGAGAGCCCGACAATCTCACCCTGGTATTCTTCTATTTTTCTGGTGATGACCGGCTCAAAGGCGTCCTTTATTAGGCCGTGGTAGACCTCGTTCCCCGTAATGACGACGCCTGCTTTAGGTCTTCTCAATTGTTTAACTTCAACAACCTTGCCAAAACGTTCTGCAACAGCCATTGCCTCTTCTACAACCTTCCTTTTAACCACAAGGGGGATTGCCCTCGTCCCGGCGACAACAGCCCCTCTTTTTACACGCGTATTATCGTGCAGGGTTGCGCACATGATATCTCCAAGCATATTGAATTGAAAAAGCGCTTCTTCATTCACCTTCAACAATCCATCGCGATCAGCAACGATATTGATTTTGCCCTCCTTTGGTTCACCTTCCATGGTTGCGCCTGTGCCCGTGAGTGAGGTTGCCAGGCAGTAAGCGGCATCATCCTCATGCATCTCGTCACGTTCTATATCCAACACAAATACTTGTTCCTTGCCAAGCCTTCTTAAATGTCCGATATCGTCCTCTCTTATAATATGGCCCCTTTTATATGCTCTGCATTTGATTTCACCTGGGCGTATCTCGGTGACATCATGTGCGAGCATTAACCCGATTGAATCGCCCAAGGGGATTTTCTTGTGATTTTTTTCTCCTTCTCTAAAATCATTACTCCAATTTCTACACATAGTGAAATCTCCTCACTTCTTTTTTTCAGGGAAGAAATCCGTAGACGTCCCCGCCCACAAGAAAGACCTCTTTTGCTTTTTCGATTTGAGAAAGAAAAATTTGAAACCTGTATTCTTTCATTGGATTGTCCTGAGTATTGAAAACCCGAAGGGGCTCTCCGCTAAAATTAATTTCTATAATCTCAACTTAACACAAATTATCCGATTGTCAAGGAATAACCTTCCCCGTGGAAATTCACACAATATTACGTGTATCTTTTGATGGCGTGGATTATTAGTATGCTATGATATAAAAAAGTATTGTTCTTTCCGCATCATGTACTGAGCCTAAAGAAAGGAGTGCTCATGAGTAAAGAAATAAAGGGAGCCATTCTTCAGAGAGATAAAGAGACCTATGCCATTGTTCCGAGGATTCCGATGGGAGTCCTGACTCCCGAGATTCTCGAAAAGCTGGCAGCGGTCGCACGCAAATATAACGTTAGGATTATCAAGATCACATCAGGACAGCGTATAGCATTAGTAGGGCTTAAGCCGGAGGACATTGACAGGGCATGGAATGATCTTTCAATGGACATCGGACCAGCGGAAGGACTATGCGTTCATTACGTTCAGTCATGTCCCGGCACCGAAACCTGTAAGTTCGGACAGGGAAACTCACTCGGCCTTGCTGCAATGGTGGAAAAGATGTACGTGGGAAAGGAAGATTTTATTCCTGCCAAAACCAAATTCGGTATTTCCGGCTGTATGCTGAACTGCGCTGAAAGCTATCTGAGGGATTTCGGCGCATTTTGTACCCCCGCCGGTTGGACGGTAGTAGTCGGCGGTAATTCAGGCGGCAGGCCGCGCATCGGAGATGTTATTGAGAAAAAACTCTCTGAAGAGCAGGTAGTCGAATTATTCAGCAAATGTCTGGATTATTATGCGAAGAACGCACGGCCGAGGGAGAGAATGCCGAGGTTTGTCGAGCGCATCGGCATAGAGGAATTCAAGAAAGCGGTGTTGTGAGAACAGGCGGGAGATGCCCGATTTTCCGTCAGGATCCGTCTAAAATCACAACTACGACAGAGAAAAATAAGAAAAGCAAAGTTTTCGAAATATCAGTTTTCATCAAACATTCCTGTCTATCTTCTCCGGATTTTTTCGGAAGGACCTTGTCTTGCACATAGGTTTTCTCTAATCTTTTCTGAGGCCGTCCAAGATATGAAGCACTGCCAAGATCGGATGACGATACATCATCCTTGTACCTGCAAAACGCATCACGCCCTTTATCTTTTCCCGCATCGATGGTTTATAGCAATGTACCTTGCAGTTAGCGCACGTTGTTTTACAGGCCTGGAATGGACATCTATCCAGACGCCTGCCTGCGTAATCCAGAAGCTCTCTGCATTCGTCGCAGAGTCTGCTGCGGTTTTTGTGGGCGCCGCGACAGTATATGTGTACCATGGCCCCGACAGTCTTTTTTTCTCTGGCTACCCTCCGGTGTATCAATGAATTTTCTCAAATCTTTTTGGCGTATCTATCGATAATTTATGAATTCGATGTGAAAATCGAATTCTTTTCCCTTCAGCATGGTAATAACCGCCTGCAGATCGTCGATCTTTTTTGCCCTGACCCGCACCTGGTCTTTCTGGATCTCTGCCTGTACCTTGAGTTTTGTATCTTTAATGAGTTTGACAATGTCCTTCGCCCTTTCGGTAGATACGCCCTGCTGGAGGGTCAGTATCTGTCTAACCGTATCACCGGCTGCTTGTTCGATCTTCCCGAAGCTTAAAGCCTTCAGCGATACGCCTCGCTTTACGAACTTATTCTTAAGGATCTCTGTCAGACTGTTTAGTTTATACTCGTTATCTGAAATGAGAGTGATCTCCGCCTTGTCCTTATGGAGTTCGATACTGCTTTTGCTTCCCTTAAAATCGAACCTCTGGCTTATCTCTTTTTCCGCCTGCTGAACAGCGTTCGAGACCTCCTGCATATCGACTTTACTCACAACATCAAAAGAATGTTCATCTGCCATATCCATCTCCTTATACGGTGAAATTCATTTTGAATTATCACTGTTTCAGCATTTTCCGTCAAGTGTGTCATTGTCAGGAATAAGAACTTTTCGATTTCTTGCAGCCTCATATATCTTGTAGTAAGATATAGACAAATGAGGATATCCGGCGGTACTGCAAAGGGGAGAAGGACTGCAACAAAAAGACTCATCACAAATATATCCTCAGGGGAGAGACTCAGGCCGACCTCGTCCAAGGTAAGAGAAGCACTTTTTGACATACTGAGGGACCGGATCGGGCAGGCGAGTTTTGTAGACCTCTATGCAGGGACAGGAACCGTGGGTTTTGAGGCGCTGTCGAGAGGCGCACAACGTGCCGTCTTTGTCGAACCCGATGCATTGAGATCCGGAACAATCAGGAGCAGCGCTGCCGAACTTGGATTCCAGGATATGTCTCGGGTCATTAAGAACGAGGCTTGCGAATTTCTGAAAATGGCTATTGCCGGTCAGGAAATCTTTGATATTGTTTTCCTCGATCCACCCTATCAATCGGATGAAATAGAAAAGGTCCTTCCGATAATCGGAGAGAACAAATTATTGAGTGAGAGGGGACTTGTAATTGTAGAACATTTTTCGAAAAAAAAAGTGCCGGAAACAGCGGGCATATTAAGAATGGCAAAGACCTATAAGTATGGAGATACGGTGCTGACACTGTACACAAAGGCTGATGTATGAAAACGGAGGATCTCCCTATCCCCGCGCATTTTAACCCGGACAAAACCGGTGAGGTCTGGAGAGTCCCCTATCAGGAACGGGCAAAGGAAGCCGAAGCGTGGGCGAAGCGGCACGATATACAACCCGCTTCAGGCGACCGGTGCAAAATATGCCTGTTGGCCGTGGATGTGCAAAATACCTTTTGCATTCCCGGATTCGAATTATATGTAGGGGGACGCTCCGGCAGCGGGGCGATGGATGACAGCCGGAGACTATGCGAATTCATTTACCGCAACCTTGACGTTATTACGCAGATTTGTCCCACAATGGACACACATCAACCGATGCAGATTTTTCATTCCATCTATCTAATCAATGATAAAGGAGAGCATCCGGAGCCTTTTGCCCTTATTTCTCCGGAAGATGTGCGGAAAGGCCTCTGGAGGTTTAATCCGGCACTTTGCTACAGCTTAGGAATCACTGACGATTACGGGGAGAGGCATCTTTTGCACTACACGACAAAGCTGAAGGAAGGTGGCAAATACGACCTCACGATATGGCCGTATCACGGCATGTTAGGAGGCATCGGGCACGCCCTGGTCCCAGCTGTCGAAGAAGCGGTCTTTTTTCATGCCGTTGCGCGCTACAGCCAGGCAGATTTTCATGTAAAGGGAGACAGTCCGTTCACGGAGCATTACTCTGTTCTCGATCCGGAGGTTCTGGAAGGTCCTGACGGGAAGCCCATAGGTCGGAAGAGCGACAGGCTTTTGAGAAAACTTCTGGAGTTCGATGCCATTGTGATAGCAGGACAAGCCAAGAGCCATTGTGTGGCCTGGACGATCGACGATCTATTGGCGGATATTCGTGCTCAGGATATAGGGTTGGTCGAAAAGATATATCTCCTCGGAGATTGTTCATCTCCCGTTGTTGTCCCCGGTGTGATCGACTATACAGACAAAGCAGATGAAGCATTCAAAAGATTTGCCGATGCCGGGATGCATGTGGTCCGCTCCACCGATCCGATTGAAACCTGGACGGGGATTAGACTGTAAATAGACTTGATGCCTCGAAATTCTGTTGAGAGGTAGTGCATTAAAAAATATGTCGGAGTCACCATAGCGTGAAAAAGAAGGTACACGTATTCATAGTTTCCGACGCGACAGGGATGACCGCCGAAATGGTAATCAGCGCCGTCTTAGTGCAATTCAAAGAAATAGAACCGATCTTCAAAAAATTTCCCTATATCAAGACCATAGAGCAGATAAAGGCAATCCTGACACAGGCTGAGGCAGCACGGGGCATGGTAATTTACTCACTTGTTTCACAGGAACTCAGGTCATGGATTCGCAGAGAAAGAAAGAAGAGGGATGTTTTCATCATCGATCTTCTCGGCCCCTTTATCGAACGAATAGGAAAAATGTGGAACATAATGCCTGTGTTCAGTCCCGGCTTGCTGAAGAGAGTCAGCGAAGAATCCATTCGTCTTGCGGAATCGATAGATTTTACCCTGAGGCACGACGACGGACAGGGCATAGATACTCTGGAGCATGCCGATCTTGTCCTGGTCGGCGTTTCAAGAACATCCAAAACACCCACCAGCCTTTATCTGTCGTGTAATAATAACCTAAAGGTGGCCAACATTCCTATTATTGAAGATATGAGGCCGCCGGATGAGATTTTTGCGATAAATGTTCACAAAGTGGGCTTGACCATTTCTCCGGAGAGGCTTGCGTTTATCAGGGAGAGAAGGCTCAAATATGCAGGTGAAACCGATTATCTGGATATATCCCACATTAAGAAGGAACTTGAATACAGCCGCAGGATATTTCATCAGGTAAAAAATCTGCAGGTCATCGATGTTACGAACAGCTCTATCGAAGAGGTAGCCAACAAGATAATGGAGAGCAGGCAGGAAATGATAAATGATAAGGGAAGGAGGTAATTATGAGGGAGAAGAGTGTTTTTGTTCTATGGTTCAAAGAACTGGGGAAGGAGGATATCCCTTTGGTCGGAGGCAAGTGCGCCAATCTCGGTGAATTGTTCGGCAAGATAGGTGTACCTGTCCCTAATGGTTTTGCCGTTTCGGCATATGCATATAAGTTTTTTTTAGAAAAAACCAAGGCAGACAAACAGATCGAATCTCTCCTTTTAAAAATGAATTTATCCGATATGGAATCCCTTCAGGACGTTCTCGGAGAGAATCAGGAAACATATAGAAAGTCTTCCAATGCCGAAAGATATGGAGAAGGAGATCCTTCAGAAATATAAGGAACTTTCTAAATACGTAGGCAAAGAGAATGTGGCTGTTGCCGTAAGATCTTCGGCCACGGCAGAGGATTTGCCTGGAGCGAGTTTTGCAGGTCAGCAAGACACTTTCTTGAATGTCAAGGGGAAAGATCTCTTAAGCAACATAAAAAAGTGCTGGAGTTCTCTCTTTACTCCCCGGGCAATTGTCTACCGGAAGGAAAAAGGATTTCCCGAAGATGAAGTTCTTATCAGTGTGGCTGTTCAAGAGTTAATTTTCTCCAAAGCATCGGGTGTTATGTTTACTATTGAGCCGGTAAGCGGTGCAAAGGATAAGATTGTTATAAACGCTTCCTGGGGTCTTGGAGAAGCCGTTGTGAGCGGGCAGGTAACACCCGATGAGTATGTTGTTGACAAGAGGACTTTCCAAATAGTCGAGAAGCATATTGCGAAAAAGGTAAGGCAGATTGCGTCGGACAGGAAGGGCGGAACAAATTGGATCCCGGTACCTCCCGAATTACAGGAAGTTCAGTCGATCAGTGATGAGGAGATTATTCGTCTTGCGCAATACGCTATGCAGATAGAAAATCACTATAAGGTCTCCGAGGACATCGAATGGGCGGTGGATGATCGAGGCAAGATTTTCATTCTTCAGGCAAGACCCGAAACCGTCCACGGAGCTGCAAAAGAAGTTAAAGCTGAGGAAAGGAAGGATGTCATGGATAAAGAACTCCTGCTTAAAGGTATCGGTGTGAGTCCCGGTATGGCTTCCGGTAAGGTTAAAGTTATTTTAAACGTCAAAAATATGTCGAGTTTTCAACAGGGAGATATTTTGGTTACAGAGATGACGACCCCTGATTGGGTGCCGGCTATGAAGATAGCCGCAGCGGTTGTCACCAACCTGGGTGGAAAAACATGTCACGCTGCCATAGTAAGCCGTGAACTCGGTGTTCCGTGTATTGTTGGAACCGAAAACGCTACAAAGATATTTAAAGACGGCGATATTGTAACGGTAGACGGACAAAAGGGGATGATATTTAAGGGCGCCGTTGAACGCACGGTGGAAGCGAAAGCGCAATTGCAGGGAATGCCGGCGGATTTATCGGCGCAGATCGTGACGGCTACGAAAGTTTATGTAAACCTTTCTATACCTGAGATTGCCCGGAAGATAGCACAGGAGACCAACGCTGATGGAGTCGGCCTCTTAAGGGCCGAACATTTAATGCTCAGCATCGGAAAGCATCCGAGGCTACTCATGGAAGAGGGGGGTGATCAGGTGATGATAGATACCTTCTCGCGCGGCGTCGGACAGGTTGCAGAAGCCTTCTTCCCCCGTCCTGTCGTGTACAGATTCCTCGATTTTAAGCCCGATGAATTCCTCGAACTTCCCGGTGGAGAAAAATATGAACGAAGTCATGTAGGTCCTAACCCTATGATTGGGTATAGAGGAGAGTATAGGTATACAAAAGAGGATGACATTTTCAGACTTGAGCTCAGAGCTATCAGACAGGCCAGGGATAAAATGGGTTTTACCAATATATGGGTAATGGTTCCTTTCGTAAGAACCCTTGAAGTTTTCAGAAAGACCGTGAATATTATGCGTGAAGAAGGTCTGGACCACAAGAATGACAACAGTTTTCAGTTGTGGATTATGGTGGAGGTCCCCAGTGTGGTCTTTATGATCGATGAATTCTGCAAAGAAGGGATCGACGGCGTGAGTTTCGGGACGAACGATTTAACCATGCTCGTACTCGGCGTGGACAGAAATGACACATCGGTGCAGGAGATTTATGATGAAAGAAATCTCGGCGTCCTGAGGGCTATTGCCTATACGATGACAGTCTGCAGGAAGTACGGTGTGACGACATCAATCTGTGGACAAGCCCCGAGTGTGTATCCCGATTATCTTGAGTTCATGATACGCTGCGGAGCAACTTCAATTTCGGTTAATCCGGATACCGTGGTCTCGTCAAGGAAAAGCGTAGCAGTTGTAGAGCAAAAGATCCAGATGGAGAAGGCATTAGGTGTGATCACCAAGCCGAAGATAGCTAAAATCCCTTTGGAAGAGGTGTTCTTTTGGAGACATATAGAAGAGTAAAAGGACTCGTTGACTTTATTGCCCGCAGGTATCAGAGCGTTGCAGAGATAGGTATCGGCCTTTTCCCTGATGTGGCTTATGCCTTGCTCAGTCAGAGAGTGCAACTTTTAGCGACTGATATCCGGCCTCTAAAATATGATGGGCTCAGGGTTGTTGCAGATGATATTACCGAACCGGATATTTCTCAATATGCCGGCGTGAATCTTATCTATTCTATGCGACCGCCTCCTGAACTCGTTCCTTATATGGTCAGATTAGCCGGAAAGATTTCTGCGGATCTGATTATCAAGCCGCTCTCTTCTGAATACCCGGAAAGTTTTCGCCTGATGAGGAATGGAGATACAACTTTTTTTGAGCGGACATGGGAAAACCAATCTCTGACAAAGGAGAAATCTTCCCGCGCAAGTCCTGAGCGTATCTGCGCGAGGAGCCCCGAATGATTTTCGGAGTGGAATGATACAAAAAAGCGGGGGTATTTTGAAATGAAAAAAATTCACCCTATGAAGAAGCATATATTGAAGAAAAAAATCGTATATCTTGTTGGTGAGGGTACCGGAGAAACGATAAGCAGGATCGCCAGGGCATCTCTTGCGCAGTTTAATCGTGAACATGTTGAGGTAAAAACATTCTTCCTGGTTACGAACGAGAATTATATCTCACGTATTATTAAACATGCAGCTGATGACGATGCCTTGGTTGCCTTCAGCATTGTAAAACCGAACTTAAGGGATTATCTCATAAAAGAGGCTGACCGAAGGGGGATAAAGGCAATCGATGTTATCGGGAATTTCATTGTTCAGTTATCGATATTTTTGAAGGAAAAACCTCTCGAAATACCCGGACGCCAGTATATACTGGATGAAGAATATTTCAGGAGGATCGAGGCGATAAACTTCTCTGTAAAACACGATGACGGAAAGCTTCCTCAAGGTATGAAAGAGGCTGATATCGTACTTGTTGGCCTCTCGCGAACGGGAAAGACCCCATTATCGACTTACCTTGCCAACCAGGGATGGAAAGTCGCCAATGTTCCGGTTCATCCCGATATGGAAACCCCGCAAGACCTTTTTCAGGCGAACCAGAAAAAGGTCTTTGGGATGATCATTAATGTCGAAAGCCTCGTAAAATTGAGGGAAGCGAGACTGACGCAACTTGGTCTCGACCCGGATGCCAAATACTCAGATCCGGTGCAGGTCTTCAGCGAGATCGAATGGTGCATGAATCTGTTCAAACAGAACCCCCGCTGGAGGATCGTCGATGTATCGAACAGGGCCATAGAAGAAGTGGCCGCCGGTATCGTGAACGCGTACCGCACTGGTAAAAAGCCTATGTAATATCGCTCTTCACTGCAACAGTCGTATTTGACTGTTATGCGGTGATCTTCTTTTTGATCTCTATGAGTTTATTGAGGGCATCTTCAGGGCGGAGACTTCTTAAGTCAAGATTTTTGATTTCTGTAATGACCGAATCTGACAGAGAAGAGAAGAGGTCAAGCTGGACGGTTCCCTTTTTCGTTTTTCTGTCCGCAAACCTCGGTCTTCCGGTTTCATTGAGTTCTTCTTTCTCCAGATTTGCCAGCACTTCTTTTGCCCTGCCGATGATGCTGTCCGGTAGTCCCGCCAATCGGGCCACCTGAATACCATAACTCTTGTCGGCGGGACCTTTTTCGATCTTCCTCAGGAATATAATCTCGTCGCCCCATTCCTTTACCGCAACATTATAATTCCTGACGCCGTCATTGGTTAGGGCAAGTTCGGTAAGCTCATTGTAATGCGTTGCAAAGAGCGTGCGGGCCTTGATGTTGTTCAGAATATGCTCCGCAACAGCCCAGGCAATGCTTATCCCGTCAAAGGTACTTGTACCCCTGCCTACCTCGTCTAAAATAATGAGGCTCTTCGCCGTTGCATTGTATGTAATATTGGCGACCTCTATCATCTCTACCATAAAAGTGCTCTGCCCTTTTGTAAGGAAGTCCGATGCGCCTATCCTCGTAAATATTCTGTCAGCGATTCCTATTCTCGCTTCTGTTGCCGGCACAAAGCTGCCGATCTGGGCCATAATGACAATAAGAGCAACCTGTCTCATATAAGTCGACTTGCCTGCCATGTTCGGCCCCGTAATAATAAGGAGACGATTGTCGTCGGTATCCGTGTAGAAACTGTTCGGTATAAACCGTTCATCCGATGACATCCTCTCAAGGACGGGATGCCTTCCATCCGTGATATCAATAATTCCGGTTTCTTCAAGAACAGGCTTCACATAATTGTGCCTTTTTGCGACGACAGAGAGAGAAGTGAGAAAATCGACAACTGACAAAGCAGATGCGGTCTTTGTGAGGTGATCGGATTCCTTCTGAATTTCGTCAAGGACATCCTGGAAGGTCTGATACTCGAGGTTCTTCAGTCTTTCTTCAGATCCAAGAACCCTGGATTCATATTCCTTAAGTTCGGGCGTTATGAACCTTTCCCCTCCCACGAGCGTCTGCTTTCTGATATAGTCGTCGGGAACCATGTGCAGATTCGCTTTCGTGATCTCAATATAGTAACCGAAGACACGGTTATACCCCACTTTCAGGGAGGAAATCCCCGTCCTCTGTTTTTCTTTCAACTCCAGTTCGGTAATAAAATGCTTGCCTTTTCTGGATATATTCCTGAGTTCATCTATATCATTATGGTAGCCGTCCTTTATGATTCCCCCTTCCTTCAAGGTTATCGGGGGCGAATCAATAATACTTTTCTCTATCAATTTTCTTGTGTCAAAGAATTCCGATATTTCTTCCGAGATAATGCGCAGATAAGAATTTCTCGAAGAACTTAGGGCTTTTTTGAGCTTAGGCAGGTTGAGAATCGAGGTTTTAATTGCAACAAGGTCCCTCGCATTGGAGGTTTTTGAATTTACCCTTGATGAAAGCCTCTCCAGATCCTGCACTTTCCGCAGGGACGTCCTCAGTTCCTCAAGCAGTTCAAAATCATCGAGGAGATATTCGACCGCATCCCGTCTCTGCTTTATTTCACTAATCCCGATCAATGGTTTCAGTATGGAAGCCCTTAAAAATCTTCCGCCCATGGGAGTGAGAGTTTCATCGAGAACTGATATAAGGGTATTTTCGTGTCGAGCCGTCCCTGATGTTGTGGGCGAGTTCGAGGTTACGCTGTGTTGCTGCATCGAGAAACATATAGGAATTCTGTGTCAGGGGAGATATTTTTTTCAGCGAAAAAGTCCCCTTTTGTGTCTCCTCAAGGTAACTGACAAGGGCGCCGGCTGCAGAGATCGCGGCGTTCATTCCGTCACAGCCGAATCCTTCCAGAGACGATACCTTGAGATGTCTCAAGAGGGTCTTGTAAGCCTCCGGGTAGTCGAAATACCAATCTTCATAAGCAGAAATATAGAAGTTATCGAGGGACTCTTTATAGTGTATATTATCCTTGATACTGTCAGGAATCAGGACCTCCCGGGGTTCGAAGCGGGCCATTTCATCCCCGATATTTTCATCTGTCTCATAAATAATGAATTCTCCGGTCGAAATATCCGATGCCGCCACGCCGTGCTTATTACCGGAAGGATAGATGCTTAGGATATAGGCGTTTTCCTTGGGATTTTCAGGCGCATGTGTTCCCGGTGTAATTACCCGGACGATATCTCTCTCTACGATGCCTTTTGCCTCTTTCGGATCTTCCATCTGCTCACAGATTGCGACTTTATATCCGGCTTTGACGAGCTTTAGGATATAGGATTCCGAGGCAAAGTAAGGGATACCGCACATCGGGACGGGGTCTTCCTTTGATTTATCCCTTGTTGTGAGGGCTATTTGGAGAATTCGTGATGCTTTTTCGGCATCTTCACCAAACATTTCATAAAAATCTCCGAGCCTGAAAAATACAATCGCGTCCCTGTATCGTTCCTTCACACTGTGGTATTGTTTCATTAAAGGGGTTAATTCGGACATACAGAATATTTAATACCATAATGCAGTGAAAGTGCAATATCCAAAAACTTTCCCGGCGGGTGGACTGTGCGATGCCTATATAGAAATTAGTAATAGATATGTGGCATACCTATGTTAAATATCTATTTAAAATAATTTACGGATTCTTGGTATCGTAAGACTATCAGTATTTGGAAGTGTTCGTAGGCAAGAAAACATATTTATGGCGAGAACGAAAGACATTTCAAGAAATGGAGGATTTATATGGGAGACTACTATAAAGATGAGGATCTCAGCAGGTTTGGCGAAATAGGCAAATACAAGCCTGAACTTTTCAAGAAATTTATGGACTGGTACAATGCATCACTGGAGCCGGGGTTGCTCACAAAAAGAGAAAAAGTCCTCATAGCACTGGCGGTGGCACACTCAGTTCAGTGTCCTTACTGTATTGATGCTTATACCCAGTCATGCATGGCTGAAGGGATGACCATTGAACATATTACTGAGGCATTGCATGTCGCTTCAGCCATCAAGGGCGGCGCCACGCAGGGGTCGACGTGAATAGGCGCGATAGCGTAACTGGCAGGCTGCCAGGATCACTTTTGCAAAGAGATATATTCATAAATATATTGATACATCCATCAACCGGATAATCAGTCACGCGGCAAATAGCAACCAAATTTTATCGGAGAAAAAAGTTATTTTATCTGGTATGTCAGAGCAATCGTATACGTTGCGCCTGCAGCCGTATTCTTGCCGTAAATCTCGGGCATATATTCGGCCTCCAGACTCCATGCTTTTGATATTCTATAGCCGACCGTCATATCAAGTTTTCCCAAATCAAAATTACTTGTGATAGTCGGGTTGCCGGAGGTATCGAAATGTTTGCCGTTGTCCATACTATAGATCCCGTCAAGCTTAATCCTTCCGTACAACTCTTTGGTGAAATCCATTCCGAATTCGATCAGATATCTGAACTCGTCGGAAGGATCATCAAATCTCCATCGATAACCGACCTCAAAATTGCAATAGCCGGGAATATATGGCCATAATGACCTGCCATACAACAATCTCATTTCAACGTCGTACTGCCCGTTTCCGAGAGGCAATTTGTCATGCTTATCGTAGGCCTCCGGGATTTTTATCAACGCCTGGGTTGATAAAACTCCCCACGAACCTTCTGTTAATTTATACTTCAAACCCAAATCGATATCTCCGATCCCGCAAGTCTTTATTTCTTGAAGATCGTCTTCTTTTTCTATGTGCTTATAATAGAGAGAATTAATCAAAAGAATTCCTCGATGCCCTGCATCGGGGTAAAGCTTCCTTGTTTTTTTGCCGTTGATACCTCGCAGCTCTGCTGCGGGGTGATTCATTAATCGTAATTTTATCTGTTAGGCCGTATTCTATGTAATTATTGACATTGCTATCTTTAAATTTTCCATTCGATACAAAATCGGTTCTGCTTCCGTGTTTATCAAATTCATCGTCTGCGTAATAATAGTTCAAAGATAAGCGGTCGTACAAATTGCCTTTTTGTTGTGTCCATGCCCCGGCAAGACAAGTGCCGACAGATAACAGCAGGAACACACTCGCCGATGCTGAACTGAACAGTAATTTTATCACCTTCGTGTTCACTATTGGTCCCTCTCCTTGCAGAAAAAGCTTAACAAGCTCCGTCCTGTAAATTACTATGAGACCCTGCTTAAGTCAAATAGATAATTGAGATGCTTGTTTAGGTATTCATTCAGAATTCCGATGAATAAAATATTGAGAAATTATGTTATAGATATATGCATTATGTTTGCATTGCATGGCTATCTATGGACGGTAATGCACTTTGTTGCATTGCTTGGGCTATCATTGTATGGACTACACCGAATCTGGCTCGTGGTCTGTTTGCATCGGCAAGGAAAGAAGACACCCGCTGTTTTGGTCACACCTCTTTTTTCTGATCAAAAGATGCCTGTTGTTACGGTTCAGCTGCCGCTCTATAATGAACGATTTGTGGCGGCGCGTCTGCTTGATGCCGTTGCGAAGATGAATTGGCCAAAGGACCGTCTGGAGATCCAGGTCCTGGATGATTCCACCGATGATACCCGGAGGATAGTGGAGGATAGGGTGGCTTACTGGCAGAAAAATGGTATAGATATCAAAGTGCTCCGGCGAAGGAACCGCGAAGGCTATAAGGCGGGTGCATTAAATCACGGACTGATGAGCGCGAAAGGTGAATATATAGCAATCTTTGATGCCGATTTTGTTCCTCCCAATCACTTCTTGCTTCAAACTCTCCCATATTTTAGTGATCAAAAGATAGGTATGGTCCAGGCACAATGGGGTTTCCTAAATGCGAAACATTCCTGGCTCACCGGTATCCAGTCACTACTCCTGGGTCCGCATTTCTCTATCGAGCACCTGGTACGTTACCGAAGAGGACTATTTTTTAATTTTAACGGTACGGCCGGCATTTGGAGAAAAAAAGCGATCGAATCAGCAGGCGGATGGCAGGCAGATACAGTGACGGAAGATTTGGATTTGAGTTACCGTGCGCAACTTGCCGGATGGCGTTTTGTGTACCTTGACGACCTCGTGGTACCGTCGGAACTTCCCGTTACGATGGCTTCATTCCGGAGTCAACAGCAGAGATGGGCAAAGGGATCAATTCAGACGGCAAAGAAGATCCTGCCGCGTATCATTGCTTCTCCTCTCTCATTTTCTGTGAAAATGGAGACGCTGGCACATCTCCTCGCAAACTTCGGCTGGCTTTTGGGTGCGATCGTAACTCTTACATTATACCCGACGATTATGTGGCGCGTGGGCATAGGGCCTTATCAGTTGCTGCGTCTTGATCCGCCTCTTTTTATATGCACGGGCCTTGCCATATTCCTCTATTTTTTTGCCTATATAAATAAACCGGGGAAGGACTTTTCTTTTGGATGGCTGCTTCTTTTACCGGTTTTGAGCATCGGCATGGCGCCAAGCGTTTCTCTCTCTGTCATGAGAGGAGTATTCAAGCAGGGCGGCGATTTTAAAAGGACCCCGAAATTTGGGATCAACGGGTGCGAAAGATTGCCCGGACCGGCATTTCTTTATCGTCAGCAATCCATGTCTTACCTGATCATGAACCTTCTTCTTTTTGGTTACAGCTTATTGCCGGTTGTATTCGCCTGGCAGAGAGAAACATGGTTGGCCATCCCCTTTTTGCTGATCTTTCCGCTCGGCTTCTTGCTTGTGTTCTCGAAAGACCTGTTGGAACTGAAGAAGTAGTTGCAGCAGGGCGGGAGCCTTGATCAGTGAGAAGCATCCTCATATTCTTTTTTTAAGGTTTCTATCAATTCTTTTACCGAAGTAATTTTTTCCGCTCTGTATGCGTTCTCGCCGGCAAATGCAAAGCCGCGTGACAAATTACCTCTTTGGGCATTGATCAGGGCGAAAGAAATGCAATACGGGGTGTTATTGTAATCACACGTTTTCAAACAATGATAAGGACATTTAAAAGGCTTCCTTTTCCCATGACTCACTTCGTCAAGAAATGTGTTCCTGATAGCTCTTCCGGGCATTCCGACAGGGCTTTTGATGATCACCATATCCTCTTGTTTCGAATCAATATACGTCTGCTTGAATTTTTCCGATGCATCGCACTCATAGGTGGTAACAAATCGTGTTGCCATCTGCACACCCGAAGCTCCCAATTGGAAAAATTTATGGATGTCTGCTCCTGTATAGATACCCCCGGCTGCAATCACCGGAATGTCTTTATGATATCTTTCCTCATATGGTTTTAACGCTTGAATCACTTCAGGCACAAGTTTTTCCAAGGCATACGCCGGATCGAATATCATCTCTTCTTTAAATCCAAGATGCCCCCCCGCCTTAGGTCCCTCAACAACAACGGCGTCAGGGATGTAGTCGAATTTTTCAGACCACTTTTTCGCAATAATACCGGCTGCCCTTGCAGAGGAAACAATAGGTGCCAGTTTTGTCTTTTTACTACCATGCAAGAATTCAGGCAGATTAAGGGGCAGTCCGGCCCCTGAAAATATAATGTCGATCCCTTCCTCAATAGCGGTTTTGACTAAATCGGCAAAATTTGTCAATGCCACCATGATATTCACGCCGAGGATTCCCTTTGTTAATTCTCTGGCTTTTCTGATTTCTTTTCTTAAGGCTCTGATATTCGCCTCCAGGAAATTCCTGGAAAAATCAGGTTCGTCCATTCCAATATCTGCGGTAGCAATAACTCCGATACCTCCCTCGTTGGCAACTGCTGACGCGAGCCTGGACAGAGAAATCCCTATTCCCATCCCTCCCTGAACTATGGGAAGTTTCGCCGTGAAATCTCCTATGTTTAAACTTTTTAGGCCGTCGAAGCTCATGCAAAATCTCCTTTATTTCTTATGTGCCTTGCCACATGAAGTGCTATCTCTCATCGTAGAATTGGAGGGATAAACCAAAAGGCCATCTATCCCGCCTGGAGATTGCTCTCACTACCTACTTTACAATATTTTGTTGATTTTTTGGAATCATGATTGTGGAGCAAACAGTAAGAGAGATCTCAATTTTAAGCGTGATACCTTAGTGGGTGACCACACCGTGCGGACAGTAAACTTATTTCCGGGACAACCTCTTCCACGCCTCGAATCCACCCTCATAGTTACGGGCAGCAGACAGACCGGAAAGCTGATGGACCAGCCAAGCATAGGCGGATCTGATTCCTCCGGCGCAGTAATAAATTATTGGCTTGCTAATGTCCACTTTGTGCTTCTGAAGGAGTTTCTTCAACACATCGGGTGAAAGAGGGCGGCGTTCTCTACCGGAAAAAAAATCATCCCATGGAATGTGAACAGCGCCCGGAATTCTTCCTTTAAACCATTCCAAGGTTGAGCGGGTATCGATAAGAGCTAAACTGGCTTTTTGACTTTCCAACTCGGCCGTGGTTATATCAAGGTTTGATTCGAGTTTAAATTTATATTGAAGAGGATGTATTTTCCTTTGTTCAATGCCCTCCTTAAAAGGCAATTTATTATTTCTCCAGGCTTGAACGCCTCCTGCCAGCAGACGAATAGGGCCTTTGTGCCCGAGCCATGAAAGAACCCAACAGTCCCAGCCTTCTCCTCCCCAGCTTCTGTCGGCGTCTCCATAAACCACGATAGGTGTGTTCTCATCAATGCCCATTTTCCCGAGTTCTATAGCTAATTCCTTGGGAGGCCATACCCGATAGGGGACTCCGTTTTCATCTGTTCTGGTATAATTTTCCCAGGAAAATGACAGTGCACCCGGGATATGTCCTGCCAGCCATTCGGACTTCGGTCGAGCATCGAGGACGACCCAGCCTGAAAGGTTATGGTTCAACGGGGCCGCTTCAATAAGTCCAAGGTTCAGGGCAAAAGCCGAATCGTTGATCAATGGATGGAAGATGACTACCGCCGTAAAAAGGATTAAGGCTTTTTTCACAAAACATTTGAGATTTTTTCTCACTTGGGGAATGCCTATTTGCATTATCACCTCCTATTCTTTCCTGGCCTTACAGCCGGATTTACGTGTGTCGATTGCCGACGTTATCGGCGTTACTGCCATCGTTACGATCATTCTCGCTGCGGCACTCTATGTGGCTGAGAAGAACATAGCTACCTGGTCTCCTTCCGTGATATTGACAGTAGCCGTAGTTCTTCGTCTCCTCTTTCTCTTCCGTCCTCCGGAACTCTCCGATGACATTTACCGGTACCTCTGGGATGGTCTACAAATTCTCAGAGGACAAAATCCTTATACGATGGCGCCATCATGCGTAGAACCACTCAGTCAGCCATCCCTCCATCTGCAAAAACTTGTGAACCATTCAGACCTCATCACCATTTATCCCCCAGCGGCCCAGATTATCTTTGCGGTTGGCTCGTTATTAGGGAAAAATGTTTTCGGGATTAAGCTTCTCCTGATTGTCCTGGACATCATCACGTGTTGTATGCTTATCAAACTGCTTTCCCTGATGCGATTACCAGCTTGGAGATCTGTAGTATACGCATGGCATCCCCTACCGCTTATCGAAATTGCGGCTTCAGGCCATATCGACGGAGCCGCAATCTTTTTCTTATTTATTGCACTTCTTCTGCTTATGAAACAAGCAGGGGTTTGGACTCCGAATAGGTTACGTGTATCCGCACTTCTTTTTACAAAGAAAGGACTATTGGTATTATCAGCGGGTTTAGCTTTTAGTTTTGCTATTTTGGTAAAACTTCTTCCATTGATTTTTCTACCTGCTTTGTTAATTTTTGTGAGAAGCCGCATCATCATATTATTCCTGATCGGAATTCTTGTCGGATGCACTGTCCTGACACTTCCTTTTTTGCCTGATCTTAATAATATGTTCGTCACCCTGAACACATACCTCCGAAATTGGGAATTTTCCGGATTATTATTTCGTAACCTGCGCCTGATAACATCTTCCGGGGATATCGCACGCTTGGTTCTCGCCTCTGTCTTCATTCTGTCCTCGTTATTTCTTTACGGGATGCTCTGGTTCAAAAAAGAGCGATCCCCCTTCCAGACTCTTTACCATATTACTTTGGTCTTCCTGTTTCTCACACCGACCTTACATCCATGGTATGTTCTCTATCTCGCATGCCTTCTTCCCTTTGTTCCGGAACCGGCCGGTCTTGCTCTCACCTGGTCGGTCTTTCTGTCCTACCGGGTTATTATCCCCTACTTCCTTCTCGGAAAATGGATTGAAGATGGTTACACCCCCGCGTTTATATGGATTGCTCCTTGCGGTGCATATCTGCTAACGCACATAGTAAAAAGCATTAAAGAACGCAGATCGGTTCTTTAATATTTCTGTGATTATCAGTCGGAATTTGACGAAAGCACATGATCTAAGAAGATAACGACTCACGAAAAATAACAGACATTATCTTAAGACCCGCCTTCGTGGAACCCGAGATTGTTCTACTGACCTTGGAACATCCGGCTACTCTCTGCCTGTAAGGTATCGGATACTCAATCACCTGCAAGCCTCTCTTCAGTGCTCTTATTTGCATCTCGACAGTCCATCCATAGTCCGGGTCTCTCATTTTCAGTTTCTTCAGAGATGACCAGGTAATCACGCGCATGGGACCGAGGTCACCGTAACAGTGGCCCCATAGCAAACGTATTAACAGGACCGCAAATCCATTGCCAAGACGCTGCTGAATGCTCAGAGCTTTATGTTCGGAAGGAACGCGCTTCTCAAGCACAAAATCAGCCTGTTCATTTGCCACAGGCGTCAGCAGTTGCCGGAGACGGGATAGATCGTCACTGCCGTCGGCGTCGGCGAATGCCACGATATCCGGAGGATGCCGCTCCAGGGATTTAATCCCCGCGAGACATGCCCTCCCGTAGCCTGCTATTGGCTCTGAAACGACTCTTGCTCCGTGCTCCAGCGCTATCCGGGCGGTCCCATCCGTTGAACCGTTGTCAATAATAAGCACCTGATCTATCTCGGAAGGAATATTGCCTAGGACATGCGGCAAGGCGAGGGCTTCATTTCTGGCAGGCATGATGAGTGATATAGTCTTTCCTTGATACACCGATTTTCGTCCCGCAGCGCTACGCTGTTTTTGTTTTCATGAGGTTTTCTCGATTCAAAATATCGTTCTTGCAGAAGCAATTAGATTGCTTCCTACACAACCCGCAGATGAGGGTGTAACTTAAAACACCCTCATCTGCAAATGGAGGGACGAATTTATTTGGCTTTTTCTACGGGATAATCGGCTTCCATCCATGCCTTAATTCCACCGGGGTACCTATAGACATTTTTATATCCGAGTTTTACGGCCCACATCGCACCATTATGACTGCGTGTACATTTTGTAAAGCCGCAATAAAATACTATCGTTCTGTCCTTGTTCGTACCAAGAGCCTTTTCAAAGGCGGCCTTTGTCTTATCGTCGAGACTCTTCATCTCAGGTATGGGAAATTCGAAATTGACCGCTCCGGGTATGTGCTGTTTCTTGTAGCTGTCTTCATATGGCATTGTGTCGACGATCAACATATTCTTTTTCTGATCGGTCCAGCCTTTAAGTTCTTCTGTCGAGACGATCTTATAGCCGCCCCTTTCTACTTCCTTAGCGAAATTTACGGCAATCTTTTCTGTTTCCAGTTCTTTGCCTCCCCATTCAGCAGCGATTCCAACACTCGTTAATCCGGAAATGAAGATGAGAGTCGTTACGAACAATGCGGAGAACGCTTTTTTCTTAAACATTTTTAACCCCTCCTTTCAGGTTTAATTGATTTTATTTTTTTCAATAAATTCTGATCAGTTACTTTTTTCGGATAATACAACTTTGACAGGAACAGGAAACAGGCGCCTCCAATCAAAATGAGATCGCGATAGAAGGCTATTTTAAGGCCGTTCTGTTCGTTAATTTCTTCTGGAGTAAAGCATCCGCAGTCAATATTAAGATCATTAAGGATTCCGTATCCCAAGACAACGCTGAACATCGTGAGCAAGGCAAAAATAGCCGTAAGGCTGCCGCGGATGTTGAATATGAGACCGAGACCCGCAAGAAATTCCACAGCAGGTAATCCAATGGCCGCAAAGGGCAAAAAACTCTCAGGAATTATATCGTAGTGTGAAATAACCCTTGCAAAAGCCTTCGGGTCAATGAGTTTTATGAACCCCGCATAAACGAAAACGGAACCGAGAACGAACCTGACAAACAGCGGGAGCCATGACGATGCAATAATTGTTTTGAATGCTTGCTTGATCGACAATCTATACCTCTCAAAACCTAATATCATTATTAGGTATACAAGACTATAATTCAAATAGATAATAACTATAAGAAAAGTGGAATGTATAGATTTTATCTCTGAAAGTATATTCAGAAGAAATATGATATAATAATAAAAAGCCTCAAAAATTGGAGGAGCAAAAAATGTGCTTAGCGATACCGTCAAAGATAATTAGCATTGAAGAGTCAAAGGCGATTATCGATGTCTATGGCGCACGACGTGATGTAAGCCTTATGCTTTTGGAAGATCAGGTGAAGATCGGAGATTATGTCATCGTCCACGCCGGTTTTGCAATTCAAAAACTCCAGGAAGACGTTGCCAAGGAAACCATTGGTTATTTCAATGAATACTTAGGAGCGATTGCGGCAGAGGAAGGACTAGCTCTACCGGACACGGTAAAAAGTACAAAGAGGGCCAAAAAGAAGAATTAAGCGCTTTTTTGTCCTTTATCGTCATCATTTATATACCGATACCTTATTCAAGATAGTCATCCCGTAATTCTGCGCTTGTAACGACCTGATTCTTTATGGTAATCTCCTTTATCCGAATAATGCAGATATTGTTCGGAAATTTATTTAGCTCGTCTACGACTCGTAGAGATGAAAAAAAAGATGAATTATTTCGTAACGTCTGCATTATTTTATTTATATCGTTTGGGTTTACAATTCATTTGAAAAGGAAGGACCTGTAATGCTGAAAAACGACCGGTGGATAAAGGAAATGGCAGAAAAGGGAATGATAGAACCCTTCAATAAAAGTCAGATGAGAGCGGGCGTTATTTCTTACGGCGTTAGTTCATATGGGTATGACATGAGGATCGCCGATGAGTTTAAGATTTTCACCAATAAGAATGATACCATCGTCGATCCTAAAAGTTTCGATATCAAGAGTTTTACAGACTTCAAGGGAGATGTGTGCATAATACCGCAAAATTCTTTTGTACTTGCGCGATCTGTTGAATATTTCAGGATTCCAAGGGAAGTGCTTGTAATTTGCCTCGGTAAGTCGACATACGCGCGGTGTGGAATTGTCGTAAATGTTACTCCCCTTGAGCCTGAATGGGAAGGGCACGTGACCATAGAAATATCGAACACATCTCCTCTGCCGGCGAAAATATATTCGAATGAAGGTATTGCACAGCTTCTTTTCTTACAGGGATCGGAGGTCTGCGAGAGATCTTATGCTGATAAGGCCGGGAAATATCAGGCACAGAAAGGAATAACTCCGGCTAAGATGTAATGATCAAAGATAGGTTTAATAATGCAGATACTGTTCAAAAATTTATTTAACTCGATTGATTATTAAAATTATCCTTATATGTTCTATCCGATTAAAATGTTCAAGAAATCATCAGTTAAGGGTACATTGAGGAATCGAAAAATAAATTTTTTCACAATATCTGCATTATTTCAGTTTGAGGATATCGTGAGGGCAGGAAAATATGACGGCAAGTGAAAAATTAATCCTTGCCCTTGATGTATCGGAACATGATTATGCTTTAGAACTTGTCAATAAATTCAATGGATACGTTGGAATATTTAAAGTAGGACTTGAACTATTTAGCGCCTGCGGACCAAAGATAGTCGAGGATATTATTAAAAGGGATAAAAAGGTCTTCCTCGATCTTAAATTTCATGACATTCCCAACACCGTATCAAGGGCAGCTGTTGCGGCAGCAAGGCTCGGTGTGCATATGTTTAATGTACATGCTTCAGGTGGACTTGATATGATGAAAAGATGCAGGGATGATGTGGTCGAAGTCTGTCTCAAAGAGAATATAGACCGTCCGAAGATCCTTGGTGTTACCGTTCTCACAAGTCTTTCACGGGAGGTTCTCAGAGATGAACTGGGGATACAGTATGGCCTGAGGACCCATGTCAGACATCTTGCGGCTCTTGCCCTTAAGGCAGGTCTCGACGGTGTTGTTGCCTCTGCAAGAGAAGTTGAATTAATAAGAAACCATTGCGGCAGAGGTTTCCTTATCGTAACACCCGGTATCAGGCCTTCCTGGACGCCTCCAGACGACCAGAAGAGGACTATGACGCCTAAAGAGGCCATCAGGGAAGGGGCGGATTACCTTGTAATGGGACGTTCCATCCTGCAGCAGCCGGATCCTCTGAAAGCCATCGAGTTAATTACTCTCGAAGTACTCACTGCGTGAGCTTTGATTGTACAATTTTATAAACTAACACCCGAAGAAATTTGGTTATTGCTTCATTAATTTGACCGATGTGGTCTTTATTTATAATCACCCCTTCAAAAAAAAACATTTTGCAGTATATTGGCAAGATGTTAGTACCTCGCAAACACATTTACAGCAGTAGTTACTAAGGGGCTATTGGCTGTTATGGCTGGGACTTCACACTATGAATGTTCCTCTTTATTGGTCACTCTTGCCACCTCTTGTTTAGCATGTCTCTTTTCGTATCAAGCCGTTCCCAACCGACGCTGCATTTTTTTCCTTAATCTTCAGTGAGTAGGTCTGCGGTTTCCACTTGGTAGGCGAAATATTCTTTACCGTCATACCCGTTCAGTTTAGTTGCAACGAAGACACCATTAATGAGTTGTCCTTTCACACGGTCATTCGTCTGTGCATTGCTAAAATCAATATTTATCGTTTTGCTGCTTTGATAGGTTAATGTCAATGTATGCTTTGAAGTGTTAAGATTTGAAATAGTGCCCCCTATCTTGAGGAAAACAGCGGATGCTGTACAACTGCCGGCATCGATATTAAAACTTGAAGATTCTACCTTAACCGAAATATTTTCACTAAGAGCAACCTCAAGAAGCTGGTCGATAAGAGCTGGCCGGGAAAAACTGGACAGAGACATAAGTGGTAAAGCTGCTCTAAACTAAAACGCAGGGGGTATCAGAGATCGAGACATTGTCTGATCGCCCCTTATAGGGCAAATAGCGAAGCCTATTTTGCTGTTTGACCCTGCAGAAAGGAAAAAGGAGCAGCTAAGATGGCAAAGAGACCGAGAAGGAACCACGGAGCGGCATTCAAGGCAAAGGTAGCACTGGAGGCAATCAAGGGAGAACAGACGATAGTTGAGTTGGCGGAGCGCTTCGAAGTGCATCCTAACCAGATCACTGAGTGGAAGAAACAACTTTTGGAGCGGGCAGAGGAAGTGTTTTCCAGGGATAAGAAGACGGAAGAAGGACCGAGCGTCAAGGAGCTACACGCCAAGATAGGACAGCTCGCCATGGAAAACGATTTTTTATCAGTCGCGCTCGGGCGGATAGCCGAGCCGGGCGCAAGGAAATGATCGACCCTGAGCATGCATTACCGCTGAGCCGGCAAAGCCGGATACTTGAGCTATCCCGGTCGAGCCTGTACTACGAGGCGATTCCGACCAGCAAGCGTGATGTGGAACTTATACTTCTGATCGATGAGATCCACCTGAAGTATCCGTTTTACGGCATTCGGCGGATACGCAATGAACTTCGGGACCTCGGACATGACATAGGCCGCAGCCATGTCAGCACCTTGATGAAGAAGATGGGCATCAGGGCCTTATACCCGAAACCCAGGCTGTCGAAACCGAATCCGGAGCACAAAATCTATCCCTATCTCCTGCGGGGTCTGGAGATTACCCGCGCCAATCACGTTTGGGCTACCGATATTACGTATATTCCAATGGCCAAGGGGTTCTGCTACCTCGTGGCGATCATGGACTGGGCAAGCCGCCGGGTGCTGGCGTGGCGGCTATCAAACACGTTGGACGTCTCCTTCTGCACCGAGGCGCTTGAAGAAGCGATCAGGAAGTATGGAACACCGGAGATATTCAACACCGATCAGGGCAGTCAGTTCACCTCAGAAGCCTTTACGGACATTCTCATCAGCAACGGCATCAGTATCAGCATGGATGGCAAAGGACGCTGGGTGGACAACGTCTACGTAGAAAGACTCTGGAGGAGCGTGAAGTACGAAGATATACATCTGAAGGCCTATGGCTCTATTACCGAAGCCAGGCGCGGGCTTGCAGATTATTTCGAGTTCTACAACAATCGGCGTCGGCATCAAGGCCTTGACGACAGGACCCCACATGAGGTTTACTGGACTACACTACCTCAGATGCAGGTAGCGGCATGAGGCAGAGCAGCTTATCACTTAAGAATTGCTTCAGGCTGTCCAAACAAACCCGGCCACCTCTGGTAATTTCCGAAAGCATCTCGTACACAAACATCGGATGATGACGGTTTTTGTATCTTGCGATATCGCCGGTTGACATCATCTCTTCAAGTGACCCAAATTCATATATCTTCAACAAGGCTTCATTGACATAAAGAAAATCTCCCTGCAGATTGGTTTGTATATTCCTACAAGGGCGTTCTCTACAAGGCTTCGATATTTTTCCTCCGAAGCTCTTAACGCCACATCCGCACTTTTGCGCTCGGTGATGTCCCTAAAATCCCTTCTCCTGCCGAATTCAAAATCACTTCGTGGTGACGACGGAGCCTTTCTATATCCTTCTCATATCGCTTCCGCTCGGTGATTTCTCTGTCAATACTCTCAATCGTCTCGTTCGTCACTTCCTTCAAAACTTCCAATAGTTCTACCTGGGATACCCCTGAAACTCTTGCATCAAGGTCTCCTTTTGAGACCCTCTTCAACAACATCAAAATGCTCACAGAGACTTATGGCAAACTCATGACATTGATCAACCATTTCTCCGATGTTCATCGCTGTCAAATTGACTATGTGTTTTAATTGTGAAATTAACTCAACTTCTGATTCTTCTGATATCCTTACATCGGGATCTCCAGAGGCTACTTTTTTTAATGCCTCGAAGACCTCTGACAGGCCTATCACCAGTTCCATGCCGACACCTTTCAATTCTTTCTCCACATCTGTAAAGGCCTTCTCGGACTCTTCGAATTGTTTATCCATATCTTTAGAATGTTGTTCCAGTTCAACATTTCGCCGGCGTAATTCGGTTAGTTCATTTATAAGTTGCTTTTTTGTTTTGTTTTCATCTTTCATGTCGGATCCTATACAGGTACAGGCTCATTCCTTTGTATTTATCATTTATCTCTTTTTTTTGATGGGACTTCCGGCGAGCGGAGAAAAAGGCCGTTCTTAAGGGCAATAAGCGAAGCTTCAAGGCGGCTTGAGCAGCCAAGCTTCAAGTAAATGATATCGAGGTGGGTATTAACAGTTCCCGGACGTATGAGCATCTTATCCGCTATCTCCTTGTTCGAAAGGCCCTTTACAACGTAACGTAAAATTTCTTTCTGTTTCTCGGTAAGATTGACCTCTTTCATAGTACGGGGGTCTTCACTCTCAAGCTTGAGAAACGCAAACACTTCTTTATTGCGCAACCTGCACATATGGACGCGGACATCACGGCACGAGATATCTTGCAGGTGAGATGAACCGGCCTTGATCCATTCCATGAAGTCTTCGACGGACATCCCTCTTTGAGCAATAATCTTTCTCGCCAGACTATTCACCCGGTGTTTGCCTTTTGCATCAATAAGTATTATGGGTTCATTTTCTAACTGCTCAAGACAGGTTATTAGCGAGTGCTTTAAGCTTGCCAGTATATCCTTGTCTATCTTATTCACCTATTCACCGCGCGTCTCTGCTGCACTCTCACATGCCTTTCTTGCTTTTTTCTTCTGATGAGTTCATTTCTATTCCCTGTAAAAAGTAAGCGATTGATTAATACCACAAAAAAGACGCCTTTGTCCATCTCCCATTCGGGATAACCCGACTTGCAATCCAATAAGCGCTGCCGGAACGACAGAAAGTGATGAGAACGTCGCCTTACTAATGACCGTCTTAGTAACCGTTGATATATTTTGCTATGGTAAGTCCGTTCAGGCTATACTCCATAATATATGGTGGTCCCTTCGAAAAAAGAATTCATGGAGCGTATAAAGAGCGGCGGGATTCCACCGCTTCATCGGGAGATACCGTATTCACCTCCATGTGGAATATATGAATCGGTAGCATCTCCAAACAGTCTGCTCCTTGAGAGCGTAAAAGGCCCGGAAAAGATTGCCCGATACTCTTTTATAGGGTTTGATCCTTATTTGATATTCAAGACAAAAAATGGACTTGTGGAGATCGGGGCAGCAGGGAAAAAGACTGAAGTTTCGGATAAGCCGCTGAGTATACTGAAGAAACTGATTGGGGCATACCGGCAGATCCCCTTCGATTATCTCCCTCCTTTTCAGGGAGGCGCCGCTGGTCTTCTCGGTTATGATTTTGTCCAATATCTTGAAAGATTACCCGAGAATGCCTTAGATGATCTCAATTTGCCGGATGCGCATTTCTTGATGGTCGATAAATGCATTGCCTTTGACCATGTATGTAAAAGAAGCTGGATTATTGTGTGTCCCGGCGCAAGAGATTCGTTGGATGGAAAAGGAGTGATCGGAAGTGCTGCTTGGCCGGAAAAATATGACGAGGCTGAGTATGAGATTGAAAAGATACGGAAACGGGTCAAAAGTTATCGGTTGAAAGTCAGCAGTGAAGACGCAAATGTCGAGGGCCGAATATCGAATGCAAGGGGGAAAATCAACGTCATCTATGAGATGAAAAAAAAAGATTACATGGACATTGTTAAGAAGGCGAAGGAATATATCGCTGCGGGGGATATTTTTCAGGCAAACCTCTCACAAAGGGTTTCCGCCAATATCGGCGATAAATCTGCCTGGAACCTCTATAAAATACTGAGATCCATTAATCCGTCACCCTTTGCTGCATTCATGAATTTTAAAGATTACCAGATCGTGAGTTCTTCTCCTGAGAGGCTGGTGAGAGTAAGGGACGGAATAGTTGAAACAAGGCCGATCGCGGGAACGAGGCCGAGGGGAAGGGATAGCGAGGAAGACGAAATGATGCGCGAAGAACTTCTTTTGAATGAAAAGGAGAGGGCGGAGCACATCATGCTGATCGACCTTGAGAGGAACGACCTTGGAAGGATTTCGGACTACGGTACCGTAAGAGTCGATGAGCTTATGATCACCGAAGATTGCTCCCACGTAATCCATATCGTTTCGAATGTGACGGGAAATCTTGCAAATGGCAAAGACTGTTTCAATGCGATAAAGGCGGCATTCCCCGGCGGCACGATAACAGGGGTTCCAAAGGTGAGATGCATGGAGATTATCGATGAACTCGAACCGGTAAGGAGAGGGCCGTATACAGGTTCAATGGGCTATATCGGTTTTTCCGGGAACATGGATCTCAATATAATAATCAGAACGTTTGTTATAAAGAGCAATGTTGCCTACGTGCAGGCAGGCGCCGGAATCGTGGCAGACTCAGATCCGGCGAGAGAATATCTTGAAACCCTGAAAAAGGCGGAAGCATTGATAAGGACTCTGGGGATGGTTTAACTGAAAAGAATTACCAAAACCTGAACCACCTTCTCCTTGTTTTTAAATTGTCTAAGATGTCTGCTATTTCCCTGAGATGGGTTCCGACCTCTTTCTGTTCTTTCTTCATGTCCCTTATTTCGGTTTGAATACCAGAAATCGCATTCTTCAGTTCTTTTAGTGTCAGTGATATCTCGGTCATGCCATTGACGATCAAATCCATTTTTTCTGCGGAAACAACAAGTGTTTCCTTGATTTCCTCGATCTCTTTTTCCCTTGAAATAACAGGTATTTCCCTGATTTCCCCGGCCTCTTCAGCTATAGTCTCTCTGGGCTGATAGGGTTCTTCCAGAACAGCGGTTTGCGCTTTTTCGCTGTTTCTTCCCTGCATTTCATATCGAGTCTGCTCTATTTCCATCTCCGGCAAAGTAATGCCTTCTACAACCGTTTCTTTCTTAGGTTTTTCTTCAGCGATAGCCTCGGCAGTCTCGGCGGCAGGTCGCACGTCAATCTTATGTTTTTCAGCAATGCCGTTGATGACAAGTTTGGTGATGTCTTGAAACGTATCTTCAACACCCTTTCCGTCTATAGCCATTGCTTCCTGGTATTCGTATTTCCCGTTTTCGTTCAGGTCCTTGTTCAAATCATCAACGGATAAGATATTCGTAAGGTCCCTTTTATTAAATTGAAGGATCACCGGGATCTCATCCGGGTTGATGTTATTCGCGATCAGATTTTCACTCATATTTTTCAGGCTCTCGATATTCTGTTCCCTCATCTCACGCTGAGAGTCTGCAACAAATACAATGGCATCCGCGCCCTTAAGAACAAGTTTCCTTGTCGCGTTATACCTGACCTGTCCCGGCACTGTATAGAGCTGAAAACGGATAGAAAAATCGCTTATCTTTCCCAGTTCAACGGGGAGAAAATCGAAGAAGAGGGTCCTGTCTGCTTCGGTGGCAAGCGACAATAACTTTCCCCTCTTTGCAGGTTCAAAAATGGAATGCAGGTATTGAAGGTTCGTGGTTTTTCCGCTCAATCCCGGGCCGTAATAAACGATCTTGATGGTGATTTCTTTCGTTGCATAATTAAAGAGGGCCATAAATTATACTATAGCATAAACAGCGTTTCTTGTCTGATGCTTAACCCTGTACATTGCATCGTCGGCAAGCCTGATAAGGTCTTCCTTGGATTTTGCGGTTTCCGGGTATGAGGCAACTCCGAAACTGGCGGTCAGTTTCAAAGCATAGCCTTCCTTCTTAAGAAACGTATTCTGCTCCACAGACTTCCTCATCCTTTCGGCGATCTGCGTGGCGGCAGTCGGCGGTGTCTGCGGAAGCACGATCACAAACTCATCTCCGCCATATCGCGCAACGATATCGATGGTCCTGAGGCTCCTCAACAGAAGCTGGCCCATCTCGACCAGCACCTTACTCCCTATGAGATGCCCGTAACGGTCATTGATACGTTTAAAGTAATCAACATCCATGAAAATGAGCGAAACCGAGGTGTGATACCGGGTTGAACGCTGGATCTCGATTTCGATGTTCTGTTGAGGTAACGTGTATTGAAGAGCTTCGTCAGATCGTCCGTAATTGCAAGTTCCGTCATCTTCTGATAGAGGGACGTCCTTTCGATAGCGATCGCGGTAAAATCGACAAGCTTCATCAAAAGATCAAGATCTTCTTTGCTAAAAGGTTCTCCGGTTTTCTTATTCACCAGTTCAAGTACGCCGAGCACCTGATCATGGATTCTTATAGGAACGCACATGAGGGATTTTGTTTTAAAATGGATCGCTTTATCGATTTTGCCGATGAATCGTTCATCTCTCGAGACATCGGGGACGACGACAGGGATGCCTTCACGCGCAACCCATCCGGCTATGCCCTCTCCCATCTTCAGCCTGATTTTATGCATCTCTTTTTTCTTTTTTGCGTTCGTTTTTTCGAAGACAAGTTCTCCTGTTTCGTGGTCGACCAAAAGCACGGACCATGCTTCTGCTTTTGTCATCTCTTTCACTTTTTCCATTATTTTTGTAAGAATTGTTCAACTCGAGCGAGGAAGTCAGTGTTTTGCTCACCTCTTCAAAGAAGTCGAGTTCACGCCTTACCGCAGAAGGTCGTTTTTCAACCTGCCGTGTTCGGCGATATCATTTGCTTTCACCAATAACTTTTGATAAAATACGCGAGCTCCTTTGCTCCGGGGATAGAGAGGATAGACCACGTTTTCTTTTGTCCAGGGCGTAAAGCCCCTGAAAGCATGGGTGTTGAGATTATTATCTTCGGAATGCTTCTGGATAAATTCAGAAATTCACTAAAAGACGGATGCCGGCCAGTGATTTATCGGCGACAATCAAATCCGCTTTTTCATAAAACGCAGGAACTTGTCGAGAGAATCAAATTTGCTGATGCTGAATCCCAGAGATACAAGAGAATCCTTATAATCGTTTTTCGCAGCACTTCGGCCTATAACAAAAATGATTTTAGAGCATTCACACCACAGCATTTTTTATATTTTTTACCGCTTCCGCACGGACACGATCATTCCTGCCTACTTTTCTGCCGCGTCTGACTGTTTGGGCAGAAGACCCGTCGCCCCTGTTATAGTTCAAACGCATCGGCTTCACCTGTTCTTTCCTGATGGACTCTTTCTTTTCAACCTGTATCTTAAAAAGCCTTGTGACGACCTCAGTGGATATCCTCGATGTCATTTCCGCAAAGATATCGAATGCCTCTTTCTTATATTCCACTAAGGGGTCTTTCTGGCCGTATCCCCTGAGCCCTATGCCTTCTTTCAGATGGTCCATACCAAGCAAATGATCTTTCCATTGTGAATCGATGACCTGGAGCATGACAACTTTTTCAAGATACCTTATTATATCGCTGCCGGTTTTCAACTCTTTCTGTTCGTACGCCTTCCTTATCTCCGAGGTCAGAGTGTCCCTCAATAAATCCTGGTTCACGGGTGAGATTTCGGGCACAACGGCAAAAATTCCGAAGGCTGAATCCCTGAGTCCCTTCATGTCCCATTCCTCTGGATGTTTTTCTTCAGGACAGTATATAAGGACCAATTCATCCACAACGACATCGATCATGCCGAAGATGCGCTCTTTCAGATTCTCACCCTGGAGGATCTCTTTTCTGAAAGAATAGATCTCCGTTCTCTGCTTGTTCATGACGTCATCGTAATCTATAAGGTGTTTCCTCATATCAAAGTTATGGTCCTCGACGCGTTTCTGTGCATTTTCGATGGCCTTCGTTACCATTCTATTTTCTATAGGCATATCTTCATCCATGCCCAGTTTATCCATGAGCCCGGAAATCCTGTCCGAACCGAAAATCCTCATAAGGTCGTCTTCAAGGGACATGTAGAACCTCGATGAACCGGGGTCACCCTGCTGCCGGAACGCCCTCGGAGCTGATTGTCGATCCTTCTCGCCTCATGCCTTTCCGTACCGAGTATATGAAAACCTCTGCGGATAAGACCTTTTCCCTGTCTTTCTTACAAACGTCCTCTGCCTTCGTAAGAGCCTGTTTCCACTCTTCGTCAGTATAGTCCTTTTTATCACTTAAAATTTCCCGCCCAAGACCTTCGGGATTGCCTCCGAGAACTATGTCGGTTCCTCTTCCCGCCATATTGGTGGCTATAGTAACGGCTTCGTTCCGTCCGGCCTGGGCGATAATCTCCGCTTCTTTCTCATGATACTTCGCATTCAAAACCGAGTGAGGAATGCCTTTTTTATTTAAGAGAAGACTCAATGTTTCGGATTTTTCTATAGAGATCGTTCCGACAAGGACCGGCTGGCCTTTCTTATGAAGATCTTCTATTTCCTGTAATAACGGCCATTAAATTTCCCTTTTTCGATTTGATAGACCGTGTCGGGATAATCGGTCCTTACCATAGGTTGATTTGTGGGTATTACCATCACCTCGAGATTATAGATCTTTGCGAATTCTTCCGCCTCTGTATCGGCGGTGCCGGTCATACCCGCGAGTTTCTTGTACATCCTGAAGTAATTCTGAAAGGTTATAGTAGCAAGGGTCTGGTTCTCGCTTTCGATCTTTACTCCTTCCTTTGCTTCCACCGCCTGATGGAGTCCGTCCGACCACGTCTGCCGGGCATAAGCCGCCGGTAAATTCGTCGACGATGATTACCTCTCCATCTTTAACGACATAATCCACATCTTTCTTAAAAAGAGCATGTGCTTTGAGAGCCTGCAGAACGTGATGTACGAGTTCGATATTGTCCGGGTCATAAAGATTGCCCGCGCCGAGAAGTCTTTCTACTTTAATGTTGCCTTCCTCGGTAAGGATCGCGGTCCTTGCTTTTTCATCGATCGTGTAATCGGTATCTTTCTGAAGTTTCGGGATGATCTTGTCTATCTTGTAATACTTGTCGG
>CAVZMO010000015.1:0-231476 GCA_963776195.1 Thermodesulfovibrionales bacterium
AACTACACCCTCAATCGGTTCACCGGTGTCTGCATTAATGACCCTACCTTCATAGGGGCCATCTATCCGGGCTGCATAACCGATTGACAGAGACACTAAATAAAAGAAAACGCTAATAGTTTTGTTTTCATTTTGACCTCACAAGTTAATACCAGATTATTTTCCAGGTACCATTCTTATCGATTCCAAAATATATATAATAGGTAATCGATAGTGTCTGCCCATTATATAATTCAGTTCTTCTTATTCTGTACTTTGCATTGTTGCCAGAAGCAGTTATAAGCTGGATATCTTGCATTCCTTGAGCAAGTTGGGGAAGCTCAGAATAAAGTGCTGAAAATACGTCGTTGTAATGCTCTTTTAATTCATCTGAAAAGAAAGTTAATGCTTCGCCTATATTTTGACTGATTAACGCCCCCTTCATCCCTTCCCACTTCGCCTTCAACAAATTATCCAGTTGCTCTCTATTCATCACCGTTATCACAATAGTATCCTGATAAACATTCCCATCGGCACCTGTTACACTTGCTGTGAATTGGTATACTCCCTCTGCATTCAATCTCACTGTGTATTCATCCACGCCCACAGATAGCCATTCAACGCCTGTTCCGTTATCAACGCTTATCGATGAGTTCTCTATGGTGAATGAGCCGTCTATCTTTAATATCACCTCCAATGGCGCTATGCCTGATTCTATGTTTGATGTAAGCCTTATATAGTTCCCTGTTGTTACGGCATTTACAGTTATTGATGTGGATGTTGTGTTTCCAGATATATCTGTGGCTGTGGCAGTTACAATGTTTGAGCCTTCAACAAGAGGGACATTATTAGCAATGAACTGATTGCCATATACAGTTGCCACTATCCCATTTACCGTTACCCCTGTCTCATTACCTGTAGAATTGATTATTGTGCCAGTGACTGTGGTTTCAGGCTTATTTATTGTGCTTCCATCCACAAGGGATGTGATGAAGATATACATGGGTGGTGGTTCAACTGTTAAGGGTGCTGCTTCCTGTGATGGATTGGTATGTGGCACTTATCTGGGTTGTACCTTTATTCAGAGCAGTGGCAAGGCCTTTTGCATCTATGGCGGCAATTGTTGCATCGCTGCTACCCCATGTTACCTTTGAGCTAATATCCCTGTAGATGTCATCACTGTAGTATCCAAAGGCCATAAACTGAAGGGTATAACCTATGGTCATCTGTGGATTAAATGTGTGATAGGTGGCCTGATCGTCAGCTATGACCTCATAGGCAAGTCTTATGGATTTAAGTGCAGGATCGGTTACGGTAGGAACTCGCCCCGCTTACACTTCCATATGTGGCTCTTATGGTGGTGCTACCCATTTTTTGACCTATAACAAGGCCTTTATTTACTGTAGCTATATCTGTACGGCTGCTCATCCATTTGCATACCTGTGTAAGGTCTACTTTGTCTCCATGGCTATAGGCGCCAATAGCCCTTAACTGAAGGGTGTCTCCAGGGGGAGAACCCTAAGAAGGTTCGATGGTTATAGATTGAAGGGTTATTGTCGAACCAGGAATATATGTTACATATATGGTTTTAACTGATGCCTTGACTGTATTTTTGGCAATCACGATGATGGTATTCTCTCCTTCCAGAAGGTCTATCTGGGCAGTGAACATATTCTTATCTATGGTGGCAGGAACACCGTTTATTGTTATCTCTGATGCATTGTAGATGTTTCCTGTTACAGTGGTAGGTGATGAACCTAGGGTTTCACCATCCAAAGGGGAGGTGATTGAAAGGGATGGTGTGGGGATATCCCTGTATCTAAAGGGGACATCGTGATGGCCAATGTTGCCATTTCCATCCATGGCCCAGGCAGTGACCATCCGCTCATACCCATAAGGGTTATAGACATAACTGCTAAATATATCTATGAACGATTCAAAACTACCATTACCTAAGGTCGCCTCTGATTCGTTTACTATCACCCTTTGGACAGAATTACCCACAGTGCCTGATATGGATGTATACCGGTCGTAAATCTCCTCTCCTGCCAAAGGGCTTGTTATATTAACCGATGGCACCTGGCTATCCTTCCTTGAATAGACGGTTATCTTATCCACGCCTCTTGAACCATCTGAGGATGCAGCCTCTATCCATAAGGTATTGTCACTAGGAAGGAGGGGAATCTTCCGGCTACTTATAAAGTTGTTACCTGATATCACGGCATAGCCATAATTCGTATAATAGCCGTTCAGCTTTAATGTGGCATCAGGGGTATCTATTGTGCCCCTTAATGCAAGAAATTCGGCATCGGTAATTGATCCGTTCATTGGGAAGTCTATCTCTACATGGGGTCTTGCGGGAGTCCCTGAGATGACATCTACTGCAACTTCAGGGGAATCAGCAGCATTGAGAAAGAGATACCATGTTCCCATATCGAGCTGTGTCTCCTTTTGTCTCACCTTGATTATATTTCTGCCTGGCATGAGCGTTACGCCTTCCAGCCTGAATCTCCCTCTATTATTGGCAGGTACTGTACCCACAAGTTCATTATTTCTGTAAACCTCTACTGAGGAGTAGGAGTAGGCATTTCCCTCTACTGTGAGGTTCGTCTCATTGATGGGATTTGGGATAGGATCGATCTTTGGAGGTATTGGTCTACCTGTGCTGCCAAGTAGCATGCCGCCCCATAGAGTTGGGGATACATTATGAACGCGCATCGGCGCACTAAACGAACCTTTATTACAGGCCTTATCTTTTGTAATTATACCTGCGTAATGCTGACCTGCACTGACGTGGGTGATTATGTAGAATCTACCCCGCTCATCTGCTGTTGTCTGGTATTTATACTCTGGATCGTAATCTATACTGATATCCACCTCTGCTAAAGGCTCTGTTATCCCGGTTAACAGAACCCGTGAGGCGGTAAGGTCCAACGTGTCTATTTGATTCTTAACCTGATGGATGGCAGGTATTATTGTATCTCTTATGACAACCTCTTCGTTGGAGAGGTTGCTTTTGTTTCCATAAATGTCAATAGCCCTGGCAGAGATATGGTTTGGGCCTTCATCTGGTAGGGATATTGCGGCCTTAAAGAGGCCATTGGAATCGGCCCACACTACAGCCCGACTTGTACCGTTAACAAATATCTCTGCTTTACATGAAGGGAGAGTAAGGCCAGATACCATTACAGAAAACTGTGTATACTCTGGAAGCTCGCTTAATGTAGGCGTAGGCGGAGAGGGATAATTTGGATCGTATATGACTGTAATGCTTACAGTGGCAGTCTCCTCGGTGGGTATCCATACAGTGGCTGTGATGAAATTTTCTCCAGGAGAAAGGGGGACGGATGTAGCCTTGAAACTCCTGGAGTCTTTATTTAAATCAGCAAATATCCCGCTTACATCTACCTCGGCTGTGCTGTGGGTTACACCACCAGAGACAGCGATGGGGGAATAATTAACGATTGCCTGATCAAGGGGTGAATAGATGGTAATACCTAAGGGCTTACCAGGTGCTTCATAGATAATTTTAAAGGTATCAAATGCATCGTGTCCAACTGCATTTGTGGCATGGACTGTCACATAATTGAGTCCATCATTCAATGGAACAGGGGCAGAAAATCTATTCCCATCGATTACCACTGCCATGATACCATTCACTTTAACTGTGGCTGGGGATACTGCTGAAAGAACATCGTAAAACTCCCCCTGAACCTAATATGGTGAATAGGTGACTATCTGGTCAGAAGCCGGGTCTGTGATTTTGACAGTTAATGGGTCATCGGATGGGGAATAGGTGTATGCGAAGCTTGTAGTAGCAACCTGTCCGTCATTTGAATAAGCAGCTTACTGTGACTGTGCATACCCATGACTGCTGCTTTATGGAAACGGACTCAGGGGTAATCGGCGGCTTGCAGGAATAGATGGAGGCGCTGAAAAAATTATCCTCAACCTTGGCAATGGTGTCATTGATAATTACTGTTGCAGTGGGGTCACTCACGACTCCCGAAACAGTAAAGTACGGCGTTTCTATCTCGGAGCCTTCAGTAGGAGAAAGGACTCTTATACTTAAAGGCGAAGAAAGCGGCTGGTAATAGACCCGAACTGTATCTTCAGCAGTCTGGCCTGCTGTATTGACGCCCTGTGCTGTAATCATATTCGTTCCTTCAAGGAGCGTTATGCCATGAGCGATAAAACTTCCACCAGATGATACAGAAGCAGGGATGCCGTTCACTTCGACGTATGCAGAAGGGTCGCTTATTATGCCTTCCACGGATACAGACGGTGTTGACAGGACTTCGCCCTCGGAAGGATAGGTTATGGATATGCTCAACTGATTGTAATTGACTATTATTGTATCGGATGCAGTCCTGCCGTTGCCGTCTGTGGCTTTCGCTGTGATTGAATTCGGCCCTGGAGTTAACTGTATTCCCTTTGCCTCAAAGGTATTCCCCGAAACTATCGCCTCGATGCCATTGACAATAACCGTTGCGGCAGGGTCGCTCACTGTCCCTTTAACGTCTCCATATGTTGCGGAAATCACTGCGCCGTCTAATGGCGACGTTATCTTTACTGCAAGTGGCTTAATCGGTGTCAACTGAACATCTACTGTCTTTGTCTCTCCTGCATTCAAAGTCCCTGTCACTGTATTATTTTCGTATCCTGTCTTTTCGAACAAAGCTGCAAAACTCCCCTGGGTAATCCCGGATACAGTGTACTTTCCGTTGTCGTCGGTTGTTGTACTATGGATAACATTGAGTGGATCCTTTATTGCCACAGATGCGCCGGATATGGCCAGTCCTGTGGAGGAGTCTGTCACCGTCCCGGTAATTGAGCCTTTGGTTATAAGTGTTACTGTAATCGTGTCGGCAGCAGTCCTGCCGTATCCGTCCCCGGCAACTGCTGTGATCGTATTTTGTCCTTCCTGAAGCATTAAGCCTGGAGCCGTAAATGTATTGCCAGAAACAGCGGCCTTAAAGCCGTTCACACTGACTGCTGCTGTTGAATCGTTGACAGTTCCTGAAATATCAACAGGTGTCGCGTAAAAAACCGCTCCATCCAGAGGCGAGTCTATCCGGATAGAAAGCTGTGTGGAAGAATAACCGATATCCAGGGCCTCAATCTGTTTAAACCCGTCAAGCCGCTGCAGAAATTCTCCGTCCCGGCTTAGTTTAAGAAGAAACTTCCTCCATGCTATCCAGCATGAACTGTCATACGGGTCGACTGCGAGAGTCACGAGATTCCCTTCGCATCTTAAATTATCATCGTCGGGATCGTTGCATCTGCTGTTAATATTTTTCTTGTGGTATTTATATTTGTCCTCCTTTGAGCAGGGGAAAAGCCTGAAGAGTTTCTGCCCTTCAGCGCTATATTTGAAAACCTCCTTTTTTGTTACAGCCCATACCGAAGAATCGGATATATCTATTTTTATATCCTGAATATCAAGGGGTTCTTTGATATGGAATTTAAAACCATCGCTGCCGACTTTTATAAGTCCCTTTTTTGAGCCTATCCAAAGCGAATGAGAGACAGGGTCGGCTGCGAGGGCATGCACTTTGTTACAGTTTTCTATATTGAAGGTTGCGAGCGGTTTCCCTTCAGGGGAGTATTTGGTCACTTTCTGTTTATGCCCCACCCAGCACGTCCCGTCTGAGCTGTCCGCAGAGACATCCACTGCATGATCGTATGTTTTGATCCTGAAAATCTCCTCGCCGTCTGAAGAGAGCTTTATTACTTCATCCTTTGCCCCTACCCACAATGATCCGTCTGATTGATTTAAGGATATATGGACAACTCTTTCCCCGCAGCTGTTCTTGATATCGAGAGGATAATGGGAAATCTCTTTGCCGAAAAAGGAATACTTTGTTATCTCTTTCCTCGTGCCGACCCAGATAACACCGCGGGTAACATCCACAGCAATATCTTCGAGGTGGTTGGCGGTCATTTCCGAAAAATGGTCGCCATTATTTATGGAAATGCCTATCACACTTTTTTTCTCACCCACCCAGAGTGAGTGTTCCGTATATTCAGCAGGAGAATATGCGGCATCTGTTTTAGAATAGACCGTGCCCCTGAAGGACAAGATGAAAAAACTTCCAACTGATATCAACAAAATAAGTACTGATATGAAAGACTTCCGTTTTTTCGCCATCCCTGGCCTCCTTGAAAGATTAAGGTAATAATCAACAGCTTGCATTCTGTAAATAAAAAGCCCTCTTATTCGAAGCCCCTCTATGTCACACGGGTTTTGCCTTTTCGCACGGAGCCACAAATTTAGCACTTGCATAAATTTAGCATTTGATAAATTATTAATCAATTCTAATATTTTTATCAATAAAATATACTTATGATTCAATCCGTAAGCCGTTAGTCTGTTGAGTCGATACTGACTAATTGCCTGCAGGCATGATCAATTATCAATGGACCTGGTTTATTAATAAACTTTCCTTTCCCAAAACAGTGATTAAATCCCTAAAAGGGAAGTTTACGAGAATGGTTGCGCGTAACCTCGCATAAATGAACGTAATTTCTGAAGGGCGCAAGCAAGGGTCAGGTCTACACATTGCACAAATTAAGCGCCTCTCTCACTCTTTCCACCTTCTTTCTAAGCCGCACATTCTGTGAAAGAGCTGATTCAAACCGGCGACTCGCCTGTGATACTGCCGATTCCTTGATGCCGAACTGCCTCCCAATCTCCTTGAGCGAAAGGCCGCTGAACCTGTGACTCAGATAGATAATGGCCTTCTTCGCCTGCGTTAAGTAGAATATGGGGTCTACCATAGGATTTATGCAGGTGACTATGCAGCTTTGATTGTGTTATAAATCTGCTTAGCGGGGGTGTGGCTTGTGGGGTCAGTGGCCTGTTCATTGAGGCTCACTTGAGTCTGAAATGCCGCCCCCGCCATCTGCGTCATCCTCAAAAGGGTCGACCGGGATGGTGCCTAAAGTGGCTCTGTAAGTAGACGAGACCTGAGGATGAACATCTTGTCTGCAAAGGAGCCTATATGAAAAAACACGTCTCACTCGAACTGCGTGTCAGCGTCGATGTCGGCTGCCGCAGTCACAATGTTGCCATCGGCCTGTCCAGTGGTGAAGTCCTCGATGAATTCTCTATCACCCACGAACCGGAAGGATTCCGGCAGTTCTTTTCGCGTATCGAGAAGCAGGAGCGAAAGTTTGGTTGTCCCGTTGCTGTAGCAATGGAAGGTTACAACGGGTACGCACGTCCGCTGGACACGCTCGTTCGGGCTCGCGAGTATCGCCTCTTCAACATCAACAATCTGAAGCTTGCAAGGTTCAAGGAGATCTTCCCCGGCGCTGCGAAAACCGACGAGATCGACGCAAGGAAAGGTCTGGAACTCTTCCAGCTTCGCGATCATCTGCCGGTGGCCAAGGACGTGCTCCAGGAGGTATACAAAACACCGCAGGAAAACGACATTCTCAAACGACTGTCCAGGCGTCGCCGCCGTTTGGTCGATGAGCGGGTGCGGGTCCTGAACAACCTCCAATCCGATCTTCAGGCGGTATGTCCGGGACTTCTGGAGATCACCGGTGAAGCCGATAATCTCTGGTTCCTTCGATTCCTCACCAGCACGGATGACCTTCGCAAGCTCGCACGGATGCGGGAGGCAACCATCCGCAAGATTCCCGGCATTGGTGTGAAATATGCCTCTGTCATCCTCCAATGGCAGAAACGGGCGCAGTTCAGTCACGATGTCGAGTGGGTCGGCGAAATGATCCAGGAAGACGCTGTCCGCGTGATGGAACTCCACGATAAGATACAATCCCTCGAAGCCAAAATTGAGGACGTGGCACAAGGCTCGGACATGGCGCAAACACTCGCAACCATTCCGGGATTCGGCGCCGATATGTACCGCTGAACTCGCAGGGGAAATGGGAACAATCGAGCGGTTCAGCAACGAAGGGAGCCTGGCGCTGTATCTTGGGATGGCTAACCTCGACAACAGCTCCGGGAAACAGAAAGGATCAAAACCACCGAGACAGGTTAATACGCGAGCCAAGGCCGCAATGATGATCGCCGTCGATCGTCACCGCAAGAAAGTCCTGGAGTCCCAGAGGTACTACGAGAAAAAACGAGCTGAAGGCAAGAAACACAACCAGGCGGTACGGGCACTAGGACGCCATCTTTGTCGTGTCATCTTCAAGATGTTGAAGATGAACAGGAGGTACATCCTTTCTCAATAATAAAAAAATATCTTGAAAATTCCAGCGGGATGTTCAGTTGTTTAAAATAGCCATCAAACCCGGCGATGCATAACATATCGATTGAGAAATTGAATAATCGGTCACGTTCCTTCTTTGCATTTGTGTATTCGGTTTTTAATTTTTCTAACTCAACAGTATGTTGACGCAGTTCTACTAATTCATTTATAAGCTGTTTTTTTGTCCTATTTTCATCTTTCATACTTGTGTATTTCCTAAAAAAGGAAGCGGAACCATTAAGAAATATCTTGCAGAAAATGAACTCCTATTTTATAGAGGTCATGATATTTTTCCGAGTACCAAACGACAGTACAAGTTCTTGGTGAATCAAAGATATGCGGGAGCACAATCTGAAGATTTGTTCCTTTTTTATGAAAAGCACATGTATAGAAACAAATGCCGGAGGTACTGATATTACCGGTTATTGCTTTTTTAAATGCGGCTGATTGATGATAAGAAACTTTATATAAGACAGGGAGATCCATTTGAAGCCTATGCCGCGCTCTTTTTTCTTCAAGCATGTTCCACCTGTTTAATTTAATGCACAAACTAATTGCCGCTATTCTAAATCAAGGAGAGGGTAATGAGGGGAGTGGGTAAACTCAAGGGGGTGTTGGGGTAACACCCCTTGGGGGAGAACTTTGTGTTTACCCTTGGATAAAACATTACCCTCTCTTTGATTCAGGTTGATTCAGGCTTAGTTATATATAAATATCAGATCTGTCTAAAACAGGTTTTAGAAAACCTCCGATCAAGGTACTATAGATGTGCGAACAAAAATAGAAACCAAGATCGGAGGGATATATGAATAAGTTTAGCAGCATCTTTGGACAGATTCTACAGATTTTTTCTAAGAAGGAATTTTACCGAGCAGTGATAGAGACCAAGGCCGAAAGAGGAGCAAAGGGGTTTACCTGCTGGCAGCAATTCGTAGCGATGATATTTTGCCAATTAGGGAGGGCACAATCGTTAAGGGAGATAAGCGGAGGGCTTGCCAGTTGTCTGGGGAAGCTAAGGCATCTTGGGGTAGACAGGGAGTCATGTCAATAGGTGTGTAAAAAGCATTAGGCGGCCATCCTTTCAAGTGGCTTTGTTTCAGGCTTTATGATGCCATCGACAAACCTTTTTCCTGTATAGACCTCAGACAATAACCAGCATCCTTTTAAGGTCCGGAAGTTCTTCTCCGCAACCTGAAGGAGTTTCCAAATCATCGCCGTCGCATTCTGTATCTTCTTGAACCGCTTTGCAGCGTCGGTCCTCAGTCTTACTGAGCCGAACGGGGATTCCACTACGTTCGTCGTCCGAATGTGTACCCAGTGCTCCTTCGGGAATGAATAGAAAGTGATCATCCGATCCCAATCGGAGAGAAGCTTCTCCCCTGCCTTCGGATAATCCTTCCGGTATCGATCAATAAACGCATCCCTGAGCCGCTCGCATTCCGAAAGAGTCTCAGCATAAGGGATACGCTTGAGGTATTCCCCTGCCTCGGCGCGTATCCTTTTAGAGAAGCAGTCAAGAACGTTTCTGATTTTATGGTTCCAACACCGCTGCTCCTTTCCCTCCGGGTAGACCGCTCCCAGGGCAGACCATATCCCAAGATGCCCATCGGCTATCGTCAGCCTGCCGAGCCTGAGTCCCCGATCTGTAAGATTTCTCAGAACACCGCTCCAGGATTCTTTGCTCTCCCGGTAGCCGCTCTCACAAGCAAGAAATACTTTCTTTCCATTGGTGAGTGCCCCGATAATTACAAGAAGCGCCGCCTTATCTTTTTCAAGGCCAGCTTTTACGTATATCCCGTCGGCCCATTGATAGACTACTTCAAGTTTCGACATATCCAGTTGTTTCCATTCTGCATACTCCAGTTGCCATTTTGCCTTCAGCCGATCTATCGATGAGGCCGACAACGGTGCTCCATCTCCCAATAGGCCCCGGAGCGCCAATTCAAAATCTCCTTTAGCCAAGCCGTGCAGGTACAACTCCGGCAGTAGGTGACCTACTTCTTTCGACCGGCGCTTGAAAAAAGGTATTATCTTGCTTTCAAACCGATCTTCCGTCCCCCTTACACGAGGCCGCTGGACGGTGATCGTTCCGTTCATCACGGAGAACTTCTTCGGCTTCCCGTGGCCGTTCCAATATCCAGGTGCGCCATCGACCATCTTGAGCCTCTCAGATTTCTTCCTTCCCAGAAATTCTGCGACTTCTTCCTCCAATATGTACTGAATGTATTCTTGTACCTTTAGCTCGAACCATCTCCTCCAATACCTCATATGTTGCTCTTGACGGTTTTACCGTCTCGGTGATACCCTTTCCCATGGTGGTGTCTCCTTTCTTTTGTTGATTTCCAGTTCAACCTTAAAAGGATACACCGCCTTCTATCTATTTACCCACTTTTCGATTGTACTCCGGTAGACAGTGCTCCCAACCGTTCGACATTATCATATGCCAACGAACACAGGCCATGGCAGTTATACCAGAAGGTATTCTATGCGTTTTTAGATCAATGCAAACCACTTGTAAAGGGGAAGCAGAAGTTTCGTTTTAAGAGCAAACTGTTCAGTCTCGACGCAACGACTATTGAACTGTGTGCGAGTCTTTTTGACTGGGCAAAGTTCAGAACGACGAAGGGGGCGGTAAAACTGCATTTATTATTGGATCACGAAGGATACCTGCCTGTCTTTGCTCATATTACGGAAGGCAAGACACATGAGGTAAACATAGCAAGAGGGTTGCACATCCCTAAGGGCTCTATTGTCGCGATAGACAGGGGGTATATTGACTATGCTCTGTTTGGCAGATGGACTCAAGATGGTGTCTTTTTTGTAACGAGACAGAAGGATAACGCTGATTATATCGTTATTGAAGAAAAACCAATACCTCAGAATCGCAATATCCTCAAAGACCAAATTATTGAACTGAGCGGATTTTATTCTCAGCAGAAATGTCCTTATCCGCTAAGAAGGATTGAGGTATGGGATGAGGAGAACAGACGGACACTGGTTTTATTGACGAATCATCTATCCTTTGGCTCAACGACCATAGCTGCTATCTATAAAGACAGATGGCAGATAGAGATCTTCTTTAAGACGATCAAACAGAACCTGAAGATAAAGACTTTTGTAGGGACATCGCCGAATGCTCTTATGATACAGATTTGGACAGCACTAATAGCGATACTTATTTTGAAGTATTTAAAGTTCCGTTCTACCTTTGGCTGGTCGCTCTCGAACCTTGTAGCGATGCTCAGGTATAATCTCTTTACGTATAGGAACTTATGGGAATGGATACATAATCCATACGAACCGCCACCGATTGTTCCTGATGTTGAGCAGCTTTCATTAAGAGGTGTTTAATTGGACAGCATACTGAAATTGTACAAGAAACAATGTGGGAACCTGATTTTGAAAATGAGGATTTACCCGTCTAAAAGAGTTGTTTTATAAGGCTGGTCTCTATGAATTTAAATTATCTTAGACAGCAATGAACAGAAATATACTACTTTCTTGAAAATTTGTCTTCTGATGATTACAGGAAGCAGGACGCACAGCACAATTCTGAGCGAAAGCAATAGTCGCGATATTGTCTGAGGCGTCTGCAAGGGCTCCTCTGTTACCGGTATTAAGCTGCGCACTCCGAAGGGTCTCCTTTGATCTTTTCGATCGCATGAGATAGAGCATCTAAAATTACCGCGAGGTTTTCTTTTACTGCCTTAGGACTTCCCGGAAGATTAATGACGAGGGTCTTGCCTCTAACGCCTGCCACTGCCCGCGAAAGCATCGCCCTGTTCGTCTTTTTGAGACCTTCCATACGCATCGCTTCTGCGATGCCCGGCACTTGCCTATCTATCACTTCAAGGGTAGCATCCGGAGTAACGTCTCTCGGTGAAAGTCCTGTCCCGCCGGTCGTTAAGATCAGGTCAACTTCATTGCTGTATTTGATGATTTTTTCCTTGATGGAATCTTTTTCGTCAGGCAGGATTTCATAATATTTAACTTCAGCATCGATGCTTTTCAGCATCTCTTTAATCACGGGGCCGCTTAGGTCTTCACGCTCACCCTTTGAGCCTTTATCGCTTAAGGTCAACACCGCAACGGTTATCATTTTGCCCTTTACCACTTACTCTTTACTGCTAACTTCAATGACGTCTCCTTCTTTAATCATACCGCCTTTAAGGACCTTAACAAAGATCCCCTCTTTCGGCATGATACAATCGCCGGCCTGGTTGTATATTTCGCATCTCGTGTGGCATTTTTTACCTATCTGACTCACCTCAACTTCGATATTATTCCCGATTGTCATTTTTGTGCCGATAGGAAGTTGTGGGAGGTCTATCCCTTCCGTTGTTATGTTCTCTGCAAAATCACCGGGCTTCACTTTCAGCCCCATAGCCTGCATTTTTCTGATACTTTCGAGGGCCAGAAGGCTGACCTGTCTGTGCCATTTTGAAGAGGCGTGGGCATCGCCTTCAATGCCGAAGTCCGTCTTTATCACGGCTTCTCCGGTCGGATTTTTCCGGACACCTTTTTTGTCGCTGATATTAATCGAAACTACTCTGCCCTTCATATTATCCCAAACTAATAGAATGCGATCAGACAGTTGTTGTGGGGGAATTTCTATGTGCCGATTTCCCAGCTTTCCAAATAGTTTTTCTGCTCTGCCGTTAATGCATCGATTCTTATCCCCATTGCCCTCAGCTTAAGAAACGCGATCTTTCTGTCTATATCCTCCGGCACACTGTAGACCTTTTTTCCGAGCCTTTTGTAATTCTTCGATAAGTATTCGGCGCAGAGGGCCTGGTTTGCAAAGCTCATATCCATAACCGCAGACGGATGCCCTTCCGCAGCTGCCAGGTTAATAAGCCTTCCCTCGCCAAGCAAATATATCCTCCTGTTGCTTTTCAGAGTAGTACTCCTCAACAAAATCCCTAATCATCCTCCGGGATTTTGACATCTTCTTAAGGTCATCTATGGATATCTCAACATTAAAGTGCCCGGAATTACAGAGGATTGCGCCATCCTTCATCAGCGGAAAACATTCCTTGGAAATGACGCTGATATCGCCTGTTGCAGTAACAAAGATATCCCCTATCTTCGATGCCTCCATGATGGGCATTACATCGAAGCCGTCCATTGTTGCCTCGAGTGCCCTCAACGGGTTGCCCTCCGTAACGATGACCTTTGCACCCATGCCCTTTGCCCTCATCGCAATGCCCTTTCCGCACCATCCGTAGCCTGAGACAACGAAAACAGAGCCTGCTATCAGCCGGTTTGTCGCCCGCATTATTCCATCGATAGTGCTCTGTCCTGTGCCGTAGCGGTTATCAAATAAATATTTTGTATAAGCATCGTTTACGGCAATGATCGGATATTCGAAGACACCCTTTTCTGCCATGGCCCGAAGGCGTATGACACCGGTGGTGGTTTCTTCTGTTCCGCCTATGATATTGGTGATCAACTCTTTTCTCGCCTTGTGCAGTGTCGATACGAGGTCCGCGCCGTCGTCCATTGTCATATGGGGTTTTAACGAAAGTATATCGTTGATATGCCTGTAATAGGTTTTGTTATCTTCACCCTTTATCGCAAAAACCGGGATCTTAGAAAATTTGACAAGGGAAGAAGCGACATCATCTTGCGTACTGAGGGGGTTCGATGCGCAGAGAGAGACTTCGGCGCCACCTTCCTTCAGGGTCTCCATAAGGTTGGCCGTCTCTGTTGTAACATGGAGACAGGCGGCAAGCCTGAAGCCTTTCAGGGGTTTTTCTTTTTAAAGCGTTCTGCGATACTCTTCAGCACCGGCATCTCCTGTGCTGCCCATTCAATCCTGAGTTTTCCCTTCTTGGCAAAATTAATATCCTTTATGTCGTGTTTAATCATTACTCCTCCAAATATAATGTTAAAAAAGGTTAATGTTGAAGTTGCGTTAATCCTGTGCCTTAATCAACCTTGAACCATATATTAAAGTCCTGCTTCTTTCCTTAGGGTCTCTGCCTTGTCTGTTTTTTCCCAGGTAAAATCAGGATCATTTCTTCCAAAATGGCCGTATGCGGCCGTCTTTCTAAAAATAGCTCTCCTGAGATTAAGCGTTTCTATCATGCCTTTCGGCGTAAGGTCAAAATTATTTCTTATAAGCTTAACTATCTTCTCCGACGCTATCTTTCCCGTCCCGAATGTTTCCGCGAGAACCGATACCGGCTCAGGCACACCGATAGCGTACGCGATCTGCACTTGGACCTTGTCCGCTATGCCTGCTGCAACAACGTTCTTCGCCACATACCTTGCCATATAAGATCCTGACCGGTCCACCTTTGTGGGGTCCTTGCCCGAGAAACACCCTCCCCCATGACTGCCAACGCCCCCGTAGCTATCGACGATAATCTTTCTGCCTGTGAGCCCAGTGTCGCCCATCGGGCCTCCAACAACAAAACGTCCTGTGGGATTCACGTAATATTTGATGTGCTCTTCATCAAGGAGTGCGGCAGGAACCGTAGGTTTAATCACCTTCTCAATGACATCTTCTCTTACCTCTTTCAGGGTGACCTCGGGGCTATGCTGGGTTGAGATAACGATGCTGTCTACTCTGACAGGTTTGCTGCCTTTATACTCAATAGTGACCTGTGTCTTTCCATCGGGCCTTAAGTAGCCGAGAATATCTTTTTTTCTGACCTCTGCCAGTCTCATGGCAAGCTTGTGGGCAAGCAGTATCGGAAGCGGCATAAGTTCTTCTGTTTCATTACAGGCAAACCCGAACATGAGGCCCTGGTCGCCGGCGCCCCCTATATCAACACCAAGAGCGATATCCGAGGACTGTCCATGAATCGAAGTGATTACGGCACATGTTTCGTAATCGAAGCCATATTTTGCCCTGGTATAGCCGATATCCTTTATCGTCTCCCGGACGACATCCGGTATCTCGACATAGATGTTGGTAGTTATTTCACCGGCCACAAATGCCAACCCGGTTGTCACAAGCGTTTCACATGCGACTCTCGCATAAGGATCTCGTCCGATGATGGAATCCAGGATCGCATCGGAGATCTGATCGGCTATCTTATCCGGATGGCCTTCCGTGACGGACTCCGAGGTAAAAAAATAATTCTTCGCCAACATGTTCACCCCCAGTACAAAAAAGTAAAAGATTTAAGGTAATTTACATATTAACACATTTTATAAACAATCGACTATCAAAAGTTGGATAAATCAAGGGAAGTAAATGTATACCTGACAGATTTCAGCCGGCGCCAAATCGCGATTTGTAAAGGTTTTTCTGCATATATACCAGACATCAACTTCACTATTCGGGTTAAAGGCTCGGTCTCAGCGCTTTTAGGTTCAGCTGTACGCTTTTGCGCCCTTCCCACTCATTTACAAGGGGGGTATACACGGCGTCCACAATGTTTGAAGTACCCAGCTTTTCGAAAAATGCGGCCATATCGAACCCTATCGCGTCGAGAGACCGGTTTTTCTGCCTGAGTTTCATCTTCAGATGGTTATTCTTGACTATCTTCGGGTAAAGGACCTCGAGTCCTTTTGATCCAAGGAACGGTTCCGGATTGCCGAAACCGAATGGTTCAAGCATCTCGATCTCTCTTATAAGACCGAAATCGATCTCGGAAAGATCAACATTTGCGTCGATTTCGAGTGAAGGTGTGTAGTCTTTTTCGGCAAGCATCTCATCGGCGAGCCTGTTTATTCTCTCTTCAAAGGCGGCAATGCTCCGGGACTCCAGTTCCAGTCCTGCAGCCTGCTTATGTCCGCCAAACCCTTTCAGGAGTTCTTTGCAGCCTCCGAGAGCCTTGTATATATCAAAAGACGGGATACTCCTTGCGGAACCCCTGGCAATGCTTCCCTCAACGGAGAGAATGAAGGTGGGACGATAAAATTTCTCCGTTATCCTCGAAGCTACTATGCCGATAACGCCCCTGTTCCATCCCTCCCCGGAAAGTACGATAACCGGACTTATGTCCTTATCGTTAAGCATAGAAAGGGCTTCCTGGTACACTTCTTCCTCTATCTGTTGCCTTTCGGAATTGAGCTTATCAAGCCACAAGGCTATTTCGATCGCCTTGTCCTCGGCGTCGGTAAGCAGGAGATCAAGGACATCGCTTGCATCTGAAATTCTGCCGGCAGCATTGATCCTCGGTATAAGGGTGAACGAAAGCAGTCCCGTTTTTATTGTCTTCCCATCAATACCGGCAACCTGTTTCAATGCCTGTATGCCCGGTCGTGCTCCCTTATCCATCAGTTTCACGCCTTCCTTTACAATGAGCCTGTTTTCACCCGTTAACGGTACGACATCGGCCATTGTGCCGAGTGCCGCAAGGTCTAAGAAATCGTGAACCGTGAACCCTGAATCGTAAACCATACATAATGCCTGGGCAAGTTTAAAGGCGATACCCGCTCCCGAAAGATTTATGACCTCGGACCGGCTATCGGAGACCTTAGGATTGATAACGGCAAGGGCATCGGGAAGAAAAAACTCGTGATCAGTAGTGCGTGATCCGTAATTTGGCTGTCCCTTGGACTCTTGGCTCCTTACAGGTTCATGATGGTCGGTGATGATAACGTCAATACCTTCTTTCTTGGACAGGGCCGCTGCCTCAAACGAGGTAATGCCGCAGTCAACAGTTATTATCAGGGAGGCGCCAATATGTTTTGCTTTTATTAAAGAAGAAGGGGCAAAACCGTATCCGTGCTCTATCCGGTTTGGAATAAAGGAGTGGCAGTCTATGCCGAGCATCTTCAGCGTTTTCAGAGCAATCGCTGTAGCAGAGAGTCCGTCGGCATCATAATCACCGTGAACGAGGACCCTTTCTCCGCTTCTTGATGCCGATAATATTCTGTCCACGGCTGTTTTCATGCCCTGCATGTCGAAAGGGTCGGACAGTTGAGAGATGTGAGGATTAAGAAAAGAGCCGATTTTCTCTAATGTTTTAATCCCCCTATTCATCAATATTTGTGCGATGACAGGGGAAATGGACGCGGCTTTTGATAAATATGCTATATACTCAGGATTGGTCCTGTTTAGAAGCCAACGCCTATGCATCTAACTACCGTGATTCCGTAAAGCAAGGTGTGAACAGTAATAGATGATAAGAAATCGTTACAGGATAGTTCTTTGTCTCTTTACGCTTCACGAGTCAGGAATTGCTCCTTACGTTACTTCTTCGCAAAAGGCCTTTTTCCACCCCATACGAGCACGACCGGACTTGCAACAAATATGGAAGAATAAGTGCCGACAATAACCCCCATGATCATGGCGAGTGAGAAGTCATGGAGTACCTCACCGCCAAAGAAAAAGAGCGCTATTGAAGTAAGGAGGACGGTTGCCGAGGTTATGATAGTCCTTGATAAGACTTCGTTGATACTGCTGTTCATTACCGATTCGACGTTTTCTCTCTGTTTTATTCTGAGGTTTTCCCGTATCCTGTCGAAGACGACCACGGTATCCGTAAGTGAATAACCGGCGATGGTGAGCAGAGCCGTTACCAGAATGAGATTAATCTCTCTTCCCATGAGGAAAAATAACCCGAGCACAGCCAGCACATCATGGAAGGTGGCAATCGTTGCACCGACGCCGAACTTGAACTGAAATCTGAATGCGACATAAATAAGTATTCCGAGGACGGCAGCCGCTACTGCCTTTGCCGCATCTGCCCGCAGCCTTCCTCCGACCTTGGGCCCGATCGACGGTCGTCGAGTCGACAACATATTTGTTATCGGGGAATTTCTGACTAAGTGCATTCGTAACAGTATCGGAAACCTTTCCGAGTTCCTGGTCCGTATTTTTGACCCTGATAAGGATCTTGTTCTCCGAAGGCAGGTCCTGGAGATCGAAGTCTTTTAACCCGCCGTTTTCGAGGGCAATTCTGACATTGTGCAGTGCGACGGGCTTTTCGAACTTGAACTGTATGGCGGTCCCGCCGGCAAAATCTATTCCGAGGTTTGCGCGGCCTGTTGCAATTTGTATTATTGCGATAATGCCGATAACGGACAGGATCCCTGAAAAAACAAAGGCAATATACTTTTTGCCGAGAAAATTGATGTTAGGGTTCTTGATCAGCTCTATCATGTATTCTCCTATATGCTCAGTTTCTTTAATTCGCGCTTGCTGTTTATGATGTCGAAGACAGACTTCGTTCCGATCAAAGCGGTAAAAAGGTTTATGGCAACACCGAGGCTCAGTGTTACCGCAAAACCCTTTATCGGGCCTGTGCCGAATTGAAACAGGACCGCTGCCGTTATCAACGTGGTCACATGGGAATCGAAGATCGTCCAGAACGCCTTCTCATATCCCGAATCCACCGCCGACCGCGGGGTTTTGCCCGACCTCAGTTCATCACGCATCCTCTCAAACATCAGGACGTTCGAGTCAACGGCCATGCCAATGGCCAGGATGATCCCCGCTATGCCCGGAAGGGTAAGGGTAGCATTAAGGGATGCCATGGCACCGAGAAGGAGTATTATGTTCAAGAGCAGGGCAAAGTCAGCGATCACGCCGGAAAGTCTGTAGTAGAATATCATGAATATAATAACTGCAATGGTACCCATGATGCCCGCCATCTTTCCTGCCTCTATCGAGTCTCTGCCGAGGGAGGGACCGACAGTCACATTCTGGAGCATCTTGAGGGGTGCGGGAAGTGCGCCGGCCTTTAGAACAATGCTGAGATCTTTAGCCTCTTCCATAGTGAAGCTGCCGGTTATCTGCGCGTTGCCACCTGCTATCCTCTCCTGTATCACAGGGGCTGAATAAACGGTATTATCAAGGATTATCGCGAGCCTCTTCTTGACATTCGCCGCTGTTACCTCCTCAAAGCGCTTGGCGCCGTCCGCATTGAATGATAAAGAGACATAGGGCTCGCTGAATCTCGTGTCGATACTGACCTTTGCATCACTTAAGAGGTCACCGGTCAGTGCCGCCTGTTTTTTCAGGAGAAGGGGTATCTTCCTTACAACGCCGGTTTCTTTATTAACTTTCTTCTCAAAAAGTATCTCGTCATCGGGAGGGATTTTGTCGGCAAATTGTTTTAAAAGATCTTCTTCTTCCCCCGGCGCTATTGCCTGGGGAAGTTCGGCAGCCACCCTGGCTTCATCATCCACAAGCTTGAATTCGAGCTGGGCGGTTTTGCCGATAAGATCAATGGCGCGCTTCGGGTCTTTTATGCCGGGCAGCTGGACAACTATCTCATTTTCACCCTGCCTGTGGATAGTGGGCTCCGCAACGCCGAACTGGTCTATCCTGTTACGGATCGTTTCGAGCGCCTGATCTGCGGCATTGTCCTTTATCCTGCGTGCTTCCTTGTCCGAGATTCTGTACACGAGCTTTGTACCAGTCTCAACGGGTACGAGGGTCGGATAATTATCTTCAACTACTTTCCTAATTTCGGTATTTGACGGACTTATGGTGATATTGAGTCCGTTCACATGAGCATCGGCGGTCAGCTTTTTCTTCACAAACAGCTCCTTCAACCTCGAAGTGTACCTGTCAGTGGTTATTTCGACAGCTTTGTCCCCTTCGACTTCGAATACGAGATGCAATCCTCCCTGCAGGTCAAGGCCGAGCACAATCCCTTTGCTCGGCATATTTTTCTGCCACCATTCAGGCATATATTGAAAAGCAGGGGTATTGGGGAGGAAAAAGATGACTGCTAAAACAAGAGTCACGCCGATAAGGATTAATCTCCAGAGAATCTTTTTCTTCATTCAACCTCCATAAACCGTTCAATCCTAAATGAATCTTATTATCTTAATCCGATCTTATAATTCAATTCTTAAATTCAATTCTTTGGATTTGTTTAGAATTTCGCATTTAGATGTTGGAATTTTTTCATTAATCTTCGTCCGAAGAGGCTCTCAGCGATGCAACATATGTCTTGCCGAGCTTTATCTTCACATTCTCGCCGGCCTTGACTGTGACGGTATTTGTACCAACAGACTCGATAACGCCATAAATGCCGCCTGATGTGACGATCTTATCTCCCTTTTTAAGAGTATCGATCATGTTTTTGTGTTCCTTCGCCCGTTTCTGCTGCGGTCTAATGAGTAGGAAATAGAACACAACGAATATCAGGACAAGGGGAACTATGCTTCCCAATATACCTCCTGCACCGCCCTGTCCTGCGCCTCCCGGCTGAGCCGGCCCCATTGCCTGGGCTATATCTATAAAATCTACAGGCATGATTCACCTCCGAAAAATTTAACTGATAATATACCTTCTTTGAAGGTTATTTATCAACTGGAAAGAAAAGGTAACAGACACTGGGGAATCATTGAATTTTATCGGTCTATTGATATTTGTTATAATATAAATATAAAAAGTCTAATAAGACATTAAAGAAACGGAGGAGACAGATGGTTCAAGACAAAGACAAAAAAGTCAAAGAAGCGGCTTCGTTTATTACTTCTAAGGACACCCTTGACGGCGCCTATCCGGGGCTTGTTTTGGGTATCAACGCAGTTCGCTTGGGAATGGATGCCTCGGTCTTTTACACCTTTATGGGAATCAACGTTATTCGCAAAGGGTGGATACAGAACGCGAAGTTCAATCCCCCCGGCTTTATGGGAGCGATACCGGGCATGTCGGCAATAGCCACATGGATGATGAAGAGTAAAATTGCCAAAGCGAACATCCCCGGTCTCTCAGACCTTCAGGAGATCGCCCAACTGGAAGGAGTCAAGTTTGTTGCCTGTAAGATGACCATCGATATGATGGGTCTGAAGAAGGAAGATTTCATCGACGGGGTTATTGTCCAGACCGCGGAGGACTTCCTCAAGCACGCAAAGGACTGCAAAATTCTCCTGTATACTTAATAGGGAGCGTACAGTTGTTCATGAAGTGAGCCGCTATCTGGAAAAAGAGGAGGGCGTGTGAATGCCCTCCCTCTGCCGTATCTTAGAATTCCCAGGTATAACCGACCAGCTTACTTATCCTTTGCCCTTTATTTTTCATTTGTCTTACAATAAAAATCGCATGTCAAAAATATTCTTCTCAGGCATCGGCGGCAGCGGGGTATCGGCCATCGCGAGCTTTATGGCAGACCGCGGGAATAAGGTTGTTGGTTCAGACCGGTCGTTCGATAAAGACCCTGATAATCCGGTCTGCAGAACTTTAAGAAACAAGGGCATAAATGTTGTTCCCCAGGATGGATCGGGCATCAGCACATCCTTTGATTTTATCGTTTTCAGCACCGCTGTAGAAGACAATCACCCGGAGCTATTAAAGGCGAAGGAACTCGGTATTCCGCTAAAAACCCGGCCGCAGTACCTGTGTGAGATAGTCGCAGATTTCAGTACAGTCGCTGTTGCAGGCACGAGCGGGAAATCCACTACAGCAGGCATGCTCGCATTCCTGATGGACAGGCTCGGCCTGGAACCGAATTTCATCGGAGGTGGACGGGTAAAACAATTCAAAAACAGTTGTAATCTCGGCAATTCTCTGGCCGGCAGTTCAGATTACTTAGTCGTGGAGGCATGTGAATCGGATGGCTCTATTGTTCATTATTATCCTTTTTATTCAATTGTTGGCAACCTGAATCTGGACCATAACACGATAGAAGAAACAGCAGGCATGTTTGAAACCCTCGGCAGAAATACAGAAGAGATTGTTGTTGTGAGCGGTGATGATGAAAATCTGACCCTGTGCCGTTTCGATAAGCCGATAAAATTTTCGATAGACAAGGATTCAAAATATCAGGCAAAATCAATTCAATATCAGCCTTTCGCTACCTTATTTCGACTGCGTGATGTGGTCTTCAGACTTTCTCTTCCGGGAAAACATAATCTTTACAACGCCCTCGCATGTATCGCCCTGCTTGCAGAAATGGGGATAGCGCTTGGGGATATGGCTAAAGTCCTCCCCGATTTTTCAGGGATTGAGAGGCGGTTCGATATATACCTGAATAATGGGAAAAATATCGTGATAGATGATTATGCCCATAACCCGCACAAGATAGCGTCTTTGATGGAGACCATAAAGAAAATCCGGCGAGATATCTGTTATATTTTCCAGCCTCACGGGTATGGCCCCACCCGGATGATGAAACGGGAATATATAGAGACCTTCATAAACAACCTTCGCAAGGAGGACCACCTGATTTTATTGCCGATATATTATGCCGGCGGGACATCAGTGAAGGACATATCGAGTGAAGACCTGTGCGATGGGATTAAGGTTGCGGGTAAATCGGTAGAGGTTTTGCATGAGAGGCCGGCACTCTTTAACCGATTAAAAGAATGGGATAATTATGTGGTTTTCGGAGCTCGCGATGAGTCGTTAGCAGAGTTTGCGAGAGAGATCTCCTTGAAACTTCAATGAAAAGATGTTACCTCCACAAAGAAGCTCGCAGTTTTCAGACCAGACTACAAAAAGGAGCTCAATCAGGAGAAGCATGCCGTTGCCATGCGTCCTCAAAGTCCAATGCCTGTGCCGGCAGGCGTCGGCAGGGGATGAGGACAGGGAATGTGTTATACTTTCTGCAGTGTGTCAGGCAAAAGGCCTCGGCCGGAGGAGCGTTTTTTTATCGGCCTGAGTGACGGCAGAGGACTGGCAAGGACTTCGGGGCCGGCACGTTTCATAAAGGAACTGCCCGAAAATGTCTATGAAGAGATTGTTGTGGTCAATGATTCTCGGGAAGGATACCAATGACGTTTATTGACGCTGTAAAAGACGGATTCGCATTGGTCAACAGAAACTGGCAGCTTGTGCTGATCCAACTCAGCATGGTGTTTGTCAGCAGCATAGGGTTTTTCATTATAGTCGGGATACCGCTTGCGATAGCGTTTATCATATTCGGCATCGATCTTACAGAGCTTGCCAACATGAGGGATATCTTCAGGATACTGAGAGAACCTTCCGACATCTTATCGAGATATCTGGGACTTTTCCTCATTGTCCTTTCAAGCTTTCTCCTCTATATTACCCTGGTCGCATTGATGGGTATTTATGTGTTCGGAGGCGCCATAGGTGTTATCGGGAATTCTATCAGAGAGAGGTCCGCGAGATTCACTGTCCATGTATTTTTCAGTGAGGCAAAAAGGCTGTTTCTCCGTCTGATCGGGTTCACGTCAGTGATAGGAATCATATTTATAATAGCGGCTTTTTTTCTCGGCGTCCTGGGCGGCGGCATAGCGGCCCTGGTATCCTTTGCCCAGAGTCAGGATTCAACTCTCGCACTCTTCTTCGGGACTTTTTTTTCTCTGATTTTGATTATCATTGCAGTCGTCCTCATCCTCGGGATTCTTTCGGTAACACTTTATGGGATCGCTTCTCTGTTCTTTAAAGGAACAGGTCCTCTCGGATCTATCAAAGCAGCTTTTCAATATCTGCTCAGAAACCCGAATGCATTCTGGCTTTATGTTGTCCTCTTTGTTGGGTACCTGCTGGCGAGCTTTCTCCTGCTCCTTCTCAGCTATCCGTTCACGTTGATACCGATCATCGGTACGATCCTTTCTTTTCCGTATCAACTCATCTCTTATGGCTTCGAAACCTATCTCGGCCTGATGATTATTGCGGCCATCCTCGCTTATTACTACTCCTCGGAAATTTTGGTCAAGCATGAAGAGCCGGGCAGCGAAAGCCCTCTTCCGGAACCTGCCGGGGAGGGAGAAAAAACGTTACCCGATACCGGGACGGACGGTGCTTAGCAGCCTCAATGCCTTCTCATGAAGTCTTGCATTTCCGGATACCAGCAGGGGGCTGGATCTTTCAAGGCTCACTTCGATTGCTTCTATGGAATTACCTTTCACGTCCGTAAAAATTCCGCCGGCTTCTTTGACGAGCAGCCAGCCGCCCGCAAAGTCAAAGCTTCTTGACGGCGACGGGTTAGCAAAAACACTGATCGCACCATAGGCGAGATAGGAAAGATCGAGCGCCGTAGCGCCGAAGCATCGCGTCTTTCTTGATGCGGAAAGGAGAGGAATTAACCCGGGGATGTCTTTTGACGGTGACTGTGCCTCATAAGCGATAAGATAAAAAACATCGTCCTTTTGCGTGTTGATTCTTTCGTCATTCAGGAATGCACCCTTGCCCTTCTCGGCCCAGAACTCGTCACCGTTAACAAGGTTCACGACATAGACAAGCCCGATGTCACCAACGGTATTTCCATCTACGACCGCAATGGAGGCACAGTAAAATGGGATGCCCGAGACCGCATTTCTGCTGCCGTCAACGGGGTCTATCAAAACCTTCCTCCCGCCGCCTTTCATCTCCTTGATGCCGGCCTCCTCCGAGATGATCGTCAGCGGTTCTCCTGTTTCATCAAGGCCGGATAGGATCAAATCTTCAGCCACTTTATCTATCTGATAAGTCTTATCGCCGGATGCGCCGGTCCCGACGACGGTTTTAGAAGACTCTTTGAGGAGAGGGATTTCTTTTAAAAGGCGTCTGCCGATGGCGCGTAGTATTTCGATTTCCATGTGCACCTATTTTACGGGATGCACACATGACATGCAAGAGATTGAGAAAAGACATTTATCCCTTGACTAACAGACAAATATCTCATATAGTATCTAAAAGGAGGAGCTAAATGACATTATCAGCAGCAAAAACTAAAACTATCGCGGTCCCAAAGGCCGTCACAACGATCAAGGGTCTGAGTACTCAAATTGCAAATAAAGATCAGATGCATACCCTCATAAAACTTGGGATGCCCATCCGTATAGCAGACAATCTTAAGTCGTTATTGTCTCTCGGTGACAGCGGTCTTGCAAAAATCCTCGGGATAACATCAAAGACCCTTCAGCGAAAGCGCAAGGCGCGCACAACGCTAACACCCGTGGAAAGCGACCGTCTCTATCGAGTTCAAGTAATCTTCGCACTGGCGATTAAAGTTCTTGGTACCCCTCAGGATGCAAAAGAATGGCTTAGTACATCACAGATTGACATAGGAGATCGCGTGCCACTCGATCTTCTTACCACATCAGCAGGAGCATCCCTTGTCGAGGAAGTACTGAACCGCATGGAATACGGTATTCTTGCTTGATCAGAGTCTGGCATATAGGCAAGAAAGAGTACGCCCATGAATTTTGGTCCGGCAAGGGAGCTTTTTACTGGGGCGGTCGTTGGACACCGAAAGGTTATCCAGTGGTTTACACAAGTGAAAGCAAGGCACTGGCTCTTTTGGAAATTCTCATCCGCTTTAGACGCCAAACTGCCAGTAAACTTCAGTGGGTAATCGGGCATGCCGACATTCCCGATTACACTATCTACACTCCCCCTGATAAAAACCTTCCCATAGATTGGCGTACCTATCCATATCCTCCCACAACAGTAACTCTTGGACTATCATGGCTCAAGACAGCAAAATATGCCGTTCTGTCAGTTCCGTCAGCAGTGGAACCAACATCCCGAAACTATCTCATCAATATACAACATCCGGCTATCAGCAAAATCCACTTTAGTAGCATACAAGACTATCTTCTTGATCACAGAGCGTAAGTGAAATAAATACAGGATTAAAAAATATACGATAGGCCGCAGGCTCCTATCGGAACAGGTGGCGGAAATAAATCGAACGAGAGGCAGAATTTGTTCGGAAAATGCATTTTTCGCTATTCAATACAGCACCGATTTGAGAAAAGCGCGGTGCGCATGAGCTCACAAAAACCGTGGCTGCGTGCAAAATGAAAATCACTGCCCCTTATTTCGAAGCTGGGCTCATGTGCCTCACCAAATGTTTTCTACTTTCAATGGGTGAACATGGGCTGGGAAATGCCTACCCCGATTGGCTCAGAACGAAGTCAGACTCCTACCGCAGAGCGGGAATCAAACGACTTAATCAACACCGTTCCCCTTCAGCTTTTCCTCGTGTCCGCTGTTTCCGGAAGCGAAGCTACAACCCGATGGTGCTTTCCCACTTCTCAGTGCACATAGAACTGCACGTATAAGAATGTTCCGACCCCTATTGATTATGGAAGCGTACTCTACGTGATCGTGTAATATCGCAGAGCATTTGTTACAGCCATTATGTGGAGTTCCCCGTTATGTGGAGTACTCGCTCTAAATCCTTACTGCATAAGTATTCGGGGAAAATTTACTGCACATAATAAGGCGGCCACTAGATGAATTCCTTATTGAAATGTCTAAATTAGGGAGTAGATAGCAAAGGTATTTGTTCTCAAAAGCATAAGGAATGAAATCGTAAAAGCCTTATCAATCCAGGCTTCACACGGGGACTCTGATTCTTCAAGGGATTCATCGGTGCTCTGCCAAAAATACCAGTTCCATTGAACCTGAGGCGATGGAAGTTCCTCATTATGTGGAGTAGATTGAGCGAGAACTGTTGTGATTCATATGGTTGCAACGTTTACTTCACATAACGGGGAACTCCACATAATGGCTGTTATGTGTAGCTCCACATAACAGCCACTAACGGACAGGACGGCATCGAATAGCTCATTGATGATTATGGAAGGAAAGGCGTAGCTGAGAACGTTTATTTGCGATCGAAGCAAACCATGGGGTCCTGATAAGGTACGTCTCTTACCGATACAAAGAAACACTGCTCGTCACCGGCATTTTTCTTGTTACGTATAGCAGTCGATAAGCGATAATATCTGAGCGTGTAATTTACTATTTACTGGCGAAACACGCTGTCTGAGACAACTTTGGACTAGAAGCAAGGGATCAGGCTTGCTTAGTGACATTTGTCGGCTTTATTTTCGGCTTTCTCGATTGTCACTTAGTCGATTGTCTAATAAAAAACGTCTTGCCATATTTCAAGCAGAATTCTTGATCCTCAATCTCGTTCAAAGTTAACATTTACAAACGTACTCAACATCGCTTTGCACAGTAGATGAAGTATTTAACTCGGAGTCCGTAAGATTCAGCCATCAGAAAATCGAGACACCGCTCAGTGCGGATTGAAACATGTGCCATGGTTGGAACTCGTGCACGGAGTCCGTTTGTTTGCGAAACAAGCAAACACTGACCTCAGGCTGGCAGTTACTTATTTCGATTTGAAAGATTCGTTGTGCCTTGGTGGCCGAGCGCTTACTACGGGATGAATGTCTCAAAGGTGAGTCAATCATTTTGGGATGAAGTCTGCTTTTCCTCAGGAACTGTTATGAGTACTCACTTTAGGGAGAACTAAATAAGAGTTGTGGTTTCTGAACCCGTTTCTTGCGATGAGAATTCAACTCTCAGCGTAGTTTGGCAGGCATACTGACTTGAAGAAGTAAGGGTGAACCACCCAGTTGGTTGCAATTCAATAGCAGGAGGAGAAACAAACTGACTATGCAAGAACAGAGACCTATTGTTTAGTGGACCCTTCCTGAGAACCTGAAATAGTCCTTTCTTTTCGGCGGGGAATTTTCGGTCTCTTTACAACATCCATTAATTGTTAACAAATGACCAATCAGTATAGAGGGGATTGAGGGGTAGACACTCACTCTCAATCGGAGGGGATTAGGCGAAGGTGTTGGGTTCTTCACGTAAGGAGTTCTTCTTATCATATTCGCTCGCTAACCCTGCAGCAAGCAACGGGGAATGCGCTCGCTGTCCGTTTCAAGTTCCTTGCCGTCTTTGCTTTCTCCCTTCATGATAGATAAAATTAGATCGAAGGCCATTGAAATATGATGAATGCAATAATGAAAAAGCTTCTCTGCATCACACTTATGCTTATCCTTTATTCCCCCGCTTTTGCCCAGGAGTACCTTGATGTCACACGGGATTACAAGCTGAAATTCCCGGAAGATTTTTTCTACAAAAAAGACTACAGGGTCCAATGGTGGTATTTCACGGGACATATTTTTGACGACGGCGGAAGGGAATTCGGATATGAGCTCACTTTTTTTGTTGTCAATGTCCAGCATAGGGATTACAGATCCAAATTCGGCGCGGAGCGGGTCTATATCTCACACTTTGCTGTCTCCGACGTTGCGGGGAATAAATTTCATTTCTCAGGTGAAGCAGATACGGGGGCATATGGTTTCGCGGGCGCGGAGGATGACCGTTTGAAGGTGTGGATACAGAACAATGTCTTAGAGGGCACGGTCGAGAAGATGCATTTGAAGGCTTCCGATGGAAAGAAGGCGATAGATTTACATCTGGCGCCCGTAACCCCTATTGTACTCAATGGGGAAAACGGGTATTCAAGAAAATCGGTGGAGTCCCCGCTTTTGGCTTCTTTCTACTTTTCATACACGGACCTGAACACAGAGGGGAAGTTGACAATCGACAATAAAGTCTTCCACGTAAGAGGGAAGAGCTGGTTTGACAGGGAAATATCGACGAGGGGGCTGGGAGAAAAACAGGCGGGATGGGACTGGTTTGCCGTTCAGCTGGATGACAAAAGGGAAATTATGCTTTATCTGCTCAGAAATAAAGACGGCTCGATCGACCGTTATTCATCGGGAACCTTTGTCTATCCCGATGCGAGGTCCCGTCATCTTTCAAGGGATGATTTTTCGGTGAATGTTTTAGCTCATTACAAATCCGGAAAGACGGGAGCGAGATATCCTTCTCGATGGGAGATAAAGATCCCCTCCGAAAAAATGATTATAAAGGTTATGCCCCTCATCGAAGACCAGGAAGTTCTGGCGTACAACACAACAGGGAACTATTATTGGGAAGGCGCCTGTAAAGTTGAAGGCACGGCGAAGGGAAGGGCGTATGTTGAGATGACCGGGTATTGAAATGAATGACACAGACATTGTTCAAAAGTTCATTTAACTCGATAAGTTATTTGATTGTCTTCATTGGGCTATCCAATTTAAATGTTCCGACAATCTGTTGAAGGTGCACTAAGGTATCGAAAAATGAATTTTTTCACAAGATCTGTGTCATTTCAAATGAGCATTTGGTCAAATGAAAAGATATGATTAAACTCGAAAACGTCGAAAAGTATTATGGAGAGCATAAGGTCCTTAAGGGAATAGACCTCGAAGTCCGGAAGGGAGAATTCATCTCCATCATGGGAAGCTCGGGGTCCGGGAAATCGACCTTACTAAATATTATTGGAGGCATGGACAGGCCGGAGAACGGGAGAGTTATTGTGGACGGTGAGGACATATCAGTGTATCCGGACGAAAAACTTACCCTATACCGTAGGACGACAATCGGGTTTATATTCCAGTTTTTTAACCTTCTCCCGAACATCACCGTCTTTGAGAATGTGTCGATGCCCCTGCTTCTGAATGACATCGAAGACGAAGAGAGGGTAACGTCATTTATAAAACGCATCGGTCTTCACGGAAAAGAAAATAATTACCCCTATCAGCTGTCGGGCGGTGAGCAGCAGCGTGTCGCAATTGCGAGGGCCCTCATCCATGACCCTGAGATCGTTCTCGCCGACGAACCGACAGGAAGTCTGGACAGCGAGACCGGCACGATGATCATGGACCTCATCAGGCAATTCATAGAAGAGACAAAGAAGACCGTCGTCCTCGTTACCCATGAATCCTATATTGCAGCATATGCAAAAAAAACGGTGAGGATCAAAGACGGGATGCTCCTTGAATGAAATTTCCCAGGCTATTGAAAATCCTCATCCTGAGGAACATAAAAGAAGAAAAATTCCTGACTTTTTTATCGATTCTCGGCATCGCGCTCGGTGTGGGACTCTTTACCGGAGTAAAGGTGGCCTCCGACCGTGCGATAAGCTCCTTCGAATCGGATATCAGGGGAATAAACCCCTATGCCAATTTTGAAATCCTCGATACGTCCGGCATCGACTTTGACGAACAGATATACAGAGACGTCCGCGTCCTCGAAGAAAACAGCCTCCCTGTTCTAAAAACATTCGGTTACATTCCGGCATTCAAAGATACTATTGATATAAATGGAATCTATACCGTGAAAGCGATTCAATTTTTGAGATTATCGCAGAACAATTCCCTCTCCCCCCTTTGGGAAAGTCGGGCAAAGGGAGATTTCTCTATACCAGCTACGACTTCGAGAAATTCTTCAGAGAGACCGATGGAATTCTGGTAACAAAGAAATTTGCCGATAAGCATTCCCTAAAAAAAGGGGACCGTCTAAAGGCACAGGTCTATGACAGGGAATATATCCTGAACATTGTCGATATTCTTGATTCCGCTTCCCTGCTCACTAATATAGCAATTATGGATCTGGGAAACTTCCAGGAATATTTCGCCAAGACCGGTTATCTTTCGAGGATCGACCTTGCAACAGATGAGAAGACTGCAGCGGAGATCAAAAAGATATTACATCCTAATCTCGTAATCGAAAAGAAGGAAGAGATTTTCAAAAACCAGAAGGCTCTTGTCGCGTCTTTCCGGCACAACCTCGAGTTTGTGAGCCTCATCGCTATCCTTGTGGGTATCTTTCTTCTCTATAACACGGTGTTCATTACCGTTGTGAAGCGAAGGACAGAGATCGGCATCCTGATGGGACTCGGCGCAGATAAAAAGACGGTGGTTCTCTTATTCACCATCCAGGGCTTGGTGTTGGGACTGGTCGGCTCACTGCTGGGGATTGTCTTCGGACAACTCACTGCATATTTCTCCGTGGTCGCTGTTGAAAAGACGATATCCACACTGTACAGCACCATATCCATATCCGATTATCTGTTCACAAAACGAGATGCGCTGACGGCATTATTGGTAGGCCTGTCCGTGTCGCTTCTCGCCTCAGCCGTTCCGGCCTTTGAAGCTTCGAGGATCAGGCCGAATGAGACATCAAGGGAAGGTTCGTTCGAGGGCAGATACAGGAGATACCGGAAAGCGCTTTCCTTTGCAGGCATTCTCTTTATCTTTTCGGGAGTGATGGCGTCCTGTCTGGATTACCGGTATATCCCCTTCGAATTCCCTATCTTTTCCTATATAGGTATCTTCTGTATCATTGCCGGGTTCACCCTCATCTCTCCTTTTTATCTCAGAATCCTCTTGATGATTGTGAAACGTCCTCTGGAGTGGATGTTCGGGGCGATAGGGAAGATCACCCTGGGTGACATGAAGGGAAATATTTACCGGTTCTCCGTCGCGTTAATGAGTGTTGCCGTCAGCAGCGCCTTATTAATCGCATTTCTGACACTCATATTTTCGCTGAGAGAATCCCTCGCGGGATGGATCAACAAAAATGTTGTGGCAGATGTGTATATAAAACCGGCCTCGTGCAAAGCAAATTACTGCTTTTATCCCATGTCGCCGCAAGTAATCGAGACTGTCAGGGGCCTCCCGGAAGTGGAAGGGGTCGATAAATTCAGGGGGATGCAGCTCGACCTGTTCGGTAAGAAAGTGATCACAGCCTTCGCCGATATCGGGGTCAAAAGAAATTTTTTGAGCAGGAAATACCTGGACAAGAAATATGAGCAGATCCTGAAAGAGATGGAAGGGAGCGAGCCGGTTGCGGGTATCTCAGAATACTTGAGCATAAAGTACGGACTGGTAAGGGGTGATATGATAGATCTCAAATCGCCTGGCGGTATCGTGAAATTTCGGATAAACGATATCTTTTCGAGCTATGCGACGACATCGGGGTTTATTTATATCGACAGGAAATGGCTGAAAAAGTATTGGGGCCTGGACGATGCCACACAGATGAGCATCTATGTAAAAAAGGATGTAGACGTGGACCATTTTATCCGGAAACTGCAAGAGAAGCTTCTGCCCGAATATTCTCTTGAGATCATGAATAATCGGGAATTGAGGGACAAGATTATGGATATCTTCAACAAAAGTTTTGCCATTACCTACGCCATCGAGTTCATATCGATCATCGTCTCGCTGATAGGGGTGATAAACACCCTTTTGGCCCTCGTGTTCGAGAGGAAAAGGGAGATCAGCATCATACGATATCTTGGAGGAAGCTGGGAGCAGATACGGCGGACGCTCATTCTTTCCGCCGGTATTATCGGGACTGCAGGGATCTTATTGGGAACCCTCCTCGGGTCGCTCATGAGTGTGATTTTGATCTATGCCGTGAACAAAATTTCCTTCGGATGGGAGATCCATTTCAGGGTCCCCTTTTTCTACCTGTCTTTAGTAACAGGGTCTCTTTTCTTAACCACATTGTTTGCCGGATACCTTCCATCGAAGGTGGCAAAAAGGATAGACCCACGGAGGTTTGTAAGCTTTGAGTGAACCGGCTGCACTAGCTCACCGAAGGGCTTCCAAAGCCTTTAGAATACCAGTACCTGTGAAACGTTCCTTTTTGCCGTTTTTATATATGATGCAGGTTGGTGTTGAATTGATCATATCTTCCTTCAGATAACTGCCGAGAATTCCAAACAGGGGATTTGTGTCAAAAGATCTTATTTTGAGTCCTTTGCCCTGAATAAAGCTCTCTAATTTCTCATTTCCTGTTATTTTTTCTTTTGCCGCTTCAAACAAAACAGACCTTGCACGAAGGGCATTGTCAAAATCCCTATTCTGATTTAGGGCATAGAGAAAATATTTCGCGTATAGAGTGGTCTGGGGATGCACCGGCGTGTCGATAAATGTTACGGTTATAACCCCTTTTCTTATTAAAGATCTGATCACCGGCTCTAATTGGGGCTCCAATGACCTGCAGGGATTACAAAAATAATCCGTATATAACCTCACTTTTGTCTGGCCGTTTCCGAAGGAGGGTGAAGGAAGATCTTCTGCATAGGCAGGAGTCACCGATCCCTCGAAAAAGACCGAAAATAAAATAAAACCGATCAGGAGAGATACCGCCACAAAAATCTTTTGAGACCGATCAAAGTTCAAGACGAACAGAAGGAACAAAACGGCGCCATAGGATAAACAATAAGAGCAATAAACGCCGTGGTTTACCTGAAACCCTAAAAGATATAACTCCGCCCCGATTCCAAGAGACAGCAGCAAAAGGAAGACAAGGTTTTTCCTTAGGAGGTTAGAAATGATCAATATGCACATATAAGCGATACCGAGGTAATCGAGAGCGAATCCAAAAACTGAACCCTTTAAATAGAGGCACGAGTCCTTACAAAAGATGTGCAAAGAAGCGACGGCAATACCGGCAAGTAAAAGGATAATGTTAAGAAGGGACTTTTTGGTGTACGACAATATTTTCCTCCGCAATAAAGATTTTGTATCCTGTATCTCTTAGAAATAAACGGGCCATTAATTCTTCCTCTTTATGGAATTATGATAAATTTTTTTTCAAGAGGCAAGGTTATCCAATTTATAAAGGAGCATACCGATGTATTTGTTCAGCGGGTTTGATCTTTTGAGATGGGATAAAGCAGGTTTTCTCCGTCTGCCGAGTTTATGCATCTCCCACAGGAGGTCTTTGTTTTCTTTGTCAAAGGTGAGGCCCCTTTGAAAGGCCTTGACAGCTTCTTTTCTGTTTTTCGCCACAACATAAGCCCTGCCGAGGTTGAGGTAAAACGTGGGATAAAATATCTCCTGACCGAAAGACATTCCCTCATGAAGTAAGGATATCGCTTTTAAACAGGTACTGATGCCGTAAGCATATTTTCTGTTGATGATCGCTTCGAGGCAACCATAATACGAGAGGAGGAAGGGCTCTGAAGGATATTGCTCAAGAGCATGGGTCAACAATTCGAGGGCACGCCTATTGCTTTTTCTCTGGAGCAAGCGTTTGACTTCATCAAGATAATCCGAGGGACTCTTCGCCTTCATACTATCCTCTTTTCTGAGTATCTCGACGATCGTCTTGTGCTGGCCATGCACGAGTTCAACCGTTGTTTCCCCGGCGGAGGGTCCTTTCAGGATATTCTTGCAGTCTATCTGTTTTGTCAGGAGTATCTTCCCTCCAAGGTATACCCTTGTGGTAATAAGATTTTCTTCGGGCTCAAGGTCTTCCGTAATGATCAGATACTTCTTGCCGGAGATAATGACGTTCGTGCTTATCTCTTTTTCTTTATGTATGCTTGAAGTGATCTTTATGGAATCCTTCTTATTCATACTTTTTATCTTAGCATGAACGTTCATGGAATTTTAATAACGCACGGAGATGAAACGATAACTCAGCCCCTGGCGATCAGAAAATAATTTTCAATTTTTCGTGTTCCGGTCAAAAAAAAGGCAGGTTTAACCTGCCCCAAAATGTCTCCGTCATTACCCAGCGGATATGAGGAGTTTGAGACCCACTGGGAATTTTCGCAAAAGGGATGCCAGAATATAACTTATTAATTTTATTGAAATTTTTTACAAGGTGGTAGCGCATATTGAGACAATATTCCCCGTGGGAAGGCATATTGCCCGCCAACCCTGTTACGTCCCCAGGGAATCAATTACACCGCGTCTCCCATTCCATGGGAGTCTTACAGATCGGACATCTCACGATAAAAGCAGGAATGCCACCGGCGTCCTCCGTCATCTCAATGAGGTTAGGGATTAATTTTTCAGCTCTCAAGGATACCTCACAATTGATGCATATCTGTTTATTGACAACGGGCGGAAAAGTGATGAGTTTTCTCATTTCTTCTATCTCCTTAATTATACTATTTTATATATCAATTATACTATTTGTCAACTGTTAGACATCCAGTATCTTTTCCTGTCGGGGGCAAAACGTTCGACGGCATATCTGAGCATCGTCCTCGGCATGGAGCGGTGATGTTTTTCGAGGAATTCTTCTTCCGATTTTAAGTCCCTTTTCCCGATTTCCCGCAACATCCAGCCCACTGCTTTGTGGATGAGGTCGTGCCGATCATTAAGGAGCATTTCCGCAATGCGGAGGGTGTGGTCGAACACATTTTTTTTTATGAACGCAAAGGTCGTCATGATCGCTATTCGCTTCTCCCAGAGATTTTGAGATCCTGCAAGCCTGTAGAGAACTGCTTTGTCTTTCCCATAAAGGTAATCACCAAGAATCTTCTCTGCTGAAAGGTCGACCAGATCCCAGTTGTTTATCCTGCCCGTGTGACAGAGGTAGAAATCAACGATCTCCAGCCTGCCGCGATCGTCTGTTTTCTTATACTGAATCATGAGGATGAGCAATGCAACCAGCCTGTGTTCGTGGGGTTCGCTCAAAAGCAGTTTTTCGATGTCTTTTAACGGTAAGTCCCGATATTTTTTGGCGATAACCCTCTGCTCGGGCACCGTGATTCCAAGGAAAACGTCCCCTTCGCCATACTGTCCTTTGCCGGTCTTAAAGAACCTCGAGAGAATCTTGGCCCTTTCAGGATCTGCAGCCTGTTGAAGCGCAATTCTTACTTGTCCGGAAGAAATTTTCATCGATCGCACCTGCTCAAAGTTGTCAGCACATCAGATGCCATGTCGTTTCTCCCAAGATGTGGCTTTCTCATATTCTTTGAATGACCGCTCCCGTTTTCTGAACTCGGGGTTGTGCACCGATCTCCTGCCGATTTTTCTTTCCTCTTTTGTGTCACTGTGGAGCATTTCATGGTAGACAACATACCTGATGAAGTACAGCGGGACCGTTCTCCGGTCCAGGACGGAGTTTATTCTTATGGTATCCGTATGTCTGCAATAGGTCCCCAACGTGCGTTTTTTTACCACCCTCCGTGAATTCTCTTTCCCCCAGCCGATCGACGCAGTGACGGCCCCTTCAAAATACTCTTTATTGCAGTCATCGAAAATCTCCTTCAGGTCATAAAATCTGCCCTGAGCGCGCATGCGGGGCGGCCTTGAAGACCGCTCCTTCTGTCTCAGACAGGTCCGGTTTTCTCTGATGAAATTTCTGACCAATGGTGTCCTGCCCCTCCCCGTTTTAATGAAACCGGCTATCTCTCCGATGACATCCTCACCGGCCTTGAGAAACATCCAGTGCATCCTGACCGCAACAGTATCAGCTCTTGTTCTTATTGAAAGGAGGCTGGTGGAATTATCCGTAATGGTCAGGGAAAGGGGTTTCCCGGTCATCCTCTCTAAAGAAACCATAAGGTTGTCTTTGTTGTTCAAAAATTGCAGGCTCAGTTGAAGCATGGTAATCAATTCATAATATACCCAATAAACTGTAAAAAATGTCAGTTCGAGTGAAACGAAGCAATCTCGCCTTTTTGAGGAGATTGCCAGGGTCAAAACTACCTCGCAATGTCATCTGACAGATCATATCTTCCTTTGTCCAAAAGTGTTTCTAATTTTTTTATTTTTATTTTTATTTATCTTTAATTATTTTTTTGCTAAAATTACATTAAGGCCATGAAAAAACAAAAAGTTGTTTTAAACTTCCTTGATGGGCGAATTATTAAAGGTTATATTAATGATTTTTCACCCAAGGACGAGTTCGTTCTCATAGAGAACAGATTATCTGACGAGCAGAAATTTGAAATCAATGAATTAAAGGCGATTTTTTTCGTTAAAACATTCAAAGGGAATAAACATTACTCTGAAAAGAAGTCTTTTACATTAGCGAGCCCGGCTGGAAAAAGGATCCTTGTGAGATTTAAAGATAGCGAAACCTTGATAGGATATGTAGAAGGCAACGTGCCTTGGCAGAGAGGATTTCATCTGGAATCTAAAAAAGGCGGATTTTTTCTTATTCCTACCGATGATAAGGGCAATAATACAAAAGTTTTTGTTGTATCGACATCTGTTTCCGATGTTACATGTTTCTAAATTTTCTCTAATTTGTAATTTGAGGTCGGATGTCAATAGTGGACACCAGTCCTGTCATGCTGCCAACTGTTCGGGATAGAATTTTCTTTCACAGCCAGATGGGGACAAATACCCAAGCCGCGCCTGTCGTCGCTGCCGCGTAGAAAAGATTTCTCTGTATTCGCTTAATGATATAGACTCCCATCGTTATCTCATATTGCCGAAAAACGCTGTTTTGGCTATGATATGCTTATGAAACGCCTCTTCTGCTTCATAGTATTCATCACATTTTGCTTCCCTGTTTATGCCGAGGAACCCGATGGGAAGGCGTATTTTCAGAAAGGTAAAAACGCGCTTGAAAAAAAACATTACGAAGATGCTATTTCAAATTTGTCCAAAGCCGAGAAAGAATTTCCCCTCTTAGGCGATTATGCCTTATTGTGGCTCTCCGATGCCTATCATGAATCCGGAAATCATCGGGAATCTCTGACAGCGGTCCGTACATTCCTCAAGAAATATCCGGATTCATCGCTCCTGAAGAAGGCCCGTTCAAGGGAGATCAAAGAGGCCGAAGAAATTTCCGAAAGCGACATCCGTAATTTATTCGAGTCCTATCTGAAAGATTATTCCGGTGATACGGAGATGAAGTATCTTTTCGCACAGTGGTTGAAGAAAAACGGGCAGCAGGAGAGGGCGAAATCGGTCTTTAAGGATATCTATAGAGAAGCAGGTTCCTTTTCCGCACCGGCCTGCGGCGAGCTGGGTCCATCGGATATAAGCGCGGAAGACATGATTAAGCGGGCCTCAAACCTTACGAAGTTCACGGAGTATAAAGCAGCCGAATCATTGCTGAGGTCTGCAATGGATAAGGATGACGGGAGATTGAAAACGGAGATTCTGAAAGAACTCGGCCAGTCCCTCTTTAGGCAAAAAAGGTATCGTGATGCTGCAGAGGCCTATCGAAAGGCAGGGGACAGATACTGGGAAGTGCGGTCTCTTTACCGCTCAGGAGAAAAAGATGTCATTGATGCTGCTCTGGAGGATATCCTCAAAAGCGGAGAGAAGAAGTTTAGTCCTGTGCTTATGGCCGTTGCCGCAGACAAGAGAAGAGAAGGAAAGCCCGAAGAAGCTCTGAGAATTTACCAAACCATTATGAACCGTTTTCCTTCCGAAGCGGAAGACGCCTTATGGGGTATTGGTTGGACACACTTTCTCAACAGAGAGTACCAGAAGGCATCCGAAATCTTCGACCGGTTATACAGTACCTATAACAACCCGAAATACCTCTACTGGAAAGTACGCAATCTCGAAACAAGAGGTCAGGTGGACCGGAAAACCGGTCCTGTAGCGACAGGGAAAAGATGGGACTTCTACAGCATTCTGTTATACATAAGGGGCGCGGGTTCCCCTGAACCGTCAGGCGGAACCGAAGTCCGGAAGCTTACGAGACCGATATCCCCTGTTAGAGGGACTCCTTTGGTATACAGAAAGATTGATCGCGTCGAAGCCCTCCTGGCTCTCGGCCTTAAGAAGGAGGCAGTGTCTGAGATGGTTTCCATAGCGAAGAAAACGAGCTCGATTGAAGACATTTTGTATATCTGTTCCAAATCTCAGGAATTGGGGGAGTATAAGCTCTCTGTCAGGTCGGCTGCAAAGGTCCCCTATACTGATGAGTTGCACGATTTTTTGTACCCCCTTGCATACCGGGACATCGTGGAAAGCGTTTCCGCGAAATACGCCATCGATCCTCTTTTAGTCCTCTCCATTGCCAGGGAAGAAAGCAGATTCGATTCAGAGGCCAGATCTCCCGCGGGGGCCATAGGGCTCATGCAGTTGATGCCGCAGACCGCGTCAAGGCTGGACGGTAAATTGAGATTAGGCATAAACGGCCCACGTGATCTCGTAGATGCGAACAACAATCTCCACGTCGGCGCGTACTATCTTAGCCATCTGGTTAAGGAGTTCGGCTCTTACCCTTATGCCATTGCTGCATACAATGCAGGGGAGGAGATAGTGAGAAAGTGGATCCAAAAGGGAGGCTATCGATCCGCCGATGAATTCATCGAAGACATTCCTTACAACGAAACAAGGGACTATGTAAAACGGGTTTTAACCAGTTTTTTTGAATATAAGCGCGTGTCCTCGACGGGGGGAAACATCCTGGAAATCCCGTTCGAAAAGTTGTAGACTTTAACCGGAATATTTTGTTATTTTAGGTACGATGGTTTTTAGAAAGACCCTCTTTGATGATGACCAACTAACGGATCACCCGAACGAATTAAAAAAGGAGGTTAAGTCATTGGAAAAACTCAAAAGTCTTGAAGACAAAATCTCAACAGCGATTGAGAGGGTCAAGACCCTTAAAGAAGAGAAGTCTCTTTCAGAGAGAAGAATAAAGGAGCTCGAAGGGCTGCTGGACGAAAAAAATCAGGAATTGGAACAGATTAGATCGGAAAAGAATGTGATTAAAAGCCAGCTCGAGGCCCTCCTCAGCGAGCTCGATACCCTCGAACTGGAATAGACGACATGGGTAGCACAGAGGTCTATATCTTAGGCCAGAAATATACGATAAAGGGCGATGCCCCTGAGGAATACATCAGGGAACTCGCCTCTTATGTCGATAAGAAGCTGAGAGAAGTCCATAACTCCTCACCAAGTATTACTCCCGTAAAGGCTTCCATCCTGGCTGCGCTTGATATTGCCGATGAACTCTTCAAAATGAGGATCCAGCAGGAGGAAGAGACAAAACATATCGAGGAAAAGGCCGCTACTCTGGCGTCACTATTCGATTAAAGTCAATTCACGAAATTGGGCCTGACAGAAGCGGAGAAAGATCTCCGGAATCAAATATATCTTGCTTATTTGACATGTCACGTAAATATGTGTTACACATAATTAAGTGATTATAGAAAGGAGATTTGTATGGAAAGACAGAACGTAACATTGTCGCTTCCGAAAGCTCTTTTGAAAAAAGCCAAGACATTAGCTGTGATGAAAGATAGGTCATTGAGCGATCTCTTGAGGGAAACTCTTGAAGACAAAGTGAAAGAGGAAACAGGGTATCAGAGGGCGAAAGACAGGCAGACGGCGCTTATGGAAAAGGGCTTTGACCTGGGGACAAAAGGGAAGATCACCGTTTCGAGGGAAGACCTCCATGAAAGACGGTAAGGTGTTCGTAGATACCAATATTATCGTCTACGCATATGATGTTTCCGCGGGAGAAAAGCATCAAAAAGCCTTAGAAATAATGAAGGATATCTGGAGTACCGGCTACGGCATTATAAGCAGTCAGGTTTTGCAAGAATTCTTCGTAAATGTAACACGGAAAATCCCTAAGCCATTGACTGTACGGACGGCGAAAGACATAGTAAAGGATCTCTTGAAATGGAAAACGGTAAGCACTAGCGGGGAGATAATATTAGAGGCCATTGATATCCACAACGAACACAAATTCTCATTCCGGGATTCTGCAATCATTGCGGCTGCTATTGAAGGAGGTGCAGGGATTCTTCTTTCTGAGGATCTCACGGATAAGTACAAGATTAAGGGTATTGTCATTAAGAACCCTTTCATTAAAGAACATTGACTCGATAGAGATTATAAATTCTCATCGAAAATTGACCTGCCATTTCTGGCGAAGTTCACATAGAAAGCAACGCCCGCAAAAATCTTGACTTACGCAACCTACGTTTGCAAATACGTGCAAAGGGGTGTCTTGCTGAATTATGAAGATTGCTTTAGGAAATATTCGTAAGATTTCTCCCTGATTGCATATGTTTCTTGAAAAATAAGGAAAAATCATCTATTATTTAAAGTGTGAGACAGCCACAGCCACATTCATATAGCCATGCAATTGTGTTCATCGGCCATTTCAATCCAAATATATTTCAGCCTTCTTGGTTTGCCTCAGAAGGACTGATAGGGAAACAAGAAGCAGAAGGTGCCAAAGTAAACGTGATTCATCCTGACATATCAATTTTCTCTCTGGAATGGGTTCGCGTCCAGGTTTTACGTGAACGGTTTAGCGTAGAAACTAAACAACAACCGTATGACGAAGCTGTACGAGACCTTGCACTTGGTACATTCACACTCCTGAGACATACGCCCTTAAAGCAATTGGGGATTAATATGGACATGCATTTCCGGATTGATTCTTTCGAGAAATGGCATCACATCGGAGATAAGTTGACACCTAAGGAATTATGGGAAGGAGTACTTCAGAAGCCGGGAATGAAAGCCCTTACGATGGAGGAGGCAATTCGACGTGACGGACGTAAAGGCCATATCCAGATGCGAATTGAACCGTCCGCGAGAATTGAACCTGGTTTGTTCTTTGGCATAAATGACCATGTCGAGGTTAAAGATGCGGAAACTGAAGTGGGGAGCGATGAGATCGTAGGCATATTGAAAGAAATGTGGCTTGAATCGCACAGGAGGTCAGAAGACATGATATACAGTTTATTGGACAGGGTATCAATATGAACTTGACTCGTGTAATATCTTTTGATACTGCAACAAAGATAAGAAACCCTTTGCAAAAAGATCTTATCGCCCAATTTACGAACGCACATAAAGAAGTCCGAAAAAGTCGTTTTTTAGAAAATCCAGAAAAAGCCGGAACGTTTGTATACGCACAGGAAGCAGAATGGCCTTCTCCGGATGAGAAAGGAATAGTGCAACCAATCCTTAGATATGATCCTGATGAGCTCAAGGAGCGAGCAGTATCTCTCCAGAAATGGGAAGGCGTTGTTATTGCAGTAGAAAAGGACATTTTTCAAGCCCGACTTCTTGATCTTACGGATGAAAATCCGGAAGAGCAGGCTGAGTTTTTAATTGAGGAGATCTCAGATGACGATCGAGAACTGTTGAGACCCGGTGCCGTCTTCTACTGGAGTTTAGGCTACCTCACTACTGGAACCGGACAAAGAATAAGGACTTCTATTGTGAAGTTCAGGCGTCTTCCTGCATGGACAGAAAGAGATATGAGGATGGCACAGGAGCGGGCGAAGGAAATCAGGCAGACGATTGGTTGGGGAAGTGATGAGGCTGCAGCCGGCACCGGATGAAGTAGAAATATCCCTATTTGGTCCCGGTTATGGTGAATGTGTTCTTATCCATCCAGGTGACGGTCATTGGATTGTAGTAGATTCTTGCATAGACCCGAAAACATTCAAACCGATAGCTCTCGATTATTTAGCTAGTATCGGCGTTAATGCTGCCATAGCTGTCAAACAAGTAATTGCAACCCATTGGCATGATGATCACGTACGTGGACTTGGGGAAGTATTTAAGGCTTGCAAGAACGCTGATTTTGTATGTTCGGATGCTATAAGCAATAAAGAATTTTGTGAGATAGTCATGCTTTATGGCCATAAAATTATGACGGAAACCCCATCTGGCGTTGACGAATTTCGGGATGTGCTAGATGAAATGGCTTTAAGAGCAAGAGAATCTGGAAGAAAACGCGTTACGCCGGTATTTGCTGTCTCGGACAAGTGCCTCTGGCGGGCGCCATTGGAAATAGTTGGCGGCGAATGTTCCATCTATTCACTGTCTCCTTCGGACACTGCTCTCGTTATGTCCAGGCTCGACATAGCCAATCTTATTCCTAAGATCAAAGAACCTAAGAGAAGTATACTTCCGTTTTCAACAAACCATGCGGCCGTTGTTCTTTGGGTGTCTGTAGGGCAGTTACATGCTCTTTTGGGAGCCGATCTCGAAGAGATTGGCGACGAACAAACAGGCTGGTCCGTAATACTTAGCTCCTCTACGCGACCCAGAGTCAAGGCATCTGCATTTAAGATCCCACATCATGGATCAAAGAATGCTCATCATCCAGATGTTTGGAGAAACCTGCTTGAAGGCCAGCCCGTGGCTTTCTTGAGTCCGTACAAATTGGGCTCAAATATTCTTCCCACGACAGAAGATGTTACAAGAATATGCTCGCTGACTAATTTAGCATATACGACGGCGGATCCCACACGCGGAAAGAGCATTAAAAGAGATAAGACTATAGAGAAGATGATCAAACAGAGCGGGCGGGTTCTCAAACAAATGTATACTCAATGTGGGCATGTACGATTGAGGGCACGGCAAGGTTGCTCATGGAAAGTTGATCTTTTTGACGGTGCCAAACCCTTATGTGAAGCATCCGTTGCTTAGAATGTTCAGTAAAAGTAAAAGGGCATTTGCTGCTTTCAGATGGTAATAATTCCTTCGTAAAGAATTCCGAAAAGTTGACTTCAGGTGAAATCCAAGCCAAGTGAAAGATGACCACAATGCGGACTTGATGAAAGAAGTCGCCACGCGCCTGACGTTGTCTGATTCCATCCTTTTTGCAGCTTACGTAAAGATCAGGATTGTCAATTCCTCATCTGCACGGCTATAATCACTTCATTATGAGAAATCTGGTGAGCATCAGGATGAGAGCATCCAGGGCTTTAAGAAATCAAAAACCTAAAATCCAAAATCCAAAATTATCCGAAATACACATCTCGGGCGCCGAGGGGCTTTATGAGCCCGTTGATATGAAAAGCGCCGTGAATCGGTATATCGAAAGGGCGACGGAGCATCCGAAAGGAAAACCTGATAAAATTATCATCACTATCGAAGATATTAAACAAAGGCCAAAGCTGATTTCAGCGCTTCCTGTAGCCACGATCAATTGTCAAACACCGGCTGAAGGGAAAAAAGCGGTCATAAAGCTGTTACAAGCAGTGGGCATATCCAAAAGGGCTATTGACAGGGCCTTTGAGTTAATAAAAAAAGGAAATATGAGAGGCGCGGCAATTGTAGCCGGAGGAACGGGTGAGCGCCTCGATTTTGACGCGGGAAGGGGGGTGAGGGTCTCGCGTCTCGGAATCGGTAAACAAGCTTCGCATCTGCTTTCTTTGAGGCTTTCACGACGTGGAATTAACACTGATGCGGTCAAAGAGGCCTTGACTCTTGCCTCGAAGGTTGCATCACATAAAGATGTAATCGCCGAACTATGCGTGTCCGATGACCCGCATTATACAACCGGCTACGTAGCGTCGGACAAATTTGGTTATATAAGGGTACCGAATGTTAAACATGAAGGGAGCAAGATTGGGGGCAGGGCCTTTTTTGTGAAAGAAGGGTCAGACATCGATGAAATTACAGATTACCTGGAAAAAGTGCCCGTATTAATCGGGGGAATATCTTTGTGCAGAGGTATCGTGGCAATCGATGAAATCCTTAATAGCGCTTATCAGTAACCCAGCCGCCAAAAACACATCGGAAAAGAAGATAGACCTGGCTTGCCGTTTCCTCAGATCAAAAGGATACGAAGTCGAAAAGCTATCTACGAAACAGAGAGGAGACGCGGAAACTCTTGCACGAGAAGCTGTGAAAAAGGCTCCGTCTTTAATTGTCGCTGCGGGCGGCGACGGCACGTTCAGTGAGGTAATGAACGGCCTGATAGGGTCGGATATACCGATGGCGATTCTCCCCTTGGGAACAACGAACGTCCTCGCCAGGGAACTCAATATACCCGACGATGTGGAAGGGTCGATGGAAATTGCAGTGCGCGGAAAGCCGCGGGGCATCTCACTCGGCAAGATCGTTCTTACCGGCCGCACCTCGCCCCCTCCCCGTCACTTCTGTCTCATGGCAGGCATCGGGTATGACGGCGAGACAGTGTTTCGTATAAATGAGACCCTTAAAAAGGTATGGGGAAAGGGCGCCTACATCTATAGCGGAATTACTACCTTGCTGCAATTTAAGCCTTCCGTACTAACGTTCAATATTGCCGGCAAGATGTATTCAGGATATTCTGCGATCATCGGGAACGCCGCCAAATACGGGGGGAATTTCACTGTCACTCCCGATGCAAGAATTACCGACCCGGCTCTTTATGTCTGTCTCTTCAAAGGCGCCGGACGTTCCGGACTTTTTTCGCTATGTCTTCGGAATCATTACAAAAACACACCTAAGATATGAGGATGTGGTATATCTGAAAGCGGAGAAGATCGAAATAACCGGGAGTTCACACGTTCAGGTAGACGGTGATTACCTCGGCACGACACCGGCAAAGGTGGAGGTCGTCAGAGACGCCCTTAAGCTGATTTTCTGATAATTCCTCCCCCGACTACCGTGTCTCCGTTATAGAACACGGCACTCTGGCCCGGCGCCGGCGCCCAGTGTGGTTCATCAAATACGACCCTTACAACCTCATCGGGGTTGTCCGTCTGTTCTTCGTTGCTTACCCCCTGTCCCATATTCCTTAATCCCACAAAGATAGTTGCGGGTTCATCTTTCATCGTCGAGCGGACTTTTACAGAGGCCCTGAATTCGCTCGCAGTCGGCGTGATAATCCAATTAAGTTCTCCCACAAGAAGTTCCTTTTTCTTCGCCGCCTCTCGCGGTCCAACATAGACGGTGTTTTTGCCGATATCCGTATCGATAACATAAAGTGGCGAAGGCGACGAGATACCCAGGCCTTTTCTTTGGCCGATCGTATATCCATGAATCCCCTTATGCATTCCCGATTACCTTCCCGTCGGGACATAAATCGGTCCCGACTTTGCCTTGGCAGGAGAAAGCCTTTCGATAAATGCAAGATAATTTTTCTCTTCGACAAAACATAGCTCCTGGCTTTCGGCTCTTTCCGCTGCAGGAAGACCGAGGTCTTTGGCAATTTTCCTGATATCGATTTTTACTATAGTGACCCGAGCGGCAGGGTCAGCCTCCGGAGTACTTCCTGCCCCAAGCATATAAAACATAGGATTGGTCTTTTTTTGCATCAGACCCCTTTTTTGAGTGAGAAGCGTGTCAGTTATAACGTGCAAGTCCCCCCTATGCCCCCTATTTCTATCGCGGAGGGATCACCTTGATTCATTGCCGGGGCATTACTGCTTTCAACTTTTGCATAATGTCCGGTAGAAATATATTCGGCGCCTCTTTTTTCCGCCTCTTTGATCAGAGAAGGAAACTTAACAAACCGGTTGCACAGTATACAGGGGTTCGGAGTCAATCCCGAGAAGGTATGCCTTGATAAAGGGCTCAACAACATTCTCTCTGAAGTCATTCCTACGTCGATTGTGCGGTGATATATTCCTATTGAACGTGCGTTTTTCGATGCCTCATCCATTGCCTGAAGTGAACAGCATGACGGTGACCCGGCTCCCATTTTTGCCTCCCACATCAAAAAAGAGACCCCCTCGACCTCATATCCCTTCTCTTTCAGGAGATACGCAGTAACGGATGAATCTACTCCCCCGCTCATTCCTACAATGACCTTCGGCATATTTACAATATAACAGATTGACCTCTCCTCCCGTAACTATCTAAAACGTATCACATAAGAGATTGTAGAAACCGGGCGCTTGGGTTCTTGAGAAATTGAATATGATAGTGGACGAGAACGATGCCCCCCGGGAAAACTTTTCTTCTATTGCCTTGACATGGCAGCAATTTTGGATGCCACAAAAGAAAATCCTTGTCTTTCATAGGCATAACGAATTATCATTAAGCACTTTTTTGACTCGAAGAGGACAGATAAAAAGTGATTGCACAAGCCGTTAATTTGATGAACTTCCTGAAAGGGCCTAAGCAGTTTATCATTCCCATTTATCAGCAGAGGCTGACCACAATATCCCTCTTTCTTGCCGCCTTTGACCGTGCGCTTTTTTCGATTGTATTCAAGGAGGGTAAATGAAAGAACTTATTCCCGTCGAAATAATCGAGAAAAAAATCTATCTGATTCGAGGTCACAAGGTCATGCTTGACAGCGATCTTGCTGAACTTTACGGCGTGGAAACGAAGCGACTCAATGAACAGGTTCGCAGGAATCTAAAGCGATTTCCGGATGATTTTATGTTTCAGCTTACAGAGGAAGAAGCGGAATCTCTAAGGTCGCATTTTGCGACCTTAAAAAGCGGCAGGGGAAAACATCGAAAATACTTACCCTATGCTTTTACCGAGCAGGGCGTTGCTATGCTCTCAAGTGTGTTGAACAGCGATCGGGCAATTGAGGTAAATGTCCAGATTATGCGGACGTTTGTGAAGCTCCGCGAGATGCTTTCGACCCATAAAGACCTCGCCCGGAAACTTGCCGACATGGAAAAGAAATACGATGCACAGTTCAACGTTGTCTTTGATGCGGATGTCGCCTACTGTGCCTAAGAAGGGCAAGATTGGTTTTGCGAGAGATAATGATGGCTAAAAAAGACTGCGGAGAACATGTCACCGCAAAGACGCGGGGCCTTGAAGTTTCTGTGCAACCAGGAGACGAAACTGTTAGAACCAAAGATCGTCGAAGCCGAGAAGGTCTTGAATGGCCTGATCCGGGCGTTGCGGGATAATTAATGGATAGACTGAAAGTGGATAGGATTCTTTGGCCTTTAGACTTCAGCCTAAACACCTGTGTCGTTATTTCTCAGTCGTTTGAGAGGGAGAATTGAGTTGACTGGAAAATGCGAAATTCAAGATCAAAGACCTGACCCCGAACCGGTCCTTTCTTTGAAACAGCCTGCCCCGTTTCTCGATGTGCGTGTCCAAGAACTAACGATTAATCCGTCTGCGATTGGTCTTTGTGTTGGGTATGAGCTCGGGGAATGGCGCGCATCTCAATTTGCTGATCACGTTATGGAGTGGTTGCCAGAGTTTGCTCTAACATATTCAGAAATATCAGGTATTCATTCTGGCAATATGGTGACTTTGATGCGAGAGGCTGCCGGTAAAGTTTACAAAACTGAAAAATTCAAAAACAGAGGTGAATTTGGAGAGCTATTCTTGCATGTAGCCATTCGGCAAGTCTTCGGCTCGATTCCCGCGATTTCTAAGATTTATTACAAGTCAGCACGGAATGACACGGTTAAAGGGTTCGATGCTGTGCATGTTATAGCAACAAACGAAGGGCTAGAGTTGTGGCTTGGCGAAGCTAAGTTTTATAGTGAAATTAATTCAGCAACTACTGACGTTGTAAAGGAATTGCAGAGTCACACTCAGCGCGACTATTTGCGAGATGAATTCGTTCTGATTTCTGGCAAAATTGATTCTAAATGGCCGTATGCTGACGGGCTCAAGAACTGCTCGCCCCTGGCACGTCATTAGATGAAGTCTTTAAGCGCGTATCTATACCTGTGTTACTTACATATAATAGTCCGACTGTAGCTAAATTTCGCGAATGCACCGAAGATTACAAGAAAGCTTTTCGCGAGGAAATATTAGCTCATCATAAGACTTTCAGTTTAAAGAAAATGCCCCCATCATTAACTATCCATTTATTCCTAATGCCTCTGGATACAAAAAGGAAGTTGATAAGTGAACTGGATAAGAAATTACGCATTTGGCAAAAGGTATGACAGAAAAAGAACTTAGAGAATCTCTGTCTACAGAAGCATATATTGAAGAGAATGCTTTTCAACTATTGCATGAAATTAGTTGCTACGTTAACGAGCCAGTTCTCGAAGAACTAGGGCGGGAATTTGTATTACGTGCCTTAGAAAAAAGAGATTCTTTCAGAAATTATTGGGGAATTCTTGACAGCTTAACAAGGCAGGTCGGCCTGTTCCCTTATCTTGAACCAACTGACTTATCATTTCGTGATCTTATTGCATATGAGCTACACAGGCCTCCATCTATGGAGGAATCTTTTGTTTTTCATCGAGCTCAGGCAGAGATTTATCGTCGGTTAATTGAGGGAGAGAATGTAATTCTAAGCGCACCCACAAGCTTTGGAAAAAGTAGAATTATTGACGCTGTAATCGCTACAGAGCGATATAAAAATATTGCTGTGATCGTCCCAACTATTGCTCTAATAGATGAAACGAGAATTCGGCTTTCATCTTTTTCTGAAAAATATAAGGTGATTACCCAGTTGAATCAAAAACCTATCGGGAATAATATATTTATCTTCACTCCAGAACGTGTTAATGGATATGAAAGTTTGCCGTCAATTGACTTCTTTGTTATCGACGAATTTTACAAAATTGGTGCGTTGAATGAAGATGAGACCAGGACGGTAGCATTAAATCAAGCATTCTATAGATTATTCAAGGGTGAAGGCCAATTCTATCTTCTAGGACCGAACATAAAACAAATTCCTGACGGCCTTGAAAAGAATTTCCGGTGCTTTTTTTATTCTACAACTTTTTCAACTGTAGTTACGAACTGATTCCTATTTATGAGGTCGGGGATGAGTTACAGCAATTGCTGGTACTGGCCGATGGCATTGAAGATCAAACTCTTATTTTTTGCAGATCACCAAAACGTGTGAATGATATTGCTAAACTCTTGGCCGAGCATTGTGTGTGCGAACCGCGAGATGACTTAAAAGATGCGGTTAATTGGATAGCTGATCATTATCATGAAGATTGGATTTTGCCCGTTGCTTTATCGAAAGGAATTGGAATACATCATGGTCGGCTTCCGCGATCATTAACACAATATGTCGTTCGTTATTTTAACGAGGGCAGGCTGAAATTCCTGATTTGTACTTCGACATTAATTGAGGGCGTAAACACAAAAGCCAAGAACATGATTATTTTAGACAACGTCATTGGACGGCAGAAATATGACTTCTTTACCTTTAACAATATTAAAGGCCGCTCAGGTCGAATGTTTCATCATTTTGTTGGCAAAGTGTATGTTTTCCATCAGCCGCCCCAGGAGGAATTACCATTCGTAGATTTTCCGCTTTTTACGCAGGAAGATTCCGCACCTGAAAGTCTGTTAATCCAACTTGATGTGGAAGATTTGAAAGACAAATCAAAAAAGCGACTTTCAAATATTTTCAAACAATCATTATTGCCTTTGGATCTACTCAAACAAAACGCGGGGATAGATCCTGAGGCGCAAATAAGAATGGCCGCCTTTCTTGAGGCCAGTGATTATGAAAAAGCTAAACTGTTATTCTGGAAACAACGACCCTCATGGGAGGAGTTGAAATTTATTTGTCATTTAATATGGGATTATCTTTGGAACCGCCGCGGTAAAGCTGGTGTATTTTCTGCGGATCAGCTCGCTTATAAGACTTCTTCCTTGATGCATAATCCAAGCATACGTATCAGAATGGAGGCGGAGCTTACCCCTGGGCCATACGCTGCAGAAACAGTGGACGAAGCTATGGAAAGGGTATTTGAATTTGATCGGAACTGGGCTGGCTTCGAGCTGCCACGCTTAGTAATGGCAGTCTCTCGTATTCAGGATGTTATTTTTCAGAAGAAATTTAAAATTTCAGGGGATTATAGCTATTTTGCATCTCAGTTAGAATGCTTATTTAGAAATCCGGTAACACTCGCCCTGGATGAATTTGGCTTGCCTATGCAGATTTCAGAAAAAATTGATAAAGCCATTGGGTTTAGCGATGACATTGATCAAGCATTAGCCCAGTTAAAGAAAGTGTCAGTTGAAAGGATAGGGTTGCATGGGTTTGAACAGATGCTTTTTACGGAGGTGCGAAAATATTTCTAATGACAGGGGAATTGATTTGACTGAAAATTGCGAAATACTAGATACAAGATATGCCCCACTACCGCTCTTCAGCGTAATGCAAAGGCTTGTTTTATGATGAGCTTAATACGCTGGTTTATTAATATTATGGGCTCCGATAATAATAGAGCTCTTTTTCATTTTTCGGAGACTTTGCCGCCCATAGACAATTCGAATTACGGAGTTTCTCCTGTGCGATTCGAGTATGATGCACTACTGCAAGAATTCAGTGCTCTACGCGAGGAAGTCAAAACACGGATTGAAAAACAGCAGGAGATCACCAGGTATGCAATTGCTCTCGCAGCGGGGTTAATTGCCCTGTTTCAGTTAATGGATAAAAAAATCATGCTATCGGTTTCAAATTACTATCCGGTGCTGTCGTTAGCTCTCTCCGCTTTTTCGTTGATGGTGCTTGAACATGAAGTCAACATCGCCCACTTATACATGTATATAGATGGGCATCTTAAAAGGCGTATGACTATGATTGTTGAAAACGCGACCGGATTAAAGCCGGAATTGTTGGAGTGGAACAAGCATCGTGCTCGATGGCAACAGCATTCCCGCTATTTAAAGTTCTTTACTTTTGCCATGTCAAGCTCAAAATATGCTATGACAATTATTCCGAATTGCCTGCTATTTTATTTATATCGATATACTGCATTTGAGAATTACCAGAATGCAATACTGGACGGTAAAGTATACACTCACTTTATGATCCATTACATCATTTGGCTGGCATCAGTTCTCGTTTTTTGTTGGGTAATAGGTGCTATGCTGTTCACAGGTGCATTATATTGGAAGATGGAATGGGAAAAGACGGCAACCAGTTAATTATGAAAACTTTACGGGGCTGGATGGTCAGGCAGGCATATGGCTAAGAATGTTCTATTTCTCATTACTGAAGCTGGGAACGGGCATCGCAGTGTTGCAGAATCGATAAGTTTTGCTCTAAATGAATTAAATGATGGCCTTGTGTCTTGTAAGATAGTTGATTTCTTTGGCTCTATCGAATTGCCAGTGCTCCAAAATATTGCCTCCTTATACTGCAAAGTTACCAATGATTATTTGCCCCTTTATGATATTGGATTCAGACTAACAAACAATATATTTTTCTTAGATCGCTTATCACGACTGGTTTACAGAGCCAGCCAAAAAAAAATACTGCAACTACTGCGATCTCTTAAGCCAAATCTGGTAGTTGTTGCGCAACCATTCATGGCTGCAAATCTCCTCTGCAAGGTTCGACAAAATTACAATCTTAATTTTGGAATCAATGTAGTCATAAGTGATTTAATATCCTTACATACTTCGTGGATTCATCCTAAGGTCGATTTATATTTTGTGCCTACTTCTGCGGCCTTTGAGTTCGCTACCTTCAACGGGATATCACCTAAGAGTATTAAACTTGTAAGTTTCCCTGTGCATCCTAAATTCCACCGTTGCAATCCTTCCAAAGTCTCGGCTATGCGGGTTTTGGGTATTGATGAAGCTCGTTTTACCATCTTGATTACAGGTGGAGGCGTTGCGATTGGCCATTTCAAAAACTTAATTTCTAAGCTGGAAGACACCTTTCCAACTGCCCAACTCTTAGTTATAGCTGGCAAGAACCGTAAGGCATATTACCATTTGGGCGAAAGGCATAAACCGAATAGCCATTTTTATGGATATGTCGACAATATGGAAACTTTTATGATGGCCAGTGATGTCGTTATAAGTAAAGCGGGCCCATCGACTATCATGGAGGCAGCTACTCTGAGGCGTCCGTTAATAGTAACTAAGGCTGTGGGCAAACAAGAACATGGGAATATTAATTTCATCCTTGAGAATCATCTGGGGGTGGTTTGTCCCTCAAGTGCTCAAGTTATTGATGCAGTCAGCAGCTTAATCCGCAGGACTCACTATGAAAAAGAGAGCTTGCTGACGTTCCCTGATTTTACCTGTCAAGGCTCCATGGAAATCGCTCAAGTCATATTGCAGCAATTGACAAGAGGCCATCAACCAATAGCAGATTGCAGTGGATCTGTTTCATATGATCCGATGGTTTCACTGACAGGTGGAGGTTGCCATGTCGGCGACCCGGAGAACGGAGCGCATGAAAGTGCCCAATGGGTTGCATCTTGAAATCTGCATGTGGAATAATGTAAGTAAAATTAATGCCAAGGCTGGATTGGATAGGACGTAAGGCGGTGGAGAATCACCATCGGCAGGGTCCGTTTCATCGCCTGAAGGAAATCCAGGAGTTATCGGTGGGCGACCCCGGATGCGGCAATGCTTCGACTTCGCTCAGCACAGGTCTGCTTGTGGAAGGCGACAATCTTCTCGCCCGTTGCATGGATTTATTATTCCGATTTTTTGGCGGTCACATCGAATTCAAATAGTTCCGCCTTTGAATTGCGTTTGCGGATACGCAAAATCTGAACATCTTTGAAGGCTGCCTGCTCAAGCATATCTTTGTATATTTCCTCAACAGGCAGAAGGGTGCCGTAGAATGACGAATTGCCAACAATATAATGTACTTCAGCACAGTCATTCAGCACTTTCGGAACATCTATAATGTGATGCCAAATATCATCAAAATACTTAGACACATAGTTGGCAAGCAACACCCCGTTAGCGTTTTCCCGCCTGGATATTCCACTAATTGCCTTTTTCAGCGCTTTAGGGACGAAGGCGTTTTCAGAGGGTTTCCAGTCCGTAAGCCTGCTGGTGGCAATTCCCCAGGTACCTCCTATGGCCTGCCAATCGAGTTCGCCAGCATCCCTCCCATTGGTGAGATAATCAAGCCAGTACATGTAGGGGCGCATTTCCCGAATGTAGGAAATGCGGTTAGGGTAAGGCGGAGATGTAATTAATATATCGTATTTGTCCCTCACATAGCGCGAGGGTTGCCTGGCATCTCCCGTAATGATGCAAGGGACGGTATTTGGGTTATCGGCTGCGCCGTCAAGGACAAAAGCAAGTTCTTTACGGAAGACACTGGAATGATTATGTTGACTGTCGAATAACCTGGGGCCATTATTATTGCTCTTGAACGACATGGATTGATGGTTGAAGGCTGCATTTGAGAGAGCAATCACAGTTCTGCAAAAGGTTACCAATAGCAGGTCGCGTTCCTCGGTCATGTCCTCCGTTGCATCGCAAATACAGGCTTTGAGCTTGCAGAGATATTCCAGTTCCTCCTTGTTCCACCATCGGGAAATGTTGTGAATTGGCGGCGGGTCAAGCTTTGGACTCTTGGAAGAGGATGAGGCTTCCGCAATGTTTGCGCCAAGCTCTTGAGCTGTCTGAATAACTGTGGGATGGAACATTCTTGTTTTGACAGAACTGAACCACACAAGGAAAGGATTGATCTCCAAGCCGGTGCCTTTAAGGCCGAGGTAGGCAGCACAAAGCGGCGTTGTGCCGGTGCCGGAAAAAGGATCAATAACTTTCGCGGCCAACGTCTTGCCGGCAAGAATGTCGGAAACAAGTTTGACTGAATAAGCCGGAGTTAATCTTAACCAACCATGTCGCCCATGTTTCAAATTGTGTTTGAAAGTAAGATGGGCGTTCTGCCTTTGAGAGGGGTGTTCTGTGGTAAGAAAGGTCGTCATTTTGTTGAAAGTAATTTCGCAAGCACGTTGTTGACTTCGGCCTTGAGAATATCGGAATGCCGTTGGAAGAAAGCTGCGAGATCGTAGCCGATGACTTCCCTCATAAAGGAGTATATTGAGGTTTGTGGCGATTTATCCGCAACGCTTCCGGTAAGGAGCATCCACTTTTCGTTGCGGTATCGTAAGGCAATGGCTTCATCAATCTGCAACGACAAAATGGCAACACAGGGAAGATAACCTTTTGTATAGGCGGTAGCTGCATTGGCAATATCCGCGTTTTGTCGCTTTGAATCCTTGCTCTTGTAACCTTGCCGCACTTCAAAGACGATTCCTTGGAGCGATGAGGCAATGCGGTCATTGACATCCAGAGATTTAGCGCTTTGGGCTATCCATGACTGGATTCGAGCCTTTGCTTTCGGATCAGGTACGATTTCGGTCTGAATGCGCGCATCCAAATAAAGGGTCCGGGTTTTCCCACGACCCTTCTTAACGGTATAAGACCATTTGACATCCTCTTCGGTGAGATTCAGAGAATCCTGCAGGACCTTGCGAAACAAATTCTCGCACCCGATTCCAATCTGGCGATATATGCTTGTCATGCCGCCGGCTGCTTTATGTGCGGCGTACATCAACGGATTGTCGAGACCCACCCAACTATAAAATGGGTCATTCCGGTACATCTCCTGAAATTGCTGAAGGGTGTATCCGTCCTTTGCGCTGTGTCCCAGTTTAGGCCGGTAATCAGCGCAGACACGTATGGCATTCAAGACAAATGTCAGATATTCCTGATCTTTAGTTGATTGTTGATTCACTATGCAAGTTTAGCCGGAATGGTTGTCTTTTTTCAATCAGGTCTGCTAAATTTCGGCATTCCTGTGTAGACACTCCTCACAATACAGATCGATGTCCGCTTCGTTTTTATTTAAACCTTTCAAGGGCAGTCGCAGCGAATGTATTCCTCAACCTTTACCCAAAGCCGTTTCTTGGTAAACTGCTTGAAGAGAACAATAACCGACTTGGCGAATTGCTGAGATCACTACAGGCCATCACCTGTACGCAGGTGGTCGAGGAAGGCAGGTCTTACGGCGGCGGGTTACACAAGCTTGAACCGCGCGAGATGGGAAACGTTGTACTCCATTCGCTCCCGGAATGGCTCGTGGTTGAGTTTGAAGAGCAATTGACGCTGATATGAACAGAGACCAGCGCATCGGCGATAAGGGCAAAAATGGGAAAGTGAGATCAAGCAGCTGAGACGTGAGAACAATAATTCCCGCTTGAAATACGCAGCAAAATAAAGCCCACTCGGATTCTCGATTACGGTGAGTTTGCAGCAATATGGCAGCCATTTGAATTTTACATATTGACCTTTTATAGCTTATACTTAATACTTTCAAGTGCCTTGATAGTATGTTTTAATTTTACATGCAAAACTTTACCTCAGTTATGAAAAACATTATACTGACAGGCTTTATGGGGACCGGGAAAACCGCGGTCGGGAAGGAGCTTTCGCGCCTCCTTGACATGAAATTGATCGATGTGGATACGGAAATAGAAAGGTCCCGGAAGATGAATATCAACGAGATATTCAAACAATTCGGAGAACAGAGGTTCAGGGAGATAGAAACCGAGATGATAAAAATGGTTTCAGGAAATAGGAATGTCATCATTTCCACCGGCGGTGGCGCGGTTTTGAGGCAGGAAAATATGGATGTGCTGAGGGAAAACGGAATAATCATCTGTCTTACAGCAACACCCGAGACGATCCTGCAGAGGACGAGCAACAGCGAGCGACAGGCCTTTACTTCGGGTGGAAAACCCTTTCGAGAAAATAAAAGGGCTCTTGGATTTCAGGAAGCCCTATTATGAAAAGGCGGATATCGTCATCGATACGGAAGAAAAAAACCCTCTATTGATTGCCGAAGAAATTATAGAGAAGGTAAAGAATAGAATTTAAAATGGATCCAGTCTGTCATTCCGGCTCTACGAGTCGTAGACTTGTCGAGCCGGAATGACAATAGAATAAGAAATGATCTATGTAACCTCGAAGATGTGCAAGAAATATCTTTTGATTAGAAGCTAATAAAGACGGGGAATATGGAAAAAATAAGGGTCGAGCTTGGTGAAAGAAGTTATGATATTTCAATAGGAAGCAATATCCTCGACGGCATCGGGGACAACCTGAGATTATTCGGTCTGAGCCCGACGGTCGCCATTATAAGTAACCCTACGGTTTTTTCTCTCTATGGCGACCGTGTGTCCGCATCAGTCAAAAAAGCAGGGTTTGATTTGATTACGGTCATTATTCCCGACGGCGAGGAGTATAAGGACCTCCTCTGGTTACAGCATATATACGACGATCTGCTCAGGCACAGACTCGACAGATCTTCGGCGCTCATCGCGCTGGGCGGAGGAGTTATAGGCGATATCACCGGATTTGCAGCATCCACGTATATGAGGGGGATTTCCTATATTCAGGTCCCGACAACGCTTCTCGCTCAGGTCGATAGCTCTGTCGGAGGGAAGACAGGCGTAAACCATAAGCTCGGGAAAAACATGATAGGAACCTTCTGGCAACCCGGCCTTGTCTGGATAGATGTGGAAACACTCAAGACCCTCCCGCAAAGAGAATTATTGGCAGGTCTTGCCGAGGTGATCAAATACGGGGTTATTTGCGATCAGGAATTGTTCGATTTCCTGGAGGCCAACAGGGACAAGATGATGAACCTCGACGACGATGCGCTGACCCATATCATTAAACGCTCATGCGAAATAAAGGCGGACGTTGTTTCGAAGGATGAGAGGGAATCGGGGTTAAGGGCTATATTGAATTACGGTCATACGATAGGCCATGCGATAGAGACGGTCACGGGATATACAAGGTTTCTTCATGGAGAGGCGGTGGCAATAGGGATGTACCTCGAGGCAAGACTTTCTCAAATACTTAACTTTATCGATAAGGATCAAGTTTCCAGAATAAAGGCTCTCATAGACTCATATGGCCTCCCATCGGGAATGCCGGCGGATATTGATGCAAAGAATATCCTTGCATCAATGCAGCTCGATAAGAAAGCGATAGCCGGGGAGTTGAAATTCATCTTGCCGGAAAAGATCGGCAAGGTGAGGATACAAAAAGGGGTAACCGATAAGGCGATAAGAGAATCGCTGGAGTCATCGCAGTAAATAAAATTTTCATACTGTCGCCCTGAGCTCGTTTCATGGTCTCATAATTTTTTTATCGGGAGAGATTCCGAAACAAGTTCAGAATGACACGCGAATTATCCAATGATCAAATGCAGCATCTTGCATATTAACCATGCAAGGATAGCACACGCGGGGATCGTGAGAACCCATGCGACTACAATATTCCCTCCCACTCCCCACCTCACTGCTGAAAATCTCTTTGATGCGCCGACACCCATGATGGTGGAAGAAATTACATGGGTTGTAGAGAGGGGGAGACCTATTCTGGATGCAACCTCTATAACGGTAGCCGCTACCGTTTCCGCGGCGAATCCGTGAATCGGTCTGAGTTGGACAAGCTTAACCCCGAGGGTCTTAATTATCCTCCAACCTCCTATAGCTGTACCGAACGCCATTGCCGTCGCACAGAGCAGGATTACCCACAGCGGAACATGAAAATCGGCAAGATGATAATAACTTACGAGTGCCATCGTTATAATACCCATCGTTTTCTGTGCGTCGTTGCTTCCATGACTGAATGCCATGTAGGCTGCCGATAAGATCTGAAGTCTTCCGAAAATGTTAGTGACCAGTGTTGGTGTGGATCTCTTGAACAACCACATGAGGAATGACATCAAAAGAATGCTCAGGGCAAATCCAATGAGCGGGGAGAGGATCAGGCCCAGGAAAACCTTGTATACGCCCTTCGCAATGATAACACTAAACCCTGATGTGGCTATTGCCGCACCGACGATGCCTGACAGAATGGCATGACTCGATGAGGTTGGAAGCCCGAAATACCATGTAAATAAATCCCAGACTATGGCCGCAATCAGAGCCGAAATAATGGTCACCTGTGTTATCGATACAGCCTGCACAAGTCCGACGCCGACAGTTTTAGCCACTGCGGTGCCCGATAGTGCGCCAACCATATTTAAAAAAGCAGCCATGCAGACAGCAACCTTTGGTGTTAAAACCCGCGTTGAAACCGAAGTGGCGATAGCGTTTGCCGTATCGTGGAAACCGTTTATAAAATCAAAGATCAGGGCAAGGAAAACAACGCAGAGGAGTAAAAAAAAGGTCTCAGGCATTTTTGAGGACTATAGCTTCCAAAATGTTGGCAACATCCTCACACTTATCAGATGCATCTTCGAGATGCTCGTATATCTCTTTCCATTTAATAATGAGGATAGGGTCGGTCATCTCTTCAAAGAGGTGCCCCAGCGCATCCCTGAACCCCCTGTCTATCCTGTTTTCGAGTTTATTGATCTCGATGCAATATTCCTGTATGTGCGGGTAATTTTTTTCTTTCAGTTTCTTTATTGCCTTTTCAACGAATTCCACGGTTGTCAGAAGGTCCTTTGACATGGTAATCGCCCATTTGGTCGATTCCGTCAATTTGAACACCGTGAGCCTGTCGGCGGCTCCCCAGATAAGGTCCACGATGTCATCCAATGTTGAAGCGAGGGCATGGATGTCTTCCCTGTCTATGGGAGTAACAAAGGTTTTGTTCAGTTTCCGGATAATATCATGGGTAAATACATCACCTTCCTGTTCCAGTTCGTGTACCTCTCTGGCCCAGGAATCCAGATTGGAGAAGTGTTCCATGATTCCGACTAAAAGGGTTGCGGCATGGGTGACATTTGCCGCAGCTTTTTCGAAAATTATAAAAAAATCGGTTTCTTTCGGGAAAATTTTCATACTGTCCTCATTGAAGTAAATGTAGGATATAAAAAAATGCAGCCAAAGTCAATAAATGATCTCTTATTCAGTACATAAAGAAAAATAATCTATTTCACTCTAGCAGATTCTAAACATTTGGACCGTGTGAGGAAGGAATCCGCACAGGACCAACCGGTGAATATTTCCGAGTTTTATCGTTATATGATAATCTCTATTTATGGGCGAGTTAATTGAAGAAAACTCATTGAGAGATAAAAGATATGTCTTCACGGATAGACGTGATGCAGGCCGTCTTCTTTCTCAGAAACTCATAAAGTTCAAGGGGTCTGATTCAATGATTCTGGCAATCCCCTCGGGAGGTGTTCCTATCGCATCCGAGATAAGACAAACACTTGGCCTTGCAATGGATTTAATTATAGTGAGAAAGATTCAGATACCCGGCAATCCGGAGGCCGGCTTTGGCGCAATGAGCCCCGACGAAGAAGTTGTCCTGAACGAGAGACTTCTGAATCAAATAGGGTTGACCGAAGAAGAGATGACGACACAGATCAGAAAGACACGGGATGTCATCAAAAAAAGAGGCCGCGTCTTCAGACAAGACAAGCCTTTCCCTTCCATAGAAAACAAAATTGTTTTTGTTGTTGATGATGGACTTGCATCCGGCTACACAATGCGTGCAGCGATTAACTTTATTAAGAGAAAGAACCCACTGAAAATAATTGTTGCCGTACCTACCGCATCTCAGAAAACAGCAGACTCCATTTTGTCGGAAGTTGATGAACTTATATGCCTTAATGTCAGAAGCGGGTATCCCTTTGCTGTCGCGGATGCATATGAAGACTGGTATGATGTCACAGATGAAGAGGTTTTGGAAATCTTAAAGAAAGATAATGGAAGGATTAAGCCGGGAGGGACTGTAAAATAAAATCCGGCAACATTTTAAAACTTTTGCAATCAGTATTGGATTCTCCGCATCCGGCTTAATGCATCTATCAAAAAAACTTTTGGGGCATTCACAAGCAAAATTTCACAACTTCTTCATGAGTTCTTCATAATTCTTAATTAAACTTTAGACTTTAAAAGTGCGGACAAGAATATCTGTGAAGGTAAAAGAATAGTCAGATAATAATGATGTTAAGAAAGAGGGAGCAAGGGACAATGAAATTCCGGGGCTTTTTTATTACGTATCGCCGGAATAGGCGGCTTTTCCGTCAGTTGGCGGTTTTTTCCTTATTGATAGTTTTTGGTTTGGGAATCATTGGCCGCGCAGGTAATTTTTCCGATACCAATGATACTCCCTTTATAGCCTTGCAGTCAGCGCATCTTATATCAAATAATGATAAACGTACGGCTCCGCAATTCATTGAGGGATCTGTCAACCTTCCTTTAATAAATAAATATTCTCTTCTCACCAGGGCCCCCCCGTTTAGTTCCCTTCAGTTAGTCTGATTTCTTCAACCGGTTAATTCGTCCGAGATGCGGACTGCTCTCTTTGTTAAAGGACCAATTATTGATTAAACAAGCAACAGATGATATAGAGGAGGCAAATTATGCATAGCACTCTATTGGACACACCGTCGCCGGAGGCATGCGCTGTTACCATCTTCGAAATCAGCGGCGCAAAATTTGATCCTGACATCGCCGCAGACGTATGGCCAAAAATATTACAGCATAAATGGCTCATGTCCGAAAAACTCGGCCGCGATGTGGGCTTGCGGACCGCGTGCATCGATTTTCTCGAGAACATGGAGCAAGCCCTTAAAGAATACATGGAATACAGGCGAAAAGATATCTTGGCAGAGATGGGTGCCCGGATCGTCAGCAGAGAACTATGGGATTCCATATCGGATTCTCAGCCCCCAAAACAGCTGGTCCAGCGGAGGATTATTCTCCCTTTAAAAGAGGAGGACCTATCCAAGAAGCATGGTGTGATTTCACCGAAGACTATCATCTTTTTTGGGCCCCCGGGCACGGGTAAGACGCATTTTGTTAAGGCAATAGCGGGTGTCCTGTCATGGTGGTACATCGAAATTTTGCCCAGTATGCTTATGGTGGACGGCGTGGAGAAGATCGGCGCCAATTTGCACAATATTATGGAAAAGGCAAGAACCCTGGAAGAAGCGGTTATTTTTATTGACGAGTTTGAAGAGATAGCAGCCAGTAGAGATATAGCGAGCCGGATTGATAAGTCCATTACGAATGAGTTTCTCAAACAGGTTCCTCTGCTCAAGAATCAGGGGAACAAGGTTCTGCTTGTATGCGCCACCAACTATATCCGGCAGTTGGATGCCGCACTGCTTCGTCCCGGCAGGTTTGATTGCATTATCCCGGTTGGCGGCCTGGATGAAGACGGAAGGAGGACGATCCTGGAACATTATATGTCAAGGCTCAATACGGAAGAAATCGATCTGAACCTTATCGTCAAGATGACATCGCGGTTTACACCCGCGGACATCGAGTATTTCTTTCAGCAGGTAGCCCAATTTGCCTTTGAACAGGAATATACGAACCAGCAGGATTATCGGGTGACTACGGATACCTTCATTCAAATTTTACCGAAAATCCATCCCTCCCTTACCGATGAAATCATCGAAGAATTTCAAAAGGACAATATTACCTATTCCCGGATCTGAAATGCTTTATAAAAAATGACGACATTTTTTATTTAATAAGAAGTCAACCGTGCGGAGAAAAGAGGACTTATTGAAAAGCGTAAACGAATACGCCGATGGACAATCAAAAACAGTCTTGTTCATATCGAGTTTTGTGATTGTACTCTTTGTGGGCGCTGCGGATTACATAACAGGACGAGAGATCAATTTTGCCATATTCTATCTGCTGCCGGTCACTTTCGTTGCCTGGTATGCCGATAGAAACAAAGCGGTTTTCATCTCTCTCATAAGTTCGGCAATTGAGTTTATTGCCAATTCCGCCGCCGGACGAACCTATTCCCACGTTCTCGTTTCCTTTTGGAACAGTGCGGTGCAACTGGGGTTCTTTCTTATCTATGTTTTCATCTTGTCGATATTGAAGGAAGAATACGGAAAAAGAATAAAACTTATCAGCGAACTCGAGGATTCACTTGATCAAGTCAGACGCACACAAGCGGATTTGGAGCAAAAGTCGCAAGAACTGGCAAGGTCCAATGAGGACTTGAAAGAGTTTGCTTATGCCGTCTCGCACGATCTTCAGGAGCCTTTGCGTGTGGTTGCCGGCTTTGTGAAACTGCTGGCTAAGCGCTATAAAGGCAGAATGGATTCCGATGCAGACGATTTCATTGAATACGCCGTAGACGGCGTGAAAAGAATGCAGTTGATGATTAAAGACCTCCTGGAATATTCACAAGTAGGAACAAAAGGCAAGGAATTCAGAACTACGGACATTATGATCGTTATCGAACAGGCGGTTTCCAATCTGAAAGCAGCTATTGAAGAAAGTGGCGCATTAATAACCTACAATGCTATGCCGACGGTAGTGGCCGATGCTCCCCAGCTGATCAGATTGTTCCAGAACCTTATAGGAAATGCGGTAAAATTCAGGGGAAAAGAAGCGCTGAGGATCCATGTTTCAGCAGAGAGAAAAGAAGATGAGTGGCTTTTTTCCATACGGGACAATGGAATCGGAATTGCTCCGGACCAGTTAGAAAAAATATTTGTTGTCTTCCGGCGGCTGCACACCAAAGAAGAGTATCCGGGCACGGGCATAGGCCTGGCAGTGTGCAAAAAAATCGTTGAGCGGCATGGTGGAAAAATCCGGGTAGAGTCGGAGCCGGGAAAAGGTTCGACGTTTTACTTCACGATGCCGATCAAGGAACAACCGTCTCAAGCAGCCCCTATAACTTCAAATATGTCCGGAAATTGACATTGGTTCTTAAGATCTTCCCAGATGTTTCTCCATCTCTCGTCTGGCATGATCGATATTTTCCAGTTCTTTCACCATGCTCAGGTTAATATTCAGCCGTGATGCATAAGGCTCAAGGAGATTCATCGCTTCTTCTTTTCTCACCAATATTTCCAATGGAACAATCGAGGTATTTTCGATGCAAGAGAGAAATTGTTCGAGAAATTCTTTCTCGTATTCGATAACTCCGGCAAGATGCACATCGAGAATAAAGCCTGAGTCACGGTCAATGAGCATGATCGCATAAGGGAAATAAGGTCTTTCTCCTTTGGTTATGGGCGTAGGAGCATAAAAGAAATCGACTTCCCATATCATTGGAGTAGATTCGGCGGTCTTTCTTATTCTTTGCAGCCGAATTTCATCCACCGGTACATCTGAACATTTTGCCTGTTTGAGAGGAGCGGGTTCCCTCCACTCGTCTTTCCAAACAATCATGCCGTCCTTTTTTTCGGGCGCCCTTACCAAATAAAGGTTCTTTTTTGGAGGACTCAATAATTTTTTATTATCTTTGAGTCGTAAACAGACAAGTTTTGCCTGCTGCAATGCAGCCGTCATGCAGGACGCTTCATCCCTATGCAAAAACCAGGGGAAATACCCGGGCTTATAACTTCTGAAGAGCGGCCAGGCATTTCGTCCCCTGAATTTAAACCCCAGTTCATGAATGATCTGCAAATCTTCTTTATCGATGAAGCGTCTATCCTCAAAGGACAGCATCAGGCAATCCTGAATATATAAAGAATCCGGGTCCCCGGGCTTTATCTGCCCCTTCTGGATATTTATATACCCCTGCAAGCCTTGAGTTCCCGAATATATGGCCATTGCTAAAACCTCGCCCAACTCACCCATAACGCAGCAATACCCGACTTCACCACTCTGAGGATTTTGGACACCGAATATATCGGTTTCTTTCATCCATCCCCACGGTTCGATTCCCCTGAACTCTAATGCAGCATCATAGAGGGCCTTCCACTCTTTGAACGACGGTTCTGGTTGTTTCATTTCAGGTTCCTTTCTGTAAGAAAACAAGTTCCCAAATCCGGCGATAATTCCTTATCGCCGGATTTGGGTTTATCTTTAATGCATCATACAATTTTCTGTCAGCGGCATACAAGTCTGTCGAATATTCCTTTGCAACAAAAAAGGCAAAGGGCGTCATGGACCGAGGTTCTATCAAAAAAGGACAGCGCAGGCATGAATTGCGTTTGAGTTAAAGATCGTGCTATAAGTATATATGGCCGAACCCAAGCACATTCTTGTAGTTGACGATGAGGCTGATCTCGTCGAGCTTGTCTCCTATAATTTGAGGAAAGAAGGGTTTGCCGTAGACTCAGCCTCAGATGGTGAAACAGCCCTCACCAAGATAAGGAAAGGCCGGTATGATCTCGTGGTTCTGGACCTCATGCTGCCGGGAATTCAGGGGATCGAACTCTGCCGTATTTTGAGGAATGAACCGGAGACGGCGGGCTTACCGATTATTATGCTTACCGCAAAGGGAGAAGAGGTGGACAGAATTCTCGGTCTCGAGATGGGAGCTGACGACTATATGACGAAGCCGTTCAGCCCGAGGGAACTTATTGCAAGGGTGAGAGCCGTTCTCCGGAGATTAATAGGGAAACCCATACCCGAAAAGATATTGAAAATAGGTGAACTTGAAATAGATAGAGAAAGATATACGGTCTCTATAAGAGGAAAACAGGTCAAACTGAGTGCGACTGAGTTTAAAGTCCTTCTCTTCCTGGCCGAAAGAAGAGGAAAGGTGTTCAGCAGAAACCAACTTCTTGATGCGGTATGGCACGACGAGGCATTCGTGGAACCGAGAACGGTTGATGTGCATATCAGAAGATTAAGGTCCCATATAGAGGAAGACGCTGCTAACCCGAAATATATAAAAACAATGCGGGGAATAGGCTATCTATTTAATGAAAAGTGAGTGATGAAACACGTCCTGTTCAGAAGAATCTTATTTGCCTATGTAATCATAGCGACTCTGCTTCTCATTTCCCTCGAATTCTATCTCTCCAGTGCCGTTAAGGAGAATTATGTCTTAAACCTCAGGGAGAGCCTTCTTATACAGGCACGCTTAATCGCCGATCAGATGCCGTCTTTTTCCACAAACAACCTTGACGAGTTTTGCAAGAGGTCCAAGGAAAAGACAGGCGCAAGAGTGACCGTCATCGATAGTTCAGGTAAAGTCCTTGGAGACTCGGATGAACCTTCGGATACAATGGAAAATCACGCAAACAGGCCTGAGATCAGAGAAGCCGATATCAGTGATCTCGGCAGTTCCATCCGGTATAGCAAAACAATCAAGAGGGACCTCTTTTATCTTGCTTTGGCAATCGGTAAGGATGAGGACAAAAAATTTCTCAGACTCTCGATGCCCCTTCATGACATTGAGAGCGCGATGAATAAAATTCGATGGAAAATCATTGTCGCATCCCTCTCGGTCTCATTTGTCGTCATCGTGTTTGGACTGTTGCAGGCAAGAAGGGTTACAAAATCCATCGAAGAGATTGCGGCCTTTTCGAAAGAGGTTTCAGCAGGTAATTTCAGGAAAAGACTTTTTCTCAAAGAAAAAGATGAACTCGGAGAGCTGGGTGAAAATATAAACAATATGGCCCAGGAGCTTAATGCGAGATTTCAGCAAAGCGAGGTTGAAAGACAGAAGATAGAGGCGATCCTTCGAAATATGTCCGACGGACTGATCCTGGCGGACATTAAGGGCAAGATAATCCTGGTCAATAACGCGCTTATGGACCTTTTCGGTATCGGATCAAGTATCGAGGGTAAGACACTGACGGAGGTCTTGAGAAAAGCGGAACTCATGGACATAGTCGAGCAGGTTACGGGAAGCAAGGAGAGGATATCGCGCGAAATAGAGGTCAGTTATCCGAAAGAACTTTATCTCATGGTCACCGCCTCGCCTTTTTACTCCCACAGCGACAGGGGAGAATCGTCGGGAGTAGTTTTGACATTTCATGATATTACGAGGCTGAGGAAGCTTGAAGAGATGAGGAAGGATTTCGTAGCAAATGTTACCCATGAAATAAAGACCCCGATTACGGCAATAAAAGGGTTTGCGGAGACGCTCATCGAAGGCGCACTGGAGGACAAGGAGAATGCCCTGAAGTTTCTTGAGACCATAAAGAACAACAGCGAACGGCTGAATTCACTGGTGAACGATCTGTTGACGCTCTCAAGGATTGAACTCGGGGACATTAGGATAGAAAAAGATGTTGTGAATCTCGATGAAATTATTGATGCGGTCTTTACAACCCTGGAAGACAAAGCCGGGAAGAAAAAACTATATCTCAAGAGGATGGTGTCCCCTGAAATCGGGGAATTGCAGGCCGACAGGGACCGGTTGATTCAAATACTGCTCAACCTGGTGGACAACGGTATTAAGTTCACGGAAGAGGGAGGGGTGACAATAAAAGTTCAAAAAGAAAAGCCTTTGACCCGAGCTCGGGCCGAGGGTCCGAAAGTTGAAAGTGAAGAAAAAGATTTCATTGAAATATCTGTCGAAGATACCGGAACAGGCATCCCCAAAAAGCATCTCTCCCGTCTCGGTGAAAGATTTTACAGGGTTGATCGTGCTCGTTCCAGGGAACTCGGAGGCACCGGACTCGGCCTTGCAATTGTCAAACATCTCGTGAAGGCGCATGGCTGGAGTATGGAGATCGAAAGCACCGAGGGACAGGGAACGACAGTGAAGATTCTTTGTCCCGTAGGCTAATCCAGGGTTTCTCACATCTCAACCGCATTTTTTCGGGCAACGCAACACAAATTTAATCTTCCTTTAATATTCCTGTAACATTGGGATTGTACAGTAATGACGTCTATATGGAACAGGTTGGAATGTTTAGACACAGCAATTCTCATCTGGCCGGACACATTATCAAAAAAATTATTCAAAGGAGGAAGCAGTATGAAGAGAGGGTTGTCGTTGGTTCTAAGTCTGTGCTTTTTATTTTTGTTATCGGGGATATCGAAGGCCGAAGATATTACGGACCCGATTCTGAAGAAACTTGTGGAAAAGGGCATTCTGACCCAACAGGAAGCCGTCGGTATTATGAAGGACATGGATAAGGAGAAGGCGGAAAAAGACAAAAAGGCAGAGGAACAAGTTGAGAAAAAGATTGAACAGAAGGTCGCAGCGGCGGCGCCGGCGGAGAATAAGGACCTCGAAAAGGTAGTGAAAGCCCTGAAGGGATTTAAATTCGGAGGTTTATGGTATCTCTCATATCAGAATGGTGAGGGCGCCGATGTCGGCGGCAGCGCCGGCGACGGGGTGGACAGAAGTAAATTTGCCGTAAAACGTGGTTATTTGACCGTGCAAAAGGAATTCTTCCCGTGGTTTAGTGCAAGGATAACCACCGATGTAACAACTGTCAAGGATGCAACGAGCAATCTCGACGGTTCACTGGCAGTGAGGATCAAGTACTTATACGCCCAATTTAATGCTCCTGATATAGCGTTTCTGACCAAACCCAATGTGGAAGTCGGCGTGGTTCATATGCCCTGGCTTGATTATGAAGAGCATGTAAACTACTACCGGTTGCAGGATACCATGTTTCTCGAAAGAAACGGCATCTTCAACTCAGCCGACATCGGTGTAACATTTGCCGGTTTATTTGGCGGTTTTGTAAACGAAGATTATCAGAAGAGTGTAAATTCCGCATATCCAGGTCGCTACGGGAGCGTTCAGGCAGGTATATATAACGGCGGCGGATATGCTGCCGGCGAGAATAACAAGAACAAGGTCCTGGAGGGAAGGCTGACCGTCAGGCCATTGCCCGATATTATTCCGGGGCTCCAATTCACATACTTCGGGTTGACCGGAAAAGGAAACGCGAGCAAGGAACCGGACTGGACAACGAATATCGCGTTTGCAAGTTTTGAACACGAATATGTTGTTCTCACGGGCCAATATTTTTGGGGTAAAGGAAATCAAAAAGGATCTGATGAAAATGACAGAGACGGCTACTCTGTGTTCGCCGAATTAAAGCCCCATAAGCAATTCAGCATCATCGGCCGCTATGACCATTTTGACCCTAATACAGATAAATCAGACGACGAGAACAGCAGGTACATCGCCGGAGTTGCCTATCATATCGATAAACAGCACAATAACATGGTCTTACTCGATTACGACACTGTCAAGTATGAGCAGTCCGGCAAAAAGGACGACAACAGAGTACAGCTTACCCTGCAGGTTGCTTTTTAACGCCAAATAAAAAGCACTGCTTAACCCTTATTTGCCCTCCCCATCGGGAGGGCGTTTTTTGAACGGATTATGTTTGAATACGATATGGTGAAGAAAGATTTTCTCTGGGGTGTGGCAACGTCTGCCTTTCAGCTGGAGGGATCTCCTTATGCGGACTGGGCATCATGGGATTCGATACTGAGTTCAACCCCCGATGTAAAGACCAGATTTGCCTAATATACGTAAGTCAAAAATTAACCTTTCTTTCATAATTCTGTAATATCTCTTTGCTATAGTTTCTTAAAGAGGAGGTGAATAATGAATATCTACACAGGTTATCAGGAGCAGTCAACATACGGCGGCCATGAGACGGCATGTCCGTATAACGGTGTCAATGTTTGTACGGCTTCCTTCTCATCAATGGCAATCGATAACCAGAGAAGGGAAAATTGCTGCGGAACAGACAAGTACGACAATTGCCCTATATTCTTGTCAAAAGTATTAAGAAAAGCTTAGCAGCAGGTGACCCAAAATTCACCCTTTTGTAACATCCCCGCAGCAAAAGCGTGGTAACTCATAAAAAAGGAGGTTCATTATGCACCTTGATAGAGTTTTCACAACCTGTCCCCACCTGACCGGAAGTCCTGAAGGTGCAGTATGTCAAGCTGTACTTGCGCTTATAAGAAATATCGAGGATATCGATCCCGATATCTGCATCAGCAGATATTTTGAAGTGTGCCGTATTTATATTTCCAAACTGCAGGAGATCGATATTATTCCGGCCTCAGCCGGCGACGCGACTATAGAACAAATTTAACAGGAATTTAATGGGGCCCCACCGGCGTTTTTAAGCCTGCTGATTTAGGAGATCTCTGATTATTGTCACCATAGTCAGATAAATTGTCATGTGATTCTTTCATCTCAAAAAATGAATGGCCCATCCGGAAGATCATAGAAAAGGAGCCCGCGGAAAAATCGCGGACTCCTTGAACTGCAGCGCTGCGGCAAGCGAGCTTTCGTGATTGCCGTGAAACGGGTAGAAACCGATCCCGTATTTTAATCAGGCATTCGTTACGAAGTGATGAAGGGAATATTACGACTTTATGAAATTTTTGAGTTTGGCAGAAAATGAAGGAATTTTCAGCACGAGAGTCTGTAGCTTTTCAGGAGTAATCTTAGTTAGAGTGGCTTTTGAAAAACACTTTTTCACGAAGTAGCGTTGTTCATCTGCAGTGAGAAATAATCTGCTTCTTATGCCCGGCAATAAACAGCTTTTTTTGCGGTCTGTACCTACAAGCAGAATCAAGAGGGTTAAATTTTTATTGAGTACTTGATCAAAGACGCACGTTGGACAATCTTTGTCCGGGGCGAAGATCACCTACCAACAAACGGGGTTCAATGAGTTCCAACGGTTAAGATTTTCGATGGAATTACGCATAACGAGATAAATAACCCGCTGCCGCAACAGGTCGGAATGAAAATAGTGCTGAGCTTAATGCCAGTTGGGTTGATTTTTTATCACATCGAAGATATGACTCGTCGTCTAAACTCGCAACCTTTCAAATAATATTTGAACTCAGGCAATAGGTTATTTTCTAAAAAACTTTTCGTAGGCGGCGCGCCTTCTTTCTTTATCAACTGCCACATAACAATCGTTAATGTTTTTATCGTCTTTTACTTCCGCACATTTAGCCTGACGCCATTCATGCCGATAGGGTATATCCCCATGAAAATACGTTCTCACTGTTTTGTAGTCTAATTCCATTGCTTTTTCTGGTCGCGTACCAAGAATTTTATCCTGTATGTGCTTAGGGACGCCCATCTCCTGCATATATTCCCTTGCAAATTTTTGCCGAGCGATAAATTTGTTTCGTGCGTCTTCTTCGGATAATTGCCCAAATTCATTCTTATCAAAATAAGGACGGTGAACTACTATATGTCCTCCTGCTCTGTTCACACCGCCTATAAAAATGAAAAAACATGAGCCTGCGCAAATACAATTATAATCCTTTGGTACGGTGACAAAGTTGCGAAAAGTTTTCAATGAATCGCACAGCGGTTGACCATCCTCACTTTGAGACGGAACAACTGTTGTCAACTCTAATTTTCTTATCGCCCTGCCAATTTTAATTGCCTCAGAAAAATTGCCTCCAGGAGAAAATATGTAGACATTGCTTATTTTTCCGTTATTCTGATTTATTTTTTTGATGAATCGCTTATAATCTCCCTTCATTATTTCGCCCTCGATAACAATTGACTTTAGCCCGCCCCCCGGCTCAGAAATATGAGTGCGAATTTCTGCGGAGAACACTTCTTTAGAGGTAACCATTAAGAATGTCAAGAATGTCAGAGTTATCAACGAAACTGATAACAAGCCGTTGCGAATTATGAAAGTCATGGCATCCCCTTTTTGAAATATCGGATATGCGTTGCCCTGATTGTCTTTTCATTAATTATGCCTTTAAGTCCCTTCCATGAGGTGTAATGATAAGACGAGTCCTTTGACATTATGCTCCTTCTTTGTAACTAAGACAACTTCCTGATGTCTATACCCTGAACAGCCCGACTGAGTCTGTTTGTCGTATTTTTACTGAATTCCATCTGTAATATAGCATTCCAGAAGAGTTCTTGAAAATCATTCCTACAGGAAGAAGAGAGTCTTATTTAATTTTTTAAAAGTCTTTGATGACGGTCGGGTGGTAGACAAATAATTATAAATGGCTGCGCATGTCTCTTCAAGAATATGAACGTTGAAGGGTATAAAAAGGGGTCAGACTTGTTTATTGCAATTATTAGAAATAGTTGCTAAAATTAGGCATGGCAAGGAAATCGAGGATAGAATATGAAGGGGCATTTTATCATATAATCAGCCGTGGAAATCAACGGCAGAAAGTATTCAAGGACGAAAAAGACTTTCAGAAATATCTTACACTACTTGGTTCTTATAAGGAACGATACAAGTACTTTTTATATGCGTATGTATTGATGAACAATCATGTGCATCTGCTGATCGAGACCCGCAAAAATCCTCTATCTAAAATTATTCAGGGGATAACCCAGAGTTACACGATGTATTTCAACAGAAAATACAGGACGGTGGGGCATTTATTTCAGGGCAGGTACAAGGCGATCCTCTGTGACAAGGAAGCATATCTATTTTCGTTAATTAAATATATTCACCTAAATCCGGTAAGGGCAAGGATCGCGAAATCGGCAGAGGAATACAGATGGAGCAGCTATCAGAGTTATTGTGGAGGGCAAAAGAGCGGTATGGTTGATGAAGATCAGGTCTTACGGATGTTTTCAGAAGACAAATCGCAGGCGAGGAGACTGTACAGGGCGTATATGAGCGACAGCGCAACCGTCAAGAAAGAAGACATATACAATACTGTTGGGCAGAGGATACTTGGAGATGAGAAATTTGTAGAGGCAGTTATGGAAAGGTCGGAAGAAAGAATTGAAGGGAGGAAGAAGAAGCATGAATACAGCCTCGCAGAAATAACAAAAGCGCTAGAGCAAATGAAAGGGATAACACTGAGACAGATGAGAGGCAAGAACAAGGACAGAAATATTTCTGTAGGGAGGAAACTGGTAAGCCTTGTTGCGAAGGAATATAAATATAAAGGGAGAGAAATAGCGGCGTATCTTCGGAAGGATCCTTCTGTAATAACGAGATATTTAAAAGAGGACGACGATCTCAAATCAGAAATGGAACGGGTATTTGAAACTTTGAATAGCAAAATTTAAAATAGCAATAAACAAGTCTGACCTAACTGTTTTTCCTCTCCACTGTTTTTCCTCCAGTAGTACGCCAATTTAGTGTTAGCTCATTAAATTTATAAAAATCTTTTCATCGATTTAAGCACATCTTTATAAGGAGGGCACCGCAACTTGATATCAAATAAAAAGGTTTTCTTTAATATACTTTTCTTGTGTGAGAAAGTGTCAAAACTTGCCTTTCCGTGATAATTCCCCATACCGCTGTCACCTACACCTCCAAAAGGAAGTGTAGTCGATAAAATATGAACAAATGTATCATTGATACATCCGCCACCTGATGAAGTTTCCATTAATACTCTTTCCTGATTTTTTCGATTTCTGGAGAAAAAATAAAGGGCAATCGGTTTCGGACGACCATTAACGATTGATATAGCTTCTGACAGATCTTTATATTCTATTACTGGAAGAATGGTCCGAATATTTCCTCCACCATAACTTGATGGTTCAACGATACATTATCAATAACTGTAGGAGCGATATATCGATTATTTAAATTTGTATCACCTCCTATTATAATATCACCATCTTTAAGTAGTTCAGAAAGGCGATTGAAATGATTTTCATTAATAATTCTTGCATAATCAGGGCTTCTAGAGGGGTCGTCACCATAAAATTCTCTAATATATTTTCTTATGGTTTCCAAGAGGTTCTTTTTTATAGATTTGTCCGCTAAGAGATAATCAGGTGCAATGCATGTCTGGCCGGCATTGAAAAACTTTCCCCATGCTATCCTTCTTGCAGCATATTCAATATGGACATCACGATCTATAATGCATGGATTTTTCCCACCAAGCTCCAGGGTAACTGGTATAAGTTGTTTCGCTGCTGCTTCCATTACTATTTTCCCTACGCGGGTTCCACCTGTAAAAAAAATATAATCAAATCTCTCGGTAAGAAGAGTTTGGGCGGTTTCTATGCCTCCCTCGATAACAGAGACATAACCTGAGTCAAAATTCTCTCCTATTATTTTAGTAATAGCATGAGATGTGTGAGGAGCAATCTCCGAAGGTTTTAAAATAGAACAATTTCCGGCTGCTATTGCTCCCACCAAGGGGGCAAAGGTAAGTTGAAAAGGATAATTCCATGGAGCAATGATTAATACAACTCCGTAGGGTTCTTTATAAATGTAGCTTGAGGCTAAAAAGTGATGGACAAACCCAAAAAAGCGAGTATTTAATAATGGAGTTTTCACTTCTTGAGGTTTTGCCCATGCCTTGAGATGCTTGATTGCATCATCAACTTCATTCATTACTGTACCTATTTCACTCACATAGGCTTCTAAAGCAGGTTTGTTCATATCAAGCGCAGCTGCTCTTAGAATTATTTCCTCATTGTCCGCGATTGCTTTTTTAAAAGTTAGAAGCTGTTGGATACGAAAAGAAGTATCTCTTGTTTTTCCAGAGTTGAAAAATTTCCGTTGTATTTGAATAATATCGCCGATTGCTGATTGATACATAATGATATCTTCTTACAGATAGTGTATAGATTAGAATTAATAACCTACACCATTCTACCTCTTTTGTGAAGTGAGTAGTATAGGAAGGAATGTTGCGATGACGATCCTTTATAGGAACTGAACATGTCACCGCGAAAGACGGTATTTTATCAGAGTCTATCGTAAATAAAACGCCAGTTTACGGCTTGATTAATGTTGTAGCCTCAGCGCCCCTCGGCAACAACATGTTAACCACAATCCTGGCAGCGGTAGTGCCTGCATTGACGACTGAATGCAGATCGTCGGGATTCTCAGTCCAGATCTCTCCGGCTCTTATGATCCTCTCGCTGCCCTTCTCTCTTAAGGTCATCTCACCATTCAGTACCGTAACGAGTATGTATCCGCCATGCATATGTTTTGGTACACCCGCCCCTTGAGGGAATTCCATTATGATGGTTTGTAGATCATATTCTCCACCCTGTAGAGTGATCTGGAACTTGGCCTGATAGATTATGGTCGGCCCAGGTGTGGCGGTTGGACTTGCTTTCTCTTGGGCCATTGCCACAGAAACCATGAGAAGCCCTATGAGGGCGACAAACAAGAGTTGTTTTGCAGTTTTCATCACACACCTCTTTTTTTGCTTCATAAATTAAATTATACTCCAGTCTTGAGCATTGTCAAAATCTGATCGTGAAAACTCTTATTCGCAGGGCAGTCTGGGAGGTATCGGTTTTAACGGGGCATTATTTGGAGGGGCTTACCTTCAGCCTTTTCTTTTTTTGCTTGCCTTTTTTCTTTCAGGGTGTGCTGGGGTGTTTTCTTTGCATTTGGTTTTTGCTTGTTTTTTTCTTTGCTCATGCTGTCCTCCTTGATAAGACTTACTCTTATTCTACTGCATCCCTCAGAATAGTCAACTGTACCCATTCCCGTAAGCATTCTTGGAAAGCCTCACCAGCTCAGGATGATATAATAAAGTATGAAAGATAATGGGGTAACAAATGTCTACCTTGGATAACCTATATAATGCCTTGACGAAAAAGGCGCAGACAGCAAACAAGGATATTACAAGGGAAATGGTGGAAGATTGGGTGGGGGATGCTGGTCCTGTTGATAAACAAATAGCCTTCATGTCTGTAGCTCTTGTTGAATATACCGCCGAAGAAATGGTAGAGGATATTCTTCAGTTAGCGTATTTGGATAACTAATGAAAAAGAAATCATCGCATTTCTCGGTGGAGGACATAATCAGGAATGAGTTCAAGAAACCTGTCAGCAGGGGAACTATCGGCAAGGACGCTCATGGGTTACTGTGGGCTTATGGTGTTGTTTTGAAAGACTCCCGCTACTGTGTTGAAGTTATCACGATAGACCTGGAGACTCATAAGGTGGAACGGATAAAGGACAAAGAAAGCTCATATGAGCAAAGGGCAGATGCAACAGCATACATAACAGGATTGATAAAGGGAATCCTTCCGATAAAAATTCCAGCGGCTCAATAAAGCAGGATTAGACTCGGCTGATCTTCTGGGGGTATACATGATGCCCCTATTTTGAAGAAGGATACATCGGCACCTGTGGTGCATCCGAATCAAGGTATGTTCCAAGCATTGAAAGGATGGAAACATACTGCTTTAAGCAAACCTACAGACTCTGCCCGACCTTATCGGAATATCGATACCATCCGGCAGTCAGCAGTTAAGCAGAGGGCCTCAATTCAAAGCGATTGTACTTGTACAGGGGTGGTACTCTGAGTAGTGCTCCCATCACCAAGTTGACCATTACTATTATTTCCCCATGCCCAGACCTTACCATCGGTTTTCAAGGCAACGGTGTGGGTATCGCCTGCAGCAATGGCTATCACGCCTGACAGTCCGCTTGCCTCTACCGGCTTGGTTCTTTGAGTCGTAGTCCCATCACCAAGCTGACCGTTAGTATTATTTCCCCATGCCCAGACCTTACCATCGGTTTTCAAGGCAACGGTATGGGTATCGCCTGCAGCAATGGCTATCACGCCTGACAGTCCGCTTGCCTCTACCGGCTTGGTTCTTTGAGTCATAGTCCCATCACCAAGCTGACCGTTAGTATTATTTCCCCATGCCCAGACCTTACCATCGGTTTTCAAGGCAACGGTGTGGGTATCGCCTGCAGCAATGGCTATCACGCCTGACAGTCCGCTTGCCTCTACCGGCTTGGTTCTTTGAGTCGTAGTCCCATCACCAAGCTGACCGTTAGTATTATTTCCCCATGCCCAGACCGTGCCATCATGCTTCAGTACAACAGTGTGCTCACCGCCTGCTGCAATAGCTATCACGGTTGACAGACCGCTTACCTGTATGGGGGTAGTGCTCTGAGTAGTGCTCCCATCACCAAGCTGACCGTTAGTATTATTTCCCCATGCCCAGACTGTGCCATCGTCCTTCAGTGCAACGGTATGTTCACTGCCAGCAGCAATGGCTATCACGGTTGACAGACCGCTTACCTGTATGGGGGTAGTGCTCTGAGTAGTGCTCCCATCACCAAGCTGACCGTTAGTATTATTTCCCCATGCCCAGACCGTGCCATCGTCCTTCAGTGCAACGGTATGTTCACTGCCAGCAGCAATGGCTATCACGGTTGACAGACCGCTTACCTGTATAGGGGTAGTGCTCTGAGTAGTGCTCCCATCACCAAGCTGACCGTTAGTATTATTTCCCCATGCCCAGACCGTGCCATCGCTTTTCAGGTAAACGGTGTGAGTTGTCGCTACTACCCTACCTTGACCACTACCGCTAAAATCAAACCCGATTGCGTCTTCGCCCTGGAGAAAAACTTTCCGGTTTGACGGACTAAAGGTATATCCCGTGAGCGAAGGGGTCAGCATAAATGTGCCGCTCGGTACATTGTTAAAGCTGTAATTACCCTTTGCATCCGTCACCGTTATCCTTGAAGCGTCGCCGGAAAGAGTTAGTGTCACACCTGAAAGCGCTGAACCGCCTAATGTAATTCTGCCGGAAATCGTATCGCTCTCGCTGTTACCACATCCTGAAAGCACAATCATCGTACCCAAACTTAATGACAAAACCAAAATTGCCATGAAAAACTCAGTACGCTTCACCTTGCTATAATTTGCCACGCTTACACTCTCCTAAAATTGCTTTGCCTTAAGAGGGAAATGGACCTTTCTTTCGGCTTCTCTCTATACCTCTCAGGGGCATTCGATTTTGATTATCACGATTTACATAAGAATCTACGATGAAGAAAAAAAGTATCATGCTGTTGCGCACTATACATTAATTCAACATTCCGAGTAGCTCTTTTCCCGGCACCGAACCTATATTACCTTCCTTCCGAATCTTTTTTCCAATACTAACGACATTGAATTGTAAATATTTATACTTTTTCTATTATTATCCTACAGATATCGTCAATATTTGTCCATCAACATTGGCAGGTTCTTTTGCATTTACTATATGATATGAGGCTCAAGCACGGTTTGCCGCAAATTACGGAAAAGTTTTTCCCAAATATTAAACTGCGACTATTGATATGATAAACTTGAGCACAAGAAGAGATCATTATCCGACAAATCTATAAGGGTGCAAAGGAGGTAGTAAAATGAAGAAATTTATGTCATTTATTTTCATGGTTCTTCTGGGGCTGGTACTCGGTCCCTTAACAGCCAATTCGGGAGAGTACCAGATGGGTGCTGTCACCCACTCCAAGGACTTTGACAAGATGAAGGAACTAGTGGGTGTTTGGGAAGGGACAACGGACATGGGAAAAGGAATGGTGGCAGTTAAAGCCACCTATGAACTTACCTCAGCCGGAAACGCTATCCTTGAGCGGCTCTTTGTCGGACTTCCTCATGAGATGGTCACTGTTTATTATGATTACAACGGGAAATTAACCATGACCCACTACTGCTCGTTGGGAAACCAACCTCATATGGAACTCATGAACCCCGGTGAGAACAATATGTTGTTTGTCCTGTCCGAAAAAAATCACGGCCTTTCCTCAGTGAATGAAACCCATATGCACGTGCTCAAAATTTCTTTTGACAACAAGGACAGTATTACTCACACCTGGTCTCTTTATGAAAAGGGAGAGAAGAAATCAGATTCTGTGATCAAATTAACGCGCAGCAAATCCTAACTCGTTTTTTCTGAAACGACGCATGGACTGGATGATTTTTAAATTGCGGGATTAAAGATAAGTTTATCGTTGATAACAAAAGGTCAGTCGTTTATGTTTTTAAGCCACATGAGACGCTTGAAAAGCACAGGTTGTTTGGTTACATTTAATTCTTCATCAAAACGAATGCCCATGAGATAGGCATCCCCCAATTTGGAATGCCAGATAGTATTACCTTCTATAAAGGTGCTTTGCACTTTGCGGGTAATATCGAAGAAGGATACTTTTATCTTCACTTTTCTACCGTTATCTATGGGAATAGGTGAATATAGCCCTATCCCTGAAAAGGAGATATTAGCTATATGTGTATCCAGAATGGTTTTATCCTTTAGAAGTTTGATCTTAGCTTCACCAAGAAGATAGTACCTAACGCTCTGGTTGCTTACCAAGTGTCTCTTTCCCTTTTTCTTATTCTCCTTAAAATCACACTTCATAAGGGTCCGTTAGCAAAATTGACCGTTTTGATATCTTCTTAATAACATCTGTGTCGTATTTCCCTGATCTCTGCTTCAAGTCTGATAATTTGTTGTCTCTGATTGAAGAGGATAAAATAGAAGACTCCGCATAAAATGACCGTTGCGATTCCAATATAAAGAAGATTTTCTGCAACAATAATATGTTTCAGCATTTCCACTTCCTCTAAAATACCGAATTTGAATGAGATGAAAAAGATTGAAAATACAAGGAATATAAACTGGAGAAATCGAAGAAAGGATTTAATGCCACTCTCCTGACCTCTGAGGACATTTGTTTCAAATAACTTCGTTTCAGTTATGCAACTGACACATTCTTTTGTACCCGGGAGCCTGTGCTTTTTACAGAAAGGGCCCTTTTTGCACTTTGGACAGTAGAACCCTTCATTACTGTTCAGGTAGTCCATGCATACGGAGCACCTCTTGAGTTCGCTTGTACTATTGCTGCAGCTTCTTTTAAGGCTCTTATTGCTCACATTGTATATGATCAGAATGCCTTGCTACGTGAAGTAAAAAGTTTTCCCGCCCTGTGTGTCTTAGATAGGTAGCCTGCTTCTTTCTTACAGACAATTTAAATAATGTTACGGTGAAAAGTCTGTAATTGTAATCACAATGGAATTTATGATTACCATTCGCGATGGTTTATTGATAGAAAAGATTCCAGCTTCAGGAATACTGCAAGGGCAAATATCATAACAAATGCCCATTTTATTCGAAGAACGTAACTGCGGAAAAAATCGATAATCTGATTGCGGCGGCGCACTTTTAAATTTAACATTTCCTTAATACTGCTGTAACAATATCACTTTATCCTATCAGGAGTGCTATTACTCTTTTTGAGTATCGTGCTTTTAGCTGTAACAGCATTTTTTCTCGTCAAAGGGAAACCGAATCTTTTCCTGTTCGAACTTATGAACAATTAGTCGGTGAAGAAAACTCGGGGGGGTGAGATATGTAACAGAAATTTAACGGAGATGTAACATGGTTGTAACAATTGGAGTATAATCTATTGAATTACCGAAAAAAGGAGTGACTATGAAAATACTTATAAAGCTGGCGTTGGCAATAGCATTGCTTCTGTCATTCACCCATGTTGAGGCCGCCGAAATGCTGAATGGCGCCGGGGCGACATTCCCCTATCCTGTCTACTCTGCATGGGCGTATGACTACAACAAAGTCACCGGAGCAAAGCTCAATTATCAGTCCATCGGGTCAGGAGGAGGCATCAGGCAGATCACTGAAAGGACGGTTGATTTCGGGGCTTCCGACGCCCCGCTCAAGCCTGATCAGCTTCAGAAGGACAAATTGCTCCAGTTTCCCGCCGTCATCGGAGGGGTTGTTCCGGTTGTGAATATTCCCGGGGTGAAAGCGGGTGAGCTGAAACTTGACTCCGAAGCCCTTTGCAGAATATACCTTGGAGAAATCAAATACTGGGATGACAACAAGATCAAGACATTAAATCCGAAGATGAGTTTGCCTCACAACGAAATTACCGTTGTCCACAGGTCGGATGGTTCGGGGACCACTGCGATATTCACGGAGTACCTTAGCGGTGTATGCCCTGACTGGAAGACCGAGCGTAGGTTCAGGGACTTCCGTAAAGTGGCCTGTCGGCATCGGCGGCAAGGGCAATGAAGGAGTTGCAAATTATACTCAAAGGACAGCATCCTCCATCGGCTATGTTGAGTTTGCCTATGCAAAACAGAACAAACTGGCCCATATACTCCTGAAAAACCGTGCGGGAAGTTTTATTGAACCAAGCTTTGAAAGCTTTGAGGATGCGGCGGATACCGGCGATTTCAATCCAAAGAAGGATTTCTATCTGTGGCTTACGAATGCACCGGGGAAGGGCTCATGGCCGATAGCAGGAGCGACCTTCATACTTCTTGCAAAAGAAAAGACCGATTCAAATAAAAATGTCGTCAAATTTTTTGACTGGGCCTTCAAAAACGGCGATAATAAGGCCAAAGAACTTGTATATGTGCCCCTGCCGAAATCCTTAAAGGAAAAGATCAGGTCATACTGGAAGACAAACGGTCTGCAATAGGCATCCATAACGCACTGGGGCAGGCTGAGAATGCCTGCCCCGTATGTCTTCACAGACCGACAAAGGAATATAAGATAAATGGCAACAACATCCAGGAAGAATCCCTTTGATCTGATCTTCTTGTCTATTACTGCCATTTCTTCATTCTTGGTTATTCTCTTTATAATCGGAATCATTTACGTGCTCATTTCAGAATCTTCCCCGGCAATAGAGAAATTCGGAGTCATAAAATTCCTTACTTCAACCGACTGGGACCCGGTTAAAGAATCTTTTGGCGCGTTGACCAATATTTACGGGACCATAATCACGACATTTCTCTCGCTGATCATGGCGATACCTGTTGCTATCGGCATTGCGATTTTTGTTACTGAAATTTCTCCCAATTTTCTGAAAGGCCCGATCGGAGTGGCCATCGAACTTTTGGCTGCCATCCCGAGCATCATCTACGGCATGTGGGGGCTTTTCACCCTTTCCCCGATAATGAGCAATTATATAGAGCCGTTCCTGAAAAAGATTACTGCCGGAATACCTTTCATAGAGATCCTCTTCCGGGGAACGCCTATGGGGATCGATATTTTGACTGCTAGCGTAATTCTAAGCATCATGATAATTCCCTTTACCGCAAGCATATCAAGGGATTCCTTTAATCTCACTCCTGCGGTGGTAAAGGAATCCGCCTACGCTCTTGGGGCGACAAAGTGGGAGGTCGTCAAGAATGTCGTTATGCCCTATTCAAAGCTGGGCGTCTTCGGAGGGATAGTCCTCTCCCTCGGGAGGGCCCTCGGCGAGACTATGGCGGTTGCTTTTGTGCTTGGGAACAACCACAGGATAACCACATCGCTCCTCGATGCCGCTGCAACCATTACCGTCACTCTCGCGAATGAGTTTACGGAGGCGGACAAGGATATCTACTTGTCGTCACTTTTTTATCTTGCCCTCGTGCTCTTCGTGATGAGCTTTATTATCCTTGCCATAGCGAAATTCTTTCTCCTGAAGGCAGAGAGGAAGTATTCGCGATGACACAGAGCGCAAATGAGAAAAACGGAGGGACGTATCGCCTTGACACTCAGCACTCTGGCCGCCTTCCTGGGTCTTTTCTGGCTGGTCTTCATACTTGGCGACGTGCTTGTGCATGGCATAAAGGCGCTGAATCTAAGTCTATTCATAAATGATCCGGTACCTGCCGGGCGTTGAAGGAGGCGGGCTCAGAAATGCCTTTACAGGGCAACTGATTATAACCCTCTGTGCGACATTGATAGGGGTTCCTGTCGGCGTGCTCGGAGGAACATTTCTTGCCGAATATGCCCGCGGAAGAAAGATCGCAAGGATCATAAGCATACTCTCCGATATCATGGTAAGCGTTCCTTCGATTGTGATAGGGACTTTCATCTATGCGATACTCGTAAAGCCTGTCGGCCACTTTAACGGCTGGGCCGGAGCTGTTGCACTCGCGATAATCATGATCCCTGTGGTCCTCAGGACAACAGAAGATATGCTCTCTCTTGTGCCGTGGACATTGAGGGAGGCCGCATTTGCCCTCGGCGCCCCATATTACAAAGTGATTATCCAGGTGGTTTACCGCGGGGCCGCAACAGGTATTCTGACAGGTATTCTGCTCTCTATCGCGAGAGTAGCGGGAGAGACCGCGCCGCTGCTGTTCACTGCGTTTAATAACTCTTTTTTCACGCTGGACATGAACCAACCCATGTCTTCCTTGACGGTAACCATATTCCAGTATGCCATGGGCCCTTATGAGAACTGGCACGCACAGGCATGGGCTGCGGCATTTGTTATTACGATATTTATACTCATCCTTACAATACTGGGAAGGCTCATTATTAAGTGGAGGTACGGATAGTGGTTGGAACGGTTGAGATAGAAGTAAAAGATCTGGACTTTTATTACTCAGGGGATATCCATGCCCTTAAGAAAATAAATCTGCCGGTATACAAGAATGCCGTTACCGCATTAATAGGCCCTTCGGGCTGCGGGAAGACGACGCTTCTCCGGTGTTTCAACCGGCTGCATGACCTCTATCCGAAGAACAGGTACGAAGGAGAGATACTGTTTAAGGACGAGAACATCCTCTCGAATGGAACGGACCTCATCGACCTGAGAAGCCGCATGGGAATGGTCTTTCAGAAGCCGACGCCGTTCCCTATGAGCATATTTGACAATATCGCATACGGCCTTAAATTGAAAGGAATTAAAAAGAGGTCCGACCTTTCGGAAAAGGTGGAAAAAGCCCTTCGGCACGCGGCCCTGTGGGATGAGGCGAAGGACAAGCTCAATTCCAGCGCGTATGACCTTTCCGGAGGACAACAGCAGAGACTTGTTATTGCCAGGGCACTGGCTGTTAATCCCGAAGTGCTGCTCTTTGACGAGCCGACATCCGCCCTTGATCCGATATCCGCTGCAAAGATAGAAGAACTTGCGGAAACGCTTAAGAAAGAGGTTACGATTATAATAGTAACGCACAATATGCAGCAGGCTGCAAGGATATCGGATTTTACGGCATTCATGTATTTGGGAGAGTTGATAGAGTTCGGAGACACGGATACATTTTTGTTAATCCGCAGAATAAACTTACTGAAGAATATATAACAGGGAGATTCGGATAATGGCTATTTTTGAGGAAGAGTTAAAGGCACTGAGAGAAAAAGTTTTGAAGCTCGGCAGTCATGGTCGAGACCGCTATACGGGATTCTGTAAAGGCCCTCATAGACAGGGACAGCGAACTCGCAAAGGAGGTCATCAAGAGAGACCATCTGATCAATGCACTCGATGTCGGCATAGACGAGGAATGTGTGAGGCTCATCGCCCTTAGACAGCCGATGGCGAGAGACCTGAGGTTTATAACGACCACAATGAAGATAACCACGGACCTTGAACGGATGGGAGACCTTGCCGTCAATATCGCCGAAAGGGCGATAGAGCTGAATGAGGAACCTCAATTAAAGCCTTTGTGAACATACCGAAGATGGCGGAGATATCCCAGTCAATGGTTAGAGACGCCCTTGACGCCTTTGTCGCAGGGTGTTCCCGGCTGCCCTACGAAGTCATAAAGAGGGACGACGAAGTGGATGAACTTACCGTACGGAACTTTGAAGAATTGATGTCCTTCATGGTCCGGGACCCTAAAATAATCTCCCTGGCCGTCAAGAGGACGTACATCGCAAAATATCTCGAAAGGATCGCAGACCACGCAACAAATATCGCAGAGATGATCATCTATATGTGCAAGGGAAAGATAATCAGACACATGGAGATTTCCGGTGAATAGAGATTGAGCAGATCCTGAAGAAAAGTAATTTTCAAAAGATAAGATCATCTATGGGTTGAAAACCGGGCCGTCGAATCGCTTGTCACCAGACGGCAAGAGAAATTTCGTTGTCTGCGGATTTGCCTTTAGGAAACCCCTCTTCTCTTTCAAATCAATTAGCGATAAGATAAGACAATGGATGAGCCTGGTGGAGAAGAAGGTTTTGAGGCTGTCGAACTTCCGATTGACGGGACTCTGGATCTCCACACTTTCCAGCCCGGTGAGGTAAAGGATCTACTGCCGGAATATCTTGCATTATGCCGGGGGAAAGGGATTACCGAGGTTCGGATCATCCACGGGAAGGGTACCGGCACGCTCCGTGAGACCGTTCATTCCATCCTCAAAAGATTGCCGGAAGTTGTGTCATTTAAACTGGCAGGAGAAGCCGGCGGAAGCTGGGGCGCAACAGTTGTTACATTGAGACCGATGAGATAAATTAAGGTAATGAAAATTTATAAGTTTAAAGGAGGAAACTATGGATGCCATTGAGTGCATTAAAACGAGGAAGAGTATCAGGAAATTCAGGCCCGAGCCTGTACCAAAGGAAATATTGATGAAAGTCATTGATACGGCGAAATGGGGCCCCTCGTATAAGAACAGTCAGCCCTGGGACGTAATAATCATTTCAGGCGAGAAGAAAGAGGCGCTATCGAAACTTCTGGTGGACCTTCTCGAAAAAGGGACAGAATCATCCCCGGACCTTCCCGAACCCCGATCATGGCCTCCTGCTATTGAGGCAAGGGTTTCCGCTCTTATGAAGAAGAGAAGTGAGATAACAGGGAAGGACCTGAATTCTCCCGAGGTCAGGAAAAAATCAAAGATAGCAAATTTCCGGCTCTACGGTGCGCCTCACGGCATATTTCTTTTCCAGGATTCATCGCTCACCGAGTGGTCTATTTTTGACATGGGACTTTTTGCCCAGAGCCTCATGCTCGCAGCTCATGCACACGGTCTTGGGACAGTGCCGCAGGCATTTCTTACCGACTATGCAAAGCAGGTAAAGGAATTTTTGGGGATCCCCGGATCAAAAAGACTTGTTCTCGGCATATCCATCGGATATCCCGATTTGGAATCACCGGTGAACAGCTACAGAACGGAACGGATAAGTACGGATGAGATTGTGAGGGTACTGGAATAGAATATATCAAAGACAGAGACGGCGCGTTTTCGACAGGTTCGTTCGGAGGGATACATTCCATATTCTCCCTTGGAGGATGTGATAATATAGAGTAAGGACAAGGCTGGAGGTTTTCATGGCAACCGTTACATTTCTTGATTTGATATTGAACTTCAGTATCCCTCTTGTCCGCGAGATGGCCCTCAATGAGAGCACCCCCGATGCATCGCTAAAAAGAGCGGTTTTCGCACTTTCTTTTTTTATCATTGTTCCATTATTGGTGGTTCTATTTTTTCTGCTTAAATTTATTTATAAAAATACCATCGCGAAAAAGCTTAAGACTACCGTAATCGAAGACTATAAGAAGGAAGCCGGAGATTATGAAAAGGCTGGACGGTCGGTGTCAGCTGCCCATATGTATGAGAAGCGCCTGAAAGATTATCCTAAGGCCGCAGCGCTCTATGAAAAGGGCGGCGACTATACTCAGGCCGCTTCACTATACAATTCCCTGGGGATGACCGATAAGGCAAAAGAAATGTACGAAAAGGCAGGGGATCTCGAAGACGCCGCAGAAGTCGCCCTCATGGAAGGAGAGTTTGATGAGGCGGCGGCACTTTATGACAAGGCAGGGAAAAAGATTGATGTTGCAAAAGTCATGAGACGGGCTGGGAAAACGATTTATGCGGTAAAAGCCTATAGAGAGGCCGGAGAATACAAAAAGGCGGCGATGCTTCTCAACGAGGAAGGGATGCCGAAAGAGGCGGCTGAAATGTTCGGATTTTACCTGTACGATAAGAAGCCTGACCGTTCAACGATCGAGGATTTTTATATGTATGCCTCGCTGCTTGAGAAAGCAGGCAATGTGCAGAGGGCGATCGAGGTTTTTACGGAGATAGGTAAGGTCAACCCTGCATTTGAGAATGTGAAAGAGAGACTTGCGGCGCTTCGACCAGCGCCTGAAAAAGAAGAGGAGGTGCCGGCGGGGAAAACAGCCCTGAGGAATTTTATCCGAAGCGGCAGGATAGAGCCGGTATACAGCCTTAAGCTTTGGGTCCAGATCCTTAAGAGCCTTCAAAGCGCCCACGGCAGCGGATGGCCTGTCGGACTCTTAAGTCCCGACAACATAGTCATTGATGTCCGGAACGATATCTCTTTTCTGAAAAGGACGCAACCTCCGGCGTATGCGCCTCCTGAAATCATAAAGGGAGTTGAATTGGATGTCAGGGCGGATATCTATTCGGCAGGTGTTATACTCTTTGAAATGCTGACAGGGGGACTCGAAGGTTTGGGTTCAGCCGGGGTGACTGCCATCGTGGAAAATGTCCCGGAATGGCTTGACGAAATTGTGATAAAGTGCCTAAAAAAAGTGAGGGAAGACAGGTACCAGAGCATACAGCAGATCTTTACCGACCTCAAAAAACTCTCGAAGGGTAAGACAGACTAACATTTTTTATAAATACATTTTGGGTGAGAGAGAAGAGCCTCCTGCGGTCTGAGAGTACATAGCCGCAGGAGACGATCAATTAGCTTTCGCAGCACATGCGTTTCAATTTTTTCTTCCCTGATGAGGAAACGGACAGGACGACTTCGACCTTATTTCCGCAATAGCAGCAGCGCTGTACCCTGTTCTTTGACTCCGCTCTTGCCGAAACGTCAGTCTTTGATTTTCCTTTTTCTGCCACGGTGGACCCTCCTTTCAACTTTTAAATCAGTAAGTTAGCCGGAAATTGTTTCTGCATTTACCGGACACAAAATTTCCCTATCATTATCCCTGCTGGATTGGCACATCCGGTGCGGGCTTAACGCACATCGGGAAATTCAAAACTTTTTATTATAACTCGGACAGCAAAAATTTGTCAAGAAGAGGCGAGGCAGGGTCTGATTAACCTATGTGCCTTTCCCAAAGAGAGATGGCGATGATATTGTTTACGATAACGGTTACAAAATTAACTCCGGCCAATATCTCAACAAGTATGTTGTTCCATGGTTCCTCCATGGTTATCTTAATTTTACCTGTTATTCTTTTATCGACGAAGACAAAAAATCCCTCCCGGCGGGCAGCATCAGCTAAAAGTGAGAGCACGGTGTATAAGTCACCATCAGGAAAATCAAGACTGATCGTTGTGCCCCTATGCTCGTTCAAAATAAACATTTTTTGAAAGCTCTCTCAAAGGTCACCAATTACGTATTCCTATATTCGCATTTTCTCAGAAGAAAGGCATGGGCGGAAAGACCTGCTCCGAACGCTACGATGATGCACCACTCTCCATTTTCAATCCCGCTGTCCATGAGCTTACGGAGTACGAACCACACGGTCGGGGAAGACATGTTCCCATATTCGGATAATATGCCACGGGAGGCACGCAATTGTTCTTCCGAAAGTCCGATCTCTTCTTTGATCGTATTTAATATTTTCTCTCCGCCCGTATGGAGTGCCCAGTGTTTCACATCTTTAACCTGTAATGCATAGGGTCCAAGTACATCTGCTATGACACGGGCAACCGCTTTTTTGACAAGATGAGGCAGATTCGTAGCGAGTTGATTGTGCAGTTGACCGTTTTTATGGATATATCTTATCGCCTCGCGGTCTTCCGGGACATGCCTGGTTGCAGAGGAGATGAGTTCGAGACCCTCGGGCCGGTCCCAGAGCACGGCCGCAGCGGCCCCGTCGCCGAAGAGCGCATTTGAGGCGATCAGACTCAGATTGTCCTCCATCTGAAAGGTAGCAGTACATATTTCTACAGAGGCGCTGACGATCACCCCTTCCCTCTTCTTTTCAAGAAGGGATTCCGCTATCTGGAGATTGGGGACCGCGCCTCCGCAGCCGCTGCCGACTAAGTCATACACCTGTACCCGTCTGGAAAGCGCAAGCCTTTCGACAAGATAAGTTGAAATACCGGGACAGATATATCCGGTACAGGTGTTTACGACCAAAGCCGATACGGCATCGGTGGTCAAGCCTGCTCCGTCTAATGCCTTACGTATCGCCTGTGACGATAAGTCGATCGACCAGCGGGTAAAGCGCTCCATGCGGCTGTCCGGATCTTCATTGAAGAAGGATTCACGGTCTTCGATAGCAAGATGTCTCCGCTTGATACTCGGATGGGCAAAAATCTTTTTCATCAATGCCAGGCTTCTTGCACTCATCTTATCCTTGAAACGTTCGATGAGTTCTTCCCCTGACTCGATCTGGTCTACCGAAAAAGGCGGAACTGCAATCCCCACCGACGCGATGTGTGCTCTCTCTCGGTCACCGCATGATGATCGGCTTCTCATACGTCCATTCCAAAAAATCTGAGTCCGCGCCTGATGTGACGGGTAAATTTCCACAGAGGAGGGCGCAACCCCAGTCTGTGTCCGATGCGGTGGAGCACCGGTAGGAATGATAATCCTATGGAATCTGAATTGATAAAGTTCATATGGGTGTCCATGGTTTCCCGGATCTTTTTTTTCATCCATTGATAATCTACTGTTGGAGAATTATAAAAGACCGGAGGGAGCATTTCATAGGAAGAGAGCGATAAAAGTCCTTCTCTCCTCGCGAGACTCTCGAGTTCTGTCCCCGGATAGATGCGTATCCCCGCGCCGAAAAATGCAATATCTTCGTGACGTATAAATGTTCCGGCGAATCGCAGGGTTTCCTTTACCGTTGCTTCCGTCTCACCGGGGCCACCGAACATGAAAATCCATACACACGGCAAAGAGTGACGCCGGATGACGCGGGCTGCCCTATACACATCCTCAACAGTAAAACCTTTCCGGAGTCCTTTGAGGACGCTGTCGGAAGCGCTCTCAACGGTTATTCCGATGCCGGTAAACCCCGCGTGTTCCATTGCGGTAATGAGGTCATCATCAATAAAAAGCGGATTCAGTTCAAGACTCTGCAGCCGTGCACCCCTGCAGGTATGTGCAATCCCCTCGCATATTTCCATTGCATGATCATAAGGATAATTGAAGACGTTATCGACAAATTCAATATCCCTGAAATCCCGGCGTATGAGTTGTTTAACCGTATCCACAACGCATTCGGGGCTGCTCAGCCGGTAAACATTGCCTTCGATCTTACGATAGGTGCAATAAATGCATTGAAAGTGGCATCCGAGTTTGGTCTGTACAGGGACCGTTGAGAGTCTTGACAGGTAAGCCCTCAGATCGATCCACCGCGCAAAATCCGGTGTCCGGCATGCATGTGCATAATGATGGTCCGGTGGTCCCGGATTCCTCGTAAATCTATTATCTTCGATCCATGCAACACCGGGAACATCCACCGGCGATTTGTTGCCGGAAAGCCTTTCCAGGAGCATCGGGAATACAACTTCACCATCACCGGTCACCGCGTATGAGGCCCCGGTGGTCCGCAGTAACTCCTCGGGCATTACGGCAACGGCCGCCCCTCCAATCACAAGGGGTACACCAGTCAGGGAACGAACGGCGTCGATTACAGGGCTTATTTCCTCGATAAAAAAGACCGGATTCTCATAATCGTTGTTGTCGATATTCCGTATCGAAAGGCCGACAATATCCGGTGCAGATTTAGCGAACTCTTTTTTGAGCTTTTGAATGGCGTCCTTTTCGAACATGAAATCGAACACCCTTACTTTATGCCCAGCCTGTTCGGCGGCTTCTGCAACCATGCATGCGCCAAAAGGTAGTACCGGCATAGGGAGGGTATTGCGGTTGGTGCTTATGATGAGAATGTTCATAAAATATTGTTCCTTGATTATATCTCAAAAAGCCGGTATGTCAATGAAGAGGCTGGATGGCTCATGTCCGTAATAGCTTGTTCCAAGGACCTGAATGAGATAAAATTAATGAAATAAAGAAAGAGGTAATGCCGCCATGGACAAATCAAAGCTTGAACAGTGTAGAGTGGAAATTGAAGCCACGAAGCAGTTCCGCGAAGAAATCCCGGGGATAGTAGAGCACCTCGTGCAATCATGCAATACGGAGAATTGCTTCGATCACGTAGATCTGGAACCCCTGCCTTCCAAGGAATCCGTAATAGAGATCATCCATTTGGCCTGTCGGATTCTCTATCCGGGTTACTTTACCCGTATGCGTATCGATAAAGTCAATCTGATCTATTATTTTGGACAGGAAGTGACAGGTTTTTTTGAGGCGCTCTCCGAACAGATCACCCTCGCCATACGACATGAATGCCGGCGTCACAACATGTCCTGTATAAACTGTGAGGAACGCGGGCAGGAAATCGCGATACATTTTATGAATGAACTTACCCGTTTGCGGACACTGCTTGCCAAAGATATCCGTTCTGCCTTTGAGGGTGATCCTGCGGCAAAAAGTTTTGATGAAATCATATTCGGTTATCCCGGGCTATTTGCCATTACCGTTTACCGGATAGCGCATCAGCTTTATGAACAGGGCGTATCATTAATCCCCCGGATCATGACGGAATATGCTCACAGCATGACCGGCATCGATATCCACCCCGGGGCCCGAATCGGCGAGAGCTTCTTCATCGATCACGGGACCGGTGTGGTGATCGGAGAGACGACAGAGATCGGCAAGCGCGTAAGGATCTACCAGGGTGTCACGCTTGGAGCCCTGTCATTGCCAAAAGAAGCAGTGGAACGGCTCAGAAATGAGAAACGTCATCCAACCATCGAAGATGATGTTATTATATATGCCGGAGTGACCATATTAGGAGGTGAGGCAGTGATCGGCGCCCGTTCAGTAATCGGGGGGAATGTGTGGCTTACGGAGTCGGTGCCACCGGACACAAAAGTTTTTCTCAAAAAACCTGAATTGATTTTTAAGTAAATAATATGTCACCCATTTACAAAGATATTACAGAGACTATTGGCGCTACCCCTTTGGTAAGGCTAAACTGGATTACGAAAGGGCTTCAGGCGACAGTTTTCGCTAAGCTCGAATTCAAGAACCCTCTCGGAAGCGTCAAAGACCGAATCGGCCTCGCTATGATAAAGGCGGCAGAAGAACAGGGGTTGATTAAGAACGATACACTGATTGTGGAACCTACGAGCGGTAATACAGGTATCGCGTTGGCTTTTGTGTGTGCGACCAGAAAATACCGTTTAGTCCTGACAATGCCCGAGACCATGAGTATCGAAAGAAGAAAACTGCTCAAGCATCTTGGCGCGGAGATAATCCTCACGCCGGGAAGTGAAGGGATGAAGGGGGCCATCAACCAGGCAAAAGAAATACTCTCACAGACCCCGAATGCCTATATGCCCGATCAGTTCAGCAATCCTGCGAATCCCGAAATTCATCGCAGGACGACCGCGGAGGAAATTTGGCGGGATACCCATGGGGGTATTGATATACTTGTTTCAGGTGTGGGAACAGGAGGCACTATTACGGGTGTTTCTGAAGCAATAAAGGAGCGCAAGCCGTCCTTTAAGGCTGTCGCGGTGGAGCCGGCAGACTCTGCGGTGCTGTCGGGGGGTAAGCCCGGCCCCCATAAAATTCAGGGGATTGGAGCGGGCTTTATTCCAAAGGTGCTTAATATGGAAATCATCGATGAGATCCTCACTGTCACGAACGAACAGGCTTTCGATACGGCCAGGGCAATAGCCAAGCGTGAAGGCATATTATGCGGAATTTCCTCCGGCGCTGCTGTCTGGGCTGCTCTCGAAATAGCGAAACGTCCTGAAAATGAAGGGAAGCAGATCGTCGTGATTTTACCGAGCACCGGTGAACGGTATCTGAGTACCGAGTTGTTCAGAGACTAGGGCCTCGAAACAATTTATAAGAAATGAGTACTCCAATTCCTCAAGCGTACGATTGCCGTCACAAAATCCCGGTGCTCGAAGAGGTTTTTGTTGCCCCCCTATATCTATGATAGTTCTGCAACCCGGGAACATTTCCCTGGCGCCTACGTGCAACGGCTTTGATCTCGGTGATAGTCCTAATGTCCCCGTGAACTTCGAGCAGGTGTCTTCCGTAGCCGGTCGCAACAAGCTTGTGGGGCTTGTTGCGACCGACTATCTCTCTGCACACCGAGAAGCGGGTTGTGCCCGGTTTCGCTCCTCTGAAACTCAAGAAGACGGCTGTTCTCTATGAGGACATATTTAATATACCGCGAGCCTATGTCGATGCCGCCGGTTTTCAAGCATGCGCACCCTTGCCGATCACCTCGAGGAATGCTTCGACTCTTGTCTTCAACTGGCCCATATCCTCCATGCTATAGTCGGTCTCGATACGGAGAAAGGGAACGTTCATTTTATCGGCAGTCTTTTTTACCTTAAACGCTTCCATCATATAGGGGGTGCAGAACTGGATTGCATAATGGACAATCCCGTCCGCTTTCAACTGCTTGGCCATATCTTCTATGTCCGTGAGTCGCTCTACGTTCGGCGTGAAGCATGCGCAGTTGATGGTCAAATAGCGGGCCGCTATCTTTTCCATGCCCTCTTCAAGGGAGGTAAAATTTTCATCCAGCGAGGTCCTGAAATTTCTCTCTCCGACACAGGATTCTTCGCCAACCACGGTCGCGCCGCTCCCTTCAATAATCGCGTGGAGCTTCCAGTTCGGGATGGCCATCGGCGATCCTGAAATGAGTATCCTCGGGATCCCCTTCTCGGCAACTCCGGTCCCGGACTTTACCCGTTGCTCAAGTTCATCACAGAGTTCGTTCACCTTTGCGGTAAAACGTCTGGGGTCATCATAAAACGAGACCTGATTTACCAGGAGCGCATCGAGGCCGGAAATCGGAGAGGGATCGCGATGCCCTCAAGCAGTCGACAGCCTCTGAAGGGCCTTCCTTTTTTCATTCACGGTCTTTGCCGCTTCTTTTAATTTTTCCAGTGTAATAGTTTTCCCGGTCAGCTCTTCGAGTTTCTTCGCAAACCTCTTTACCTCGTTGCTCCAGAGCTTTCTCCCGTCCTCATCTTTTTTGTTCGGGATCTCCATCACGAATACTTTTCCCTTTGTCACTTCGTTAAAAATTTCGTAGGCCTTCTTCTTGCCGTCGCAGGTCGTTTCACCCACGATGAGGTCCGCCGTCTGGACGTATGGACAAAGACCGGCCACTTTAAATCCCATGAAAGCCTTTATCAAGGCACATGTATTTCTGGGGATGTACTTTTCCGCTTCATCCGATCCGACCTCTGCGCCGGCGCAAAGACCGATGCAGACACCGTCAACGGATAGGACAAGTTCTTCGGGTACGTATACGCAGAATGTCCCGATGACCTTCCTCTTCTCTTTCTTTGCCTCGACAATCTCCTCTATCCTCAGCCCGTGAACTTCCGAAACAACAAAATCAAAATACTTCATTCCTTCAGGACGTTTTTTCTGTGAGAGATAAATATTCTTGTAGGCATCCGAAAGAACGGACACCTGATTCAATCTTCCTTAAATCGCAATCAGAACTTGCCCCTGAGCACCTTTGCAAGGAGTGCAGTGGCTATGACGAGATACTCCTCCGGATTGAGCGAAGGACTGAGGAGAGCAGCCTGTCCAGCCCGGCTCAGGAGGCGCTCGTCGTACAGGGCGTGCGGGCATTGCTTACGCAGTTCGGCAACGAGATAGGTAAAGTTCGCCGCTCGGGACGGCCTGAGTGCAGAACCAAGCGAATCATAAACAAGATTGTTCTCGCGGAAAACGAAGGTTGAGCTGTCCCCGGCATAGAGGTTAACAAACCCCTGTCGTTCCTCGGTCGTTACTTCATGAACATTCTTCGTAGTCTTGGCGATCATCATTCCACCGGAAAGTATTGCACGCCCCAGGCTCACCGAGCGGTTTTTGACGGTCTCCCTCGTGACGTCACGAACGATCGCGGTGCCACGCAGGATGAGGTCAATATCGTGAAAAGGGATGCTGAGGCTGTCACCTTTCTCCGTTACGATGCCGAGTTCACGCTCGCCAAGATTGAACCTCTTCACAAGCCGCGCACGGCCTTCGCTCTCAATCTCGCCCGCAGTAAGTAGCGCTGCATTAAAGCCCGCGGACAAAAGCCTTTCGACAAGCTGTACTGCCCGCTCTTCTTCGGCGAAAACGGCAACAATCAGAGGACCATTGCCACGGGCACGCAGTCGCACCAGCGCATCATAAATCGCCACCCCCAGGACCGCTGCCAAGTCACCGGCCAGGATTTCCTTGTCCTTTTTCAGAGTATGAATAGCGACTACGTGCATCGTTTCTGCGGGTCCCCTTTTCTCATGGTATAGCACTAAGCCAAGCAAATTAATGTCCTGGGCTGGGCATTATTTTAGTGATGCGGATTCTCTCCTTGAATCAGGTACCAGCGATGTATCTGATGATGTGCTCCAAGCGCCATGATATTCGTCCTGTAACCCCAAATCAAGTTCAAGCTCAGTTAACAAGATTATCATTCATCCCTTCTCCCGGAAAACGGCCCGCGCATCTTATTTACCTCGGACTTTTTTCTTGCAGCTTCTGGATGAATTCTTTCCGGCCCAATCATTTTTTCTCCAAAATTTTGCTCGCAATCTTCAATGAGAAGTATATCACAGGTATGAATTTCAAGGGACTTCGTATAGTTTTTGCTTTGGAGGTGAGCAGCCAGTAGGAGGGTTTTACTGGCTGCCAAAAAAGGAAGAAAGTTATTTTCTTATCTTTAGAATACAGAAAAAATATGAAGAAATTATGAAGGAAACATGAAAAAATTATGAAGGTAAAATTATCGAAATTCGCATGGATGACGGATTAGAGCCGCCTATCGGCCACGAGTAAAGAACCTGTTGAATATTCGGTCTAGTAGAGAGGGCATTTTTCTTGACTTCACCTACAAAGAGAGAAAAATTCTCTGGTTAGAAAGATGCAGATTTCCAGTTGCAATGTGGATGGACAAGTTATTTCATCATCCTCTATAAAAAATCCTGCAATTAGCTTTCCAAGACCTCAATCTGACGTGGCGCTTCTCCTGCTAAAAATATTTTCCACATCTTCTTATAACCTGTTTCAAGGTTTCTTACAAATCGTGGTGTGTCAAAAAGAGGTTCTACTAAGCGGTTTTCGGCAACTCTCTTTCTTATCTCTCTTATATCAATAGGATTGTTGGCTAACCGCACGGCGAGTGCTTCAAATGCCTCCAGACTGTGTGTTACAAAATCAGACAATCCAATTGCGGATAAGATACTTGACGAAACACGAGAGGCAAAATGACTGCCTTGAAGAGTTATTACAGGAACACCAGCCCACAAAGCATCGCTTGTAGTAGTATGTCCATTGACAATCCGAGTATCTAAAGACAAATCAGCTAACCTCAGACGCGCCAGATGTTCGTCTTTTGGTAGTTTTTCTGCAAAGATGAGTCTTTCGGACATTACACCTCTTGTTTCAGCCTCCCGTTTTAAATTATTCTCAACAAGTTTACTCTCAGATATCAACCACAGAACGCTTTCTGGAACCTGCTTGAGGATTTTCATCCAAACACCAAATAGCATGAGATCTATCTTATACTGATTATTAAAGGAACAGAAAACAAAGCTATTTTCAGGCAGTCCAAAATCCGCTTTCTTCCATTCTTTCTTTGAGATCGTCTGCGTATGGTCGTTTACCTGATAACAATGAGGCATATAGACAAATTTCTCAGTATAGTAAAGAGACTGGTCTTCGGGCGTCACGATTTTGTCCGTGATAATGTAATCAACAAAGTCTGCCCCCGTGGTCCCTGGAAATCCGAGATAAGTGACCTGAATGGGTGCTGGACGAAGCGCACATATGGCTAACCTGTTTCCTCTCGTATGTCCTTTCAGATCGACCAGAATGTCAATCTTATCTTCGTATATACACTTCGCCCCAGCATCATAACTTAAGCTGGATATATCAATAAATTTGTCGCAATCATGTTGTATGCGAGTCCTGTAGGAACTCCCGTCATCCTTTCCATAAGAGTAACAATGAATCCTGAATGCATCACGATTGTGTAATCCAAACAGGCTGAGCATAAGATGTGCTGTGGCGTGGTTCCCAAAATCATTTGAGAGGTAGCCAATAGTAATTCTCGTTTTGTCAATTTTTCTAACATCAAATGAAAAGCCAATTTTCAGGTTAGACATAGCTCTAGTAATATCTTGACTCCATGACTTTGCAATAGCGAGATTTAAAGGTGGATTATCATGTCTCACAATACTCATAAAAGGTGTTTCGGCAGGTTTCATTCCAGCATCAAGGGCTTTGCTCGTCAGATTATCGAGTTTGGATGTCATGACTTCGAATTCTTGCCAGTTGCATGTTTGTTGCATCAGGTAGGTGAGTTGACTATATGCTTCTGTAAGGTTTGGATTAATATGTAATGCTTTTTTATAATGAATTAAAGCTTCCTGCAATTGCCCTTTATATTGAAAAGCGCATCCTAAGTTACTAAACGCAGGAGCAAAGTCTGGAGCAAATTCAATTGCTTTTTTAAAATTAATAATAGCAATATCAAGTTGTCCAAGATCTTTTAAAGCTAATCCAAGATTATTATATGCCCAAGGGAAAGTAGGATTAATTTTTATTGATTCTTGATAATTTAAAATCGCTTGATCCAATTGTCCTTTTTCCAGAAAAACATCAGCAAGGTTATAGTAGGATCCAAAATCGTTTGGGTTCATCTTAATAGCTTTTTGATACCAAACGATAGCTTCATCAATCTCACCCTTATCTTGTAAAATATTTGCCAGCTGATGGGTAACATACAAATTATTTGGTTGGAATTTGATTATTTTTTTGTAAATAGTTTCTGCTTGTTGCAAATTTCCTTCTTGTTGATAATTAATAGCTGATTGAATTGCCTTATTGATGTTCATTGTACATTCTCCCAAATAAGAACTTTTTTAAAGTCCATAAGATAGCGTTATTGATTACCAATAGCAACATACAATATTTTAACAGAATTATTTTTTGAGCACTTCAGGAAGAAGCTCTCGGAGAATACTTCCATCTGAAAGTGTCATTTGAAGTCGCTTTCCAAAATATTACCCATTCATAGGGTATTATTATGACCTGAAATCAATGAAAGGCGTCGTATCTTACGCACTTGTGTCCAAGAATATCTAAATAATCTCAATTGCCGTCACAAGATTTATCTCACCTCCTTTCATTAATTTTTACGAGGATTATGAGCATGCGACAGATACAAAAGTAACCATAGTATTATTTACATTGGCTGCATATATGATATTATTGTGACTATCTGGAGCATTAAGGAAGCTACTGTTACCTAAAATTTGGGGGTGCTATACGGTAAAGGCAAAGTATTACCCAAAATATGATTCTTGTAGACTATAATATTACTATCAAGGAAAGGAGGTAGGGGATGATGGCGAAGGAAAGAACGGTCCGTCTAGTAATTGGGATCTTTGTTGCTATGGGCATTATGCTTACGGTTGGTTGTGCAGCAAAGGTCGCGCCAGTCGAGAACATTTCAAGTGCAGAAATGGCTGTTAAGGCGGCAGCAAGTAGTGATGCTGGAGTAAATGCGCCTCTCGAATTGAAGCTTGCAACAGAAAAGCTGGGTCAGGCTAAAGCAGCGATGCAAAAAGAAGAGTTTGAGGAAGCTCGGCGACTGGCTGACGAGGCGCTGTTGGATGCGAAGCTTGCTGAAGCCAAATCACAAACGGAAAAAGCCAAAAAAGTCACTCAGGAACTGCGTGATAGTATTCAGACGCTGCGTCAAGAGATTGAGCGGTCTGAACAACGTAACAAGTGAAAAGAGAGGGGGAAGAGGCCATGAGAAATCTTTCCAAGAATTATTATTTTATGAGTCTCAGTATATCAGTTCTTCTTTCGGTCATATTATTAGCGATGGGGTGCGCAACGGTACCCGAAAAAACTCCGGCGTTGGACCGTGCTCGCGTAGTTTATGAACAAGCCGTGGCTAATCGTGAGGTAGAGAAAAACGCGCCTGTTGCTATGTATGAAGCTGCGCAGGCATTGAAAAAAGCCGAACAAGCAAAAGACGTTGAGGAAATGAATCATCTTTCCTACATTGCGGAGAGAAAAGCCCAGATTGCGATTGCAGAAGCGGAAGAGAAAACTGCCGAAAAGGAAAGAGAAGCGCTCAGTAAAGAAAAGGACAAGATTGTGTTACAGGCCCGTGAACTTGAAATAAAAAGGGCGCTCAGTTTAGCCGAGACAAGGGCGGTTGAGGCAGAGCGTGCAAAGAAGGAAACCGAGGTTAAAGCACGGGAAATCGAAAGGGCTAAAGGAGCAGCCGAGGCTTTGGCACTGCAGGCTGAAAAGGCAAGGAAGGAAGCTGAAGCAAGAGCGCTTGAGATTCAGCAGGCAAAAGGAGAGGCTGAGGTGAAAGCCTTAGAAGCTGAAAAAGCGAAAAAAGAAGCTGAAGCAAGAGCATTAGAACTTGAGAAAGCGAAAAAAGAAGCCGAGGCTAAAAGGCTTGAAGCAGAAATGGCACGTACAAAAGCAGAGGAAGCTATAGCCCAGAGAAAGCAACTGGAAAGTGAACTTTCGGAATTGAAAGCCAAGCAAACGGAAAAGGGTATCGTTCTCACATTAGGAGATATACTGTTTGAAACCGGAAAGGCCAATTTAATGCCCGGCGCAATGCATTCCATTGATATCCTTGCCGATTTTTTGAAGAAATACCCGAAACGGAATGTTTTGATCGAAGGGTTTACCGACAGTACCGGCAGTGAAACTTACAATTTGGGCCTTTCACAGCGGCGCGCGGATGCCGTACGGGATGCCTTAATAGCAAGGAGTATCATGGCCGAAAGGGTTACGGCAAAGGGTTACGGCGAACGGTTCCCTGTGGCAAGCAACGCGACATCGGCGGGAAAACAACAGAATCGCCGTGTTGAAATTATCATTTTGGAAGAAGGAATGAGCGCCGAAAAAATGTTTCGATAAAATGTATGTCAATAGACTATTCATGAGCGGGACTATCGGTCCCGCTTTTTATTGCATACTGGATCAATGAACCGTAAGTTCGTATCCTGTCTGTTCGAAATACGGATTACCTAAATGCGCGCGGCGACCATACATACCTCAGGTACGAAGATTAACGGGGCATGATAACCACGAGGAGAAATATGTAAAACTTTCTCCATTGGTTCCGGTACTACATCATGCCCAACAGGTTCAGGCCGTCTTTGATGAATATTACCGAGAATACCAATAATATGAAACCCAGTGTTCTCATGATATAGACGTACGTATTGCTGTTGAGGAACGATTTATATTTATCAATTATCAGAGCAACCACTATTTTTGAGCCGACTAAAAACAGATAGAATCCCAATATGAAGAAGACAACAGATAATACATTAACCTTGTATCCTTTCAGTACGGTCGGAGCGCCTACAGTAATCCAAAAGAGATAAGGGTGCGGACTCAAAAAGTTCGTTATTATCCCTTTTCTGAGAGATTGTGCCTTAACATTCTTGAGATTTAATTCAATGCCCCTTATGGTGATGTTTTCATATGCCAGATATGCTATAAACAATGCTCCTGAAAGAGATATGATTCCGAGTATCAGGTTGAAGTTTAATAGCTTTGCCAGAATAAAGACCGATAAAAATACAATAGGGATATCTGTCACAACAGGGGCGCTTGCCACGATTATTCCCTCTTTTTTATTATGTTTTAAAGTTTCAGAAATGACTAAGGTCAATAACGGTCCTGGTGATATACCCGCTACAGATCCAAAGAGTATTCCCGAGACTAAGAACGGTATAGATTCAACCATGAGAGATTTTAACGTGGTTCAATAGGTAAATTCCATAATGCTTGCCTTTTCCACGAAGACCGCGAGTTGTATAATTTAAATATCAAGGTATTTGGGAAAATGGAAAAATGATCGTAAAAGCCTGTTGTATTACAAACACCGGTAAGATAAGAATGAAGAATGAAGACAGTTTATTGCTGAATGAACTTCTCATTTCCGAGACCGGTATGGATAAGATTCGATGTCTCAGTTCAGCGGACAAAAAACGGATTTATATTGTAGCCGACGGGATGGGCGGACATGCGAAGGGAGAAATCGCGAGCAAGACCGTCCTCTCCGTCTTCAAAGAGGGATACAAAGAGGCGGAATCCATTGATGACATTAAGGAGACAATACTATCTTCGAAGAGGCGTCTGAACGGACTCGTCGAGGCGGACAAATCCAGATACGGCATGGGAACGACAGTAACGGGAATTCTCATGATAAAAGGAAAGGGGATTATTTTCAACTGTGGTGACAGCAGGGTATACGGGATAAAGGATGGATTTCTAGAAAAACTCACATGGGACCATTCAATAGTCCAGGCGCTTGTTGACGGCGGAATAATTACCGAAGATGAAATGAGGAGGCACCCGCAAAAACACCTGATGACATCGTCCGTTATGGGCGACCTGAGGTCCGAGCTGCCGGAAGTGTTTTTCAGGGAGATAGACATCAGAGATGGCGATAAATTTCTTCTTTGCAGTGATGGTCTCTGGGAAAGTGTGGATACCCGAGGAATAAGAGAATGTTACGCGCAAGGAAACCTGAAGGAGGCTGTGCAGTGCCTTTTCGAAAAAACGATGGCATACGGGGCTCCGGACAATGTGACGATCATAGGGCTTGAGATCAAAGACGGTTGCCCCGAAATGCAATTAAAAAAATAATGAGGCAGGCATGTGTGCCTGTCATCAAATACATTTCGCGGTAAAAAAGAGTCGGTGCCGGACGACGACATTGAGACAACTTTTATTCTATTCTTGTCTAAGCCATTTTTTGAGGGCGTCCATTTCTTTTTCACCCAATTCCATGGTGGGAGTTTTTGACTCTCCCGATATTTGCGCCATGACCTTCCACATTTCGGTCCTAATGATACCGTAGGAATCAGAAAAGCGCTGGAGACCCTCCTCCATCTGCGGGATAACAACCAGCATATCTTTAGATGCTTCATCATATCTGCCCAGCCGTGCAAAGGAAACCGCCCGTGAGAACTTGGCCATCGCATAATCAGTTTTGAGATTCAGAGCGCCGGTGAAATCTTCAATCGCCTTCTCAAATTCTCCTCTCATCATATATGCCATACCCCGGTAAAAATAAGCCCTGAAACTTTGATTATTAGCATTGATGGCATTATTAAAATCTTCAAGGGCCTTATCGACTTCCCCTGTTTTCACATAGACAACACCTCGGCTTAAATGAGAGACGTAGGGGTCGGCGCCGGCTTCTATGGCTTTCGTGTAAGCTTCGATGCTTTCCTTGTCTTTCTCTTCAACGAAGAGCAGCTGTGCCGCTCTTAACATCTCCTGAGGTTCCATGATAAGCCTCCTTTTAACGGTAAAATATATCCATAACTATAGCCCATTTTCAAAAAACAAGAAAGAGATTTTGTGTCTCTTGCCGTGGAAGAGACCCTCTTCAGGTCCATTGACTGCATCATCTCATGGAGTCTACGTGATATACTAAGACAGATGACATGTTCGCCGGGAGCGGGAGGATCGAACTATCCTGGAACCGTTGATCAGCAGGAGAATGGTATAAATGGATATTGATTTTTTGATAGAGAAGAGAGCACATTGTCTCCATCTTGAAAAGAGGGTTGTTCAAAGGATAAGCAGGGGTAATCCGTTGGACAAAAGACCCGATCTTGTTCTCTGGTTATGTCATTTCCCCCTGCCTTCTTTATCGGGAATGCAGTGCGCGGTCATCGTTAAAGGGACCCAATGCCCGCACAAAGGCCCATATAGCTGCAACTAATCCCAAAAACTATTAACGCCCGATGCATTTAAAAAATAATGTGGCTGGTATATATGCAGAAAAAGCTTTACCATCGCCGCCATTGTAACACAAATGCCCATAGGATATGCCTTCACTTTATTGTTAATGCCCGACTGATTCCAGTTAAAGCGAAATCGCGGTTCGTAAAGGTTTTTCTGCATGTATACCAGCCATCAACCATCGGGTCAAACTCTCCATTTTCCCCGTTTTTTCCGGTGTTCTTCCACCTCTTTCTTCTTCTGCTCAAAACCTTTCTTCCCCATCATGCCGTAGGTGAGGTTCTTTCCCTCTTCAACCCCCGGCTGATTGAACGGGTTTATTCCCAGGAGAAATCCGGTCATTGCCGTTGCCGTTTCAAGGAAATAAAATAACTGTCCCAAATGATATGCGTCGATTTGAGGGATTACGATTGTCATGTTCGGCCTGCCGGCCTTTGCCAGGGCAAGTTCCGTAGCTTCTTCTTCGGCGCTCATAAGCTCAGCCAATGTATGGCCCGAGAGATAACTGAGTCCTTCGATATTCTTAAATACACCGGGTATTTTTAAGTCAGTCCCGTGGTCATTAACCCTGATGAATGTAATTGCCTTATCCTGAGGTCCCTGGATCCATAGTTGTAACTGTGAGTGCTGATCGGTCGTGCCCAGAGAAGGATAGGGTGTAAGACCGGTATTATCTTTTCCGAGACTCTCCGCCCAGAGCTGGCAGAACCATTCGGAGAGCGGTTTCAGACTGTCCGCATAGGGGACCATCACGTCGATCGTCCTCTGTTTTTCTTCGACCATCAAGCAGAGCAACGTTCCGAAGAGATACGCAGGGTTTTTCACGAGGTCAGGATAAGAGCACCTCTTTTGGATGTCCTTTGCCCCCTTCAGCAGATCATCCGAGTCAATGCCGATAACCTCTGCAAGCAATAGTCCTACGGAACTCAATACAGAATATCTGCCGCCCACGCCTGGCGGGACAGGAAAGGACATCAATCCGTTTTCCTGAACAATCCTCCTGAGATTTCCTTTTTCAGGGTCTGTGGTGATTATGAACCTTTTTGACGCCTCTTTTCCAAGTACCCTTTTCATCCTGTCCCACAAAATCATAAAGGCTGCAGCGGTTTCAGCGGTGCTGCCGGACTTCGATACGGCATTCACGGAGGTCTTTCTTAAATCGACAAGAGAAAGGATGTGTTTCAACGTCCGGGGGTCTACGTTATCATAGATAAATACCCGAGGTTTTTCCCTTAGATTATGGAAAGGACTCATGGACTCCAGTATCGCCCTTGGTCCGAGAGCGGAACCGCCGATACCGAGCAATAAAAAATTTTCCGAAGTTTTTCTGATAAGCCGTCCAACTTTTTTGATCTCCGACGTGTCCTGATCGATGAGATCCATGAAAGCGAGTTCGGGCCGGCCCCTTTTCCCTATCTGCGCGTGTGCCTCTCGTACTCTGCTGCTGAAGTTTTTTATCGAATCTTCTGAAAGGCCATTGACACCGATCACCTTTTCCATCATGTTCGAAAAATTGAGTTCTAACATTTCTCCCCCTGTAAAAATTCAGCATGACCTACCAATAATTGTAGTTTATTTGTTCGGAGGGTTCAAATTGCTAACTTACTTTGCAGCCTGTGCTCTTGTCCGAAGATTCCTTGACCGCCCGCAGTCCTTCTTTTATTATCAGAGCAAAAACAATGGTGAGTCCTATGAGAATACCGAAAAAATTAATCAGTTTGAGTATTGCAAGGACGATAAGGATAAGGGAGAGGATGAAAAATCTGACCATACTCCAAAAAATAAGTTTTCCGCTTGGTCTTTGCAATGTCGCAAAATCCTTAAGCCCCCATGCGAGACCTTTGAAGTTGGCCAACCCGAGGAGCCCACCTATGAGAACACTGTGAGGTAGCTTTCTCCAGTCCGCCACTGATGTAAGAGCTGCAGTTGCCGTTGTGACAGTTGCTGCGATTATGAGGAAGATAAACGCCTGTTTATGAAGTCTTTTTATTAGATTGATCATCTGATTTTTTCGCCAGCTTCATAAGATCTATGAAGCCCGCTATAATGCCGAATATCGTAAAAATAAAAAGAAGCCATGGCGATGTATGGACATGGAACCACCTATCCATTGCATAATCGAGCCCGTATCCCATAAAGCCCCCGATAACAGTAGAGATAACAAGATTAAGACCGACGGTGCTCGCTTCGAGAAGCTGTCTGAAAATTGATTTTTCCGCCATAGTTTTTCCTTGAGTAGTTAAATTGTAGCACAGAACGGCGACGGGTTATTGCATTTCTATAAAGGACTCGTAGGCCGCTTTCACAGTTTTCTCTATATCGTTTGCTGTATGGGCGAGGGATGTGAATCCGGCCTCAAACTGTGAAGGAGCAAGGTTTACGCCCCGTTTCAGCATAGCTGAAAAGAATCTTGAGAATTTTGCCGTATCCGCTGTCTTTGCAGTTTTATAGTCAACTACATTTCTATCGGTAAAGTAGCTGCAGAACATTGTACCTGCACGGTAGAATTTCGTCTTCACACCCGCTCTATGCGCAGCATCGATAAGTCCTTTTTCCAACAGTGATGCCGTATTTTCGAGTTTGTTGTAAGTACCGCCTTTGAAGAGTATCTTCAGTGTCTCTATCCCTGCCGTCATCGCGAGAGGATTTCCCGATAGGGTTCCAGCCTGATAAACAGGCCCTTCCGGTGATACCATTGACATAATCTCCCTTCTCCCGCCGTACGCACCGACCGGGAGGCCGCCGCCGATGACCTTTCCCAGACATGTCATGTCAGGTGTGATGCCGTAATGTGCTTGTGCGCCACCCAAGGCGACCCTGAATCCTGTCATCACCTCATCGAATATGAGTACGATATTGCTGTCCTTCGTCAGCTTTCTCAAGGTCTCTAAAAATCCGGGGTTTGGCAGAACGCAGCCGATGTTCCCGACAACGGGCTCGATTATGACACAGGCGATTGATTTCCACTCATTCCTGATTACCGTTCGTAATGCCGCTGCATCATTGAAGGGAATCGTTATGGTATTTCTTGCGCAGGACTTCGGTACGCCCGGACTGTCCGGAACCCCAAAGGTGGTTGCGCCCGAACCGGCCTTTACCAGGAGACCGTCGGCATGGCCGTGATAGCAGCCCTCGAACTTGACGAGCTTATCCCTCCCCGTAAATCCCCGTGCAGCCCGAATTGCGCTCATAGTCGCCTCTGTACCGGAGTTTACCATCCTCACCTTATCCATAGACGGATAGGCTTTCAGCACAAGTTCTGCGAGCTCGATTTCGAGCGGGGTGGGCGCTCCGTAACTGGTACCCTTCTCGATAACTTTCTTGAGGGCATTTACAACCTTTGGATGGGCATGGCCGAGAATCAGCGGCCCCCAGGAAAGGACGTAATCAATGTAGGCATTACCGTCGACATCGTAAATCTTCGACCCCTTCGCCCTCTCGATAAATATCGGCTTTCCGCCGACCGCGCTGAACGCACGGACCGGGCTGTTTACTCCTCCGGGAATGAGTTCACACGCCTTTTTGAATAACTTATGCGATTTTTTCCATTCCATAAAAGACCCTCCAAAGTTCTGTTAATCTATCATAAAAAATATTTATGTGTCAAAAGGATGCGTCTTATGGAATACGAATACTCCGTCGTCACTGAAGCAATTGCTGTTTTTTAAAAAAAAGAGGGGGAGCGACTCCCCCTCTGGTCCAGCATCACAAAACATACGGTATCTTAGAATTTCCAGCTATAACCGACCGATGCTTCCCACTGGTTCATCTTCAGTTTTATCTTCTGTTGTCCTGAGGCTTCCAGCGGATTAGTGCCTTCGACAGAGTGTGAGAATGCGTGCATCAATGCGAAATCTATACCCTGATTGTTGCCTACTTTTCTGGTAAAACCGATTGTCGCATGCGTTTGAATAGCGGCAGGGGCGAGGATGTTGAAGAGCACTTCACTGTCCGGAATAGGCTGTTCTCCGTATGAGAAGCCTGCCCGCCAGGTCCAAACATCGCTGCTCTCCCACTGGACGCCTGCCTTGAAGATGGTCATATCATCCCAGCCAAACCCGGCGCCGTTATTATCACCAAGCCTGCTATTCATTAAGTTGGGCAGCAGCGGGTTGTTGATCGCATTTATGTCGCTGTAATAAATCTTCTGTACATCGGCTGCAAACGTCAAAGAAGGCGTCGCCTTGAATGCAAGGCCGACCGTCCAGTTCTGGGGAATGTCAAAATCCCCATGTTCAGCAAACAATCCCTTATAATCATCAAATTTGCTCATAAATATTTTTGTCTGATAGGAAGCCCCGAGGAAAAAATTTGGTAGAACCTCGCCGAGATAACCGATCCTGGCCCCGTAACCGTAAGAACTATCATGGTCGTTGTTGGTGAGATTGGATGGATCACTGGAAAAACCGCCGAAACCACGTAACCCCTTGGCCTCAAAACTCTGATACGCCAAGATGGCGCTTATACCGACGGCATGTTTAGGATGAAGCTTAATGGCATAAGTCGGAGCTATAAACAATTGCATTAAGTCCACACCGGTCAGACTCGAACTCGGATCGCCGAATGTTCTTTTGGCATAATCCGTATTCATTCCGCCATTTCCGAATATCGATATGCCAAGGGAATTGTTTTCGTTCAACATCTTGTTGGCGCCGAATGAAGGAATCAGGAACCACCTTGAGTCACTTTCCACCGTCCCTGGCTCTAAACCAAATCCCCCAGCCGGTGTACCCTTAACTGAATATTCTCTATTTGGGTTAAAGACACTAAGTCCCAAATCGATACGGGTGCCTACGAATACCATTCCCGCCGGGTTCATCGAGGCCGCCAGGGAATCCAACGGAAGTGCAACCCCGGCCCCTGCCAGTCCCTGATTCTTAATGCTGTAGCCGTGCTGGAAGTAGCCGTTTGTTGCTGATGATACACTGATCAACGACAGTAAAAAAAGCACAACCATTCCCGCCATAAACAATCTTTTCATTACTAAAACCCTCCTTTCATTAATTGTTCCCCTTCAATGAACCGCTTGCAACAGATTTTACCCTTAACAAGACGGACAAGGCTCCGCATTTACGACTCATAAATTTTTCATCAGAGTCTGTTCATAAATTCGGATTTTTTATCATTTCTGTGACCGCAGAATGACAAAAAGGCAAAAACTCTAATTATAAATGTACTAGCTTTTAACAGAAGGGTCAAGGGTTTCATTCGGTTTATTTTGGTTGTGTTTATTTTAGGTTGTGTCTTATGCTATAAAAGTAAAAATTAATTCTTAGGAGGATTTCATGAGGAAAGTTGTAATTTTCATACTAGCCATCTCTCTTCTTTTTGCATTTATTGCCTGTGCAAAAAAAGAAGAACCGAAGAAAGGTCCATATCTTGCAATGGTCGGAAATACGAAGATAACAGAGGCAGACCTTGAAAGAGAAATCAAGACCCTCCCTGATTTTGCCCAAAAGCTTTTTGAAGGCGGCGAGGGGAAAGAAAGATTTCTCAATGAGCTCATCAAAAAAGAGCTCCTCTATCAGGAAGCATTAAAAAGAGGTGTCGATAAGGACCCCGAATACCAGAGAAAGGTCGAAGAATTCAAGAAGCTCACACTCATCGGGCAGCTCCTTGAGAAAGAGATTGAGTCAAAGTCAAAGGTGACGGAACAGGACGTCAAGGCTTACTATGAAAAACACAAGGCGGAACTTGCCTCTGTCAGTCAGATCAAGGCCAGCCACATACTGGTAAAGACCGAAGTTGAGGCAAAGAAGATATTGGAAAGGCTGAAAAAGGGCGAGGACTTTGCAGAGCTTGCAAAAAAGTATTCCATCGACACGGGGTCTGCAAAGAACGGCGGAGACCTGGGATATTTCTCACCCGGCCAGATGGTGCCCGAATTCGAGCAAGCGGCATCCAAACTCAAACCGGGTGAGATCAGCGAACCGGTGAAGACGAAGTTCGGATACCATATCATCAAGGTTACAGACAAGAAAATGGGGAAACCGGTCGAATTTGAAAAGGTCAAGAACGTTCTTTTACAGCGTCTTTCGGCAGAGAAGCAGAAAGAGGTTTTTGATACCTATGTCGAAGGTCTGAAAAAGAGTTACAAAGTGGAGATTAACAAGGAGGCTGTCTCCAAGCTTGCCGTGGGAGCAGAGAAAAAGGAAGGTATACTGATGAAACCCGGGCAGGAAGGAGATGCCAAGGAACAAAAAAAGGAAACAAAGGAAGACAAGAGGAAAAAGGATTAATAGATAAGCACTTGCGATAACCTTTCCGGTAGCCGCAGACTTTAGACTGCGCTGTAATGACTGATAATCATATGGTTGCGCAGACTGAAGTCTGCGGCTACATTATTTCTCCAAAGATGCCGTCCATCTGTAAGTTCCCGCTTAATTGACTCCCTCTTTTACGAATGATATGCTTTTGCATGGAGAATTTTGAAGTACTCGACATATCGGGTGATATCGGCCTGAAGGCTTACGGAAAAACGATAACAGAGGCATTTATCAACGCATCGTTAGGGATGTACAGTCTCACTACACATCTCGAAACCATCGAAGAAAAAAAGTCGATTGATGTTTCCGTTGAACGTGACTCCCTTGAGGGACTTTTTGTTTCATGGCTGAATGAGCTTATCTTTCACTTCGATGCATACGGTTTTTTAGGGAAAAGGATTATTATTGAAGAATTCTCCCGGGGGGCCCGCCGGCCTGACGGCACACAGGCTTTCAGGCTTAAAGCCGTTCTCTATGGTGAGGAATTTGATCCGGAACGTCACGAGGGGAAACTCTTAATCAAGGCAGCTACATACCACCGTCTTAAGATAGAAAAAAAAGATGATCGTTGGGAGGTTAACGTTATTTTTGATATCTGATTTGTGCTGTGGAATTCCCTGACCGGGTTAATTGCGTAAACTATAAACCTTCAGAATATGGTACAGGTTCAATTTTTTTCTTTTTCTGCTCGTACATTAATCTATCGGCTCCGGCAATCAGTTCATCCAGGGAACAAGGATTTTCGGGATCATAGTGGGTTATGCCGATACTTAGTGAAAGGCTGTAGGGCCGTTCTCCTTTTCTATTATGAATATCCAGGTTTTCTTTTAAATTGTTCGTGAGAAGATCGCAAGAGGTCTTGTCGGCTTCCAATGCGAGAACCACAAACTCATCCCCGCCGACACGGGCGACAATGTCCGACCCGCGAAATGTATCCTTGAGGACATAAGCAATATCGATCAAGGCGCGGTCGCCTTCCTGATGACCGAGTGAATCATTAATCTTTTTCATTCCGTCTAAATCCGCAAAAAGCATCAACATTCCTTTCTTCATCCTGTCGGCCACCTTCAATTGCTGTTCTGCCAGAGTTAGAAGTCCCCGCCTGTTGTACAAACCGGTGAGTTCGTCGCGAAGCGACACCGTCCGAAGTTCCTCCTCCATCCGTTTACGCGTAGAGATGTCATGAAAAATACATCGAGCATACTCGGGCTTGTTATCTCGCAAGAAGCTGCTCATATTTCCTTCTGCCTCGACAAGACGGCCGTCTTTGGCCACAAAAGAGACCTCTACAGCCTTGATACTTCCACCGTTTAACACACGGTGGAGAATTTTTTTGCAATGCGAGATTTTATCGGGTTGAATTATGTCCCACAATAAGAGGCGCGAAACATCTTCTTCAGTATACCCGAGGGTATTTTTCCATGCATTATTCACAAAAAGAAAGCGTCCGTCGAAGGTAATCATCTGGATCAGATCGGTGGTATTTTCGAACAGGTCCCGGTATCGTTCTTCGCTGGCACGGAGCGCCTCTTCTGCGTGTTTTCGCACAGTGATCTCTCTGGATATGCTCTCGATCATCTGATTTGTTTCGTTTTTCAGAGCTTGCAGGAGTTCCACCGGTGAGTTTCCTGTTGCCCTGGCATGCAGATCGCCCTTTGCTACCCTGTGCAGGACATCGAAATGTTCGGCAAGTCCGATAGCAATTTCATGGGACTGATCAACAATCTCTCCTATATTTTCAGCGGTCATGTTCACGATATGTTTAAGTTTAGAGATCAACTCGATCTTCGAGGTCTCCGGTATCTTTACTGAAGGATCGCCGGAAGATATCTTTTTTAATGCCTCAAAGACCTCGGACATGCCGATGGATAACTCCAGCCCGATATGTTCCAGTTCCTTGTCCCTGTCTCTGACGAGCTGTCCGAATTCCTTAAACTGCTTACTGACAGCCTCGAGGGTATCTTTTGTTGCCGCAGCATCTACGTTTGCATTAAAAACCCCGCAATCAAGACACATTTCCATCTTCTCCAGAAATCTCCCCTGAATCTTTTTGCGGCAATGAGTTCCTGAGAACAGCCAGCATCCGAGGTCCCTTGAGCCGTATGCGGGACATTCCTTCTCGTTACATTCAAAAGCTTCCCAGCATTTCACCTTTCCGGGTCTTTTATTTACAGGACGGTTGGATCCGGATTCATCTTTCATTCTGCAAATCCTCTCAAATGACCTATCTTTTTAATTGCCAATGTATATAATACAATTAGAACGACCCCGTGATTTATTATAATTCCAACAATAAATAAAAGCGAACAATGGACCCCGACAAACTCAGAAGAATCGATGATACAAAGATAGAAATTCCTATTGATTACAAGCGCGGGATGAGGGTCAAAGGGATCATCTATGTCGATGAAGTCCTCGAAAAGGAACTTGAAATCCAAGCGATAGATCAGGTCGCGAACGTGGCAATGTTACCGGGCATTATCGGCGCATCGATGGCTATGCCTGATGTCCACACGGGATATGGTTTCGCGATCGGCGGAGTGGCTGCATTTGATCTTAAAGAAGGCATTGTCTCGCCCGGCGGAGTCGGCTACGATATCAACTGCGGCGTCCGTTTGCTGAGAAGCAACCTTTCAAGAGAAGATGTCGTGCCGAAAATGAAAGACCTTGTCGGCGTTTTATACGCCGAGGTCCCCTCCGGTGTGGGATCAAAGGGCAAGATACGGCTCGACCGTGGCGACCAGAAAAAGATACTGCTGAAAGGTGCACGCTGGGCCGTCGAACAAGGTTTCGGGGATGTCGGAGACCTGGACAGGATAGAATCGGGTGGATGTATCGAAGACGCAGATCCTTCATTGATAAGTGACAAAGCCTATGAACGTGGAAGGGCGCAGCAAGGGACACTGGGGTCGGGCAACCATTTCCTTGAAGCTCAGTATGTCGATGAGATTTACGATGAAAAGGCTGCCGGCAGTCTGGGGCTCTTTAAGGATCAGATTACGGTCATGATCCATACGGGTTCCCGCGGATTCGGACATCAGGTATGCACCGATTTTCTCGAAGTTATGGAGCGGGCTGCAGGTAAGTATAAGATAGAACTTCCCGATAAAGAGCTTGCGTGCGCACCCTTTGAAAGCCCCGAGGCAAAGGATTATCTTGCCGCGATGAAGGCTGCAGCGAACTATGCGTGGGCAAACAGGCAGTGCATCATGCACTGGGCGAGAGAGGCATTTCTTAAGGTTTTATCGCTGTCTCCGAAAGAGCTCGGTATGAGGCTTATATATGACGTCGCGCACAACATTGCGAAGATCGAAGAGCACCGAGTCAACGGCAAAAAAATGAAACTGATCGTTCACAGGAAGGGCGCCACAAGGGCATTCCCACCGGGACATCCCGAATTACCGGATGTTTACAGGCTGCTCGGCCAGCCTGTTTTAATCCCCGGGGATATGGGCAGGGCATCGTATGTTCTCCTGGGAACCGAAAAGGCGATGGAGGAGACCTTTGGTTCAACATGCCATGGGGCCGGCAGGATAATGTCAAGACACCAGGCGATAAAAAGGGCGAAAGGCCGCGCAATATGGAGAGAGATGGAAGAAAAGGGCATAATCGTCAGGTCGGCAGGCAGGGAAACACTCGCCGAGGAGATGCCGGACGCCTATAAAGACATATCTAATGTTGTGGATGTGGTTCATAAGGCCGGGATCTCAAAGAAGGTTGCCAGGCTCAGGCCGATCGGAGTGATAAAGGGGTAGGCCCGGATATCTGCCCACGGTTATGGAACTGATGGGTTATTTCAAAATCAGATACTCCACAACCGCTGCGCAGAAAATAACGACGCAGGGCGGTAGCATCATCTTATAGATTCCCCACAGATCGGCCTTGAAATATTCTCTCGTAAGGATAAGGCATATGTGGACCGGGGACAGAAGGACCCCTAGAAATCCGGAGGCGAATGCAAACGATATTGCACCAAGCGATGCATGGCTTGTGATACTTATGATCAAAGGGAACGTGCTCCCCACAAAACCGACCGTAAGGCCCGTGAGCATGCCCGTAATGAACGGCAGAAGGAAAAGGATCGGTGATACGGGAATGCCCTCTCTCATAAAAAACTGGCTCAGGTTTTTCACCGCTCCGGAGTTCTCCATCGCCTCCTTGAAAAACATGACGCCGAGTATAAGGATAATTACATCGGCAGAAAAGCCGTGTTTGAAGGCGGTAAAGGTAGATCCGATGCCGTATCTGTAGAAGAGCAGTAAAAAAAGAACAACGGCGATTAATGCGTAGTGCAGTTCCACATGAAATATCATGACCAGGAGAAGGACGGTTAATATTGGCGCAAAACTCCGTAGACCTTTCAGTGAAGTCCGGTTTTCTCCTTCAGTTGCACCTTTAATGCCGTGCATGGCAAAGATAAAGCCGGTTATCAGGATAAGGACGGCATAGGAGAGGTTAACTGCAATGAGGTCGTAGATCTCTATCTTTGAAATAGCGGATGCCAGGAGAATACCCGGATATAAAGGTAATATAAATTCCCAGGGATGTCTGAACCAATAATTAATAAAACCCTTTTCTTCCGGGCTCATTTTGATATCACGGGTTGTTTCTGCCACCATCGGAGCGGAGAAATAGGCTCCTCCGACAGAGGGTATGAGCCCAATCAGCAAAGGCATAGAGACCGTAACTATTTTTCTGTTCCTGAATACTGCCTTAACAGTGCTCATCATTTCCGCAAGGACGGCATGTTCTCTTAATATCAGTTCAAAAATTCTGATGAAAGATAATGCAAGGATCAGTTTGATCGTCACCTGGTTAAGGACTGCGCTTCTGCATGTCTTCAGAATCAAAGAGAAGGGCATGCGATAAAGAAGGAACAAGACGGAAGCTGCAATCAGCATTACAAGACCGATATTGAGCTTCTTCCTTAGTAAGATCAATATAAGAGAAAAGATGACCGAGATCTTTACCAAATCGATCATGCACCATTTTAGCACATTTATTTAGCCCGAAAATGAAGGACCGTTTTTGGACTATATAATCTACACACCTGTTGTAAAAACGATACAGAGCGAAGGAAGCTGAATGCCGAAAAATATCGGCAGGGAATTTTTATGTGCCCATTTAAGTAATAATCTCAATATGTTATAAGCCTGGAGATATTCCGCGTTACCGTTTTTGAAGATCTGGCCTCATTTTTGCTTTTTTAGTCTCTTAAGTCTTGACAAATTTGTCGGAGTGATATAAATTTGTTGACAAAATTGCATGGGTAATGCTATAAATTTGGCAGTTTTTTTAATTATGAAAATGATTACTAAGAGTGCATAGAAGGCATTCAAATGGCGAAGACCTTCATCGAGGGTCGAATTATTTTGAAGAGGAGGTGATAGGAGGAAGCAAACTTTAAAGAGAAATTTTGGTTTAGCAGAGCCGCCTTTGGCGGATAGAAGAAAGGGTTCATAAACTCTGAATCTTAAGAAGGAGGGTTAGGAAGTGAAAAAATATTTGGCAGTATTGTTTAGTGTAATTTTCTTATTAAGTTTTACCGTTACTGCCTTTGCAATCCACGAAGAGATGCCGCCGGACGAGGCAGTGGTTGCAAAAGGCCCTGCAAAGATCACCTTGGGCGGTAAGATCATCGTGAGAGGCTGGTATTTTGATAATGTGAATAGTGAAGTTTTGCTATCGCCGTTATCGTCGGACACGTTGGGTGATATCAATCTCCCTTACGCCCTGCCGGCAAAGACGAACTCTCAGGCACTGTACACCACAAATGCATATTTGACAGTCGATGCAAAGGTCACGGATAATGTCCGCGGTTTTATGGAGCTTGAGACATCGGGTGCGGGAAGCGGTAACAGCGGCGTTTTATACTGGGGCACTTATGACACTAAGAACGATATGGCACTGAAATTCCGCCAGTTATGGCTGCAGTATACCGGTTCCGGTCTGTTGGCGTTCCTGCCGGTATTAAAGTCGGTCATATGCCGATAGCCCTCGGCGAGAAGAGTCTTCCTGAACAACGAAAGGTTCGGCGATGACGCCATCCTCGTTTGGGTTGACCCGACAAAAGAAATGCACTTGCTGGCCGGTACAGTAAAGCTCGTTGAGAGCTCTACGCTAATGAGTATAGGGTCCATAAACCATACCCAAGACCTCGACGGCTATGTCCTGCTCGCCACTTACATGTGGGACAAAGACAACACTGTCGGCGCCAACTGGACCTGGACCCACAGCGACGGCAATTTACCTTCATTGGGCGGTGACATTCCTAATGTGGGGGAACTCAATTTCCACAATATCGGTCTCCATGCCAATGGTAAGATCTCAGGTCTGACCTACGCTGCAGAAGGGGACTGGCAGTTCGGTAAAGCAAAAGACGTTGCCCTCAGCGGTACCGATGCAAAGTTCGCGGGTTGGGGAGTATTGGCAAAATTGGGTTATATGATCGACCCGTTAAACCTGAGGGCATCGTTTGCAATGGGTAGCGGTGACAATAGATGCGAGCGACGACAAAATTAAGGAATTCCAGACCCTTCAGGGTACCGATGCACACCGGAGCAATCGCAAGGATTCCGCATTACACCCTTATCTATGAGCGTTTAGTAAGTACAGCGGCTCTTGAGGCGGTTGTCAGAACACACTGGTGGTAATACCAGGACAACCGGTATTGCCAATACAACCGTTTACAATCTCGGTATCGATGTGAACCCGATGCAAGCTGCTCAGTCTATCTGTTGACGGCTTTCTCCTCAGGGCAACAAAAGTCGGCCTCGCGGAAGATGTAGTCGGCGCCAGTGTATCAAAGAATGTCGGATGGGAAGTCGATGCGAAGATCAATTATGAGATCGCAAAGAACCTTTCTTACTTCGTAGAGGCTGGTGCGTTCTTCCCCGGCGATTTCTACAGAGATGCTGTTTGCGACTAAAGCATTAGAAAACAACCACAATGGCTGTTCACGGTCTGATTCTCAAATTCTAAGTTAGAATTCCAAACGTAATCAAAAGGGCGGCTCGAATGGGCCGCCCTTTTTTATTGTCATCCAGAGGCCCTTTTTGATAAACTTAATCATCAGTTCTGCGTCTGTCGTATTTTTCGGATATCATGACGAATAATAAGATTCTAAGCGGATTCAAAAAGAAACGAATACTCGTTATCGGGGATTTAATTCTCGACCGCTATATCTGGGGAAAGGTGAACAGGATTTCTCCGGAAGCTCCCGTTCCCATCGTTGAAGTAACAAGTGAAAACTTTCTCCTGGGAGGCGCTTCGAACGTTGCGAACAACATCGTATCTCTCGGAGGTCATGCGACAATAGTCGGTGTCGCGGGCCATGATAGAGGCGGCGAAATTCTGAGGAAGATGCTTGAGCAAAGGGGCATACACTGTGAAGGCGTTTTCTGGAGCTCAAGACCTACAACGGTTAAGACCCGCGTGATTGCCCATAGTCAGCAGGTGGTGAGGTTTGACAGGGAAGATAAAGCTAAGGTTGACGGAAAGGTCCTCAAGGGCCTCCTCGGCTATATCCATAGCGAAATATCGAGGCATGACGCTGTAATAGTGTCCGATTATAAAAAGGGTGTCGTATCCACCGAACTCATCGGAGAGGTCCTTAAGCAGGCGAAGCCGAAGAAAATTTTCGTTTCCGTTGACCCCAAGGTCGGGCATTTTCACTGCTATAAGAATGTCTCCCTCATCACGCCGAACGTTGTCGAGGCATCCATTGCCTCGGGAATGGAAATTAAGGATGAGGAGTCTCTCGTTGCAGCAGGGAGATCACTTCTCAGGAAAATATCCTGCGATGCGGTACTGATTACCCGCGGCGAACAAGGGATGAGTCTTTTCAGGAAAGATAAAGCAGTCCACATTCCGACCGTAGCGAAAAATGTGTACGATGTCACAGGAGCCGGGGATACCGTGATTGCGGCCTTTACTCTTGCCTATGCGACAGGCGGCAGTATGGAAGAGGCTGCTGTGATAGCGAACCATGCGGCCGGGGTAGTTGTCGGTGAAGTCGGCACGGCTGTGGTAACAACGGATCAATTGCAAAAATCATTAAGTGTAAACCGGAAGTTAAGAATAAGAGAATCGTCTTACACATAACCTCTTGCCTTCCCCAATTGATAAGGTATAAATCTATGAATCGAAAAGCCGTAGCGTTGTTATCAGGCGGCCTTGACAGCACGCTCGCAATCCTTACAGTGCTGAAGCAGGGCATTGAGGTTAAGGCCATAAAGTTCCGGACGCCCTTTGATTCCGATACCGCCGGCAAGGCTTCGGGTTTTTTTCCTTTCTCCGTTGCCCGCAGATTCTGCTTCGATGTTGAGATCTCCAGTCCCGGCGACGGGTTTCTCGATATCGTGAAGAACCCGAAGCATGGTTACGGGAAGAATATGAACCCCTGTATTGACTGCAGAATATTCATGCTCAAAGAAGCCAGAAAGTTGATGGATATGATCGCGGCGGATTTCATTATTACCGGCGAGGTGATTGGTCAGAGGCCCATGAGCCAGAAAAAGGATATGCTCTATCACATAGACAGAGAAGCGGGGGTTACCGATTTTGTTCTGAGGCCGCTCAGTGCGAAATTGCTCAAAATCACTGCGCCTGAACAAAGAGGGCTCATTAACAGGGAAATGTTTTATGATTTCAGCGGACGTTCGAGAAAACCGCAGATTGCTCTCGCGAGGGAATTCGGACTTGAGGATTATCCTTTGCCCGCGGGAGGTTGCCTCCTTACAGAGCCGAATTATGCGTATAGACTGAAAGACTTGATGGCTTTCAATTCATCGCCGTCCATGAGGGATATTGACCTGCTGAGGATAGGCAGACACTTCAGATTTTCTCCTTCGTGCAAGATTGTGATAGGCAGGGATAAGGGGGAAAACGAGATCATCGAATCCTTGGCAGCCGACACAGATTGTCTTTTAAGGGTCGAGGGATACGGAAGTCCGCTGACTTTAGTGACTGCAGAAATCACCGATGAGGTTCTAAGAATAGCTGCTTCTCTCTGCGCGCGATACTCGGATGCAAAGGGTTTGCCGAGTGTTCATGTCAGCGTTTTTACAAAAGGTCTGAAATATTCAATTGAAGTGCAACCCGCAGGAGATGACACGCTCAGAGAATGCAGAATAGAGCTTAAGAAACAATCCGGTAAACAAGTAACAACTATTAAATAGAAAAACTGAATTGCATAAAAGATGCAGATTACGGGTCAAGCGGGGAATGACCGAAAAGCGGGAAAGTTATGACAACCTGACGGGAATCCCCTTTGACCTCAGGTATTCCTTCGCTTCCTTAACCGTATACTCCCTGTAATGGAATATCGATGCAGCGAGGACCGCGTCCGCCTTTCCATCCGCAAGCGCTTCGTACAGATGGTCGAGGGTCCCGGCTCCTCCCGACGCGATAACCGGGACAGTCACAGCCTCTGATATAGCGCGGGTTAATTCGATGTCATAGCCATCCTTGGTGCCGTCCTTGTCCATACTCGTCAGCATGATTTCACCCGCTCCGAATTCCTCCATCTTTTTTGCCCAGTGAACAGCATCGATGAGCTTCATCTGTCTTCCGCCGTGAGTAGAGATCGCCCATGTCAGCCCGTCAGATGGTGATTTAAGGCATACGTCTCTAAGGGCAGGGTCGTCAACCCAGCCTTCACCGGTCGCGCCGGCCATATTATCGGTCACTCTTTTTGCGTCGACCGCAATGACTATGCACTGGCTGCCGAATCTCTCCGCAGCCCTGCCGATAAAATATGGGTCTTTTACCGCGGTCGTGTTGATCGAAACCTTGTCACATCCCGCGTTCAGAAGGTCCCTTATGTCATCAAGGGTTTTGATACCTCCCCCGACCGTCAGGGGCATAAAGACGTCCTCAGCAGTTTTCATAACAACATCGAGTATTATCTTTCTCTTTTCGTGTGAAGCGGTAATATCAAGAAATATCAATTCATCGGCGCCCTGTTTGTCATAAAATATCGCATTCTCCACAGGGTCACCTGCATCCCGCAGATTTACAAAGCTGACACCCTTGACCACACGGCCGTCTTTCACATCAAGGCAGGGTATTATGCGTTTAGCTAACATTCTTGCCCCGCTGCAAATCGGATTGCTTCCTTGAGATCAAGCGTCCCTGAATAGATCGCTTTTCCCGTTATTGCTCCCCAGAGATTTTTTATTTTCATCAGATTCTTTATATCCTCCAGGCATGAAATTCCGCCGGAAGCGATCACGGGGATCCTGACACTCTCGACCATTTCCCGCGTTGCTTCTATGTTAGGCCCCGACAGCATGCCGTCTCTTTTTATGTCCGTATAAATAATGCCGGCAATCCCTACCATCTCCAAACGTTTTGCCAATTCCTTTGCAGTGATCGATGTGACCTCCTCCCACCCCTTAATTGCAACCATTCCGTCACTGGCATCAATACCGGTCAAAACCCTGCCGGGATGTTTGCTGCAGGAATAGGTTAGAAATTCCGGATCTTCAATGGCTGCGGTACCGATGATAATCCTGTCGATCCCCGCCGAAAAAAGTTTTAAGAGATTTCCGCTATCCCGTATGCCGCCTCCTACTTGCAGCACAATCTTCACAGATTTTCTGATCTTTATTATTGCATCGAGGTTTTTTTGATCCCCTGAAAATGCGCCGTCGAGGTCAACGATGTGAAGGAGTGTTGCTCCGGCGGACTCCCACCGTCTTGCGGTATTTCCGGGGTTATTCGAATAAACCGTAAGAGCGTCTTTTTTCCCCTGAACGAGCCTGACACAATTGCCTTCTTTCAAATCTATCGCTGGAATAACAAACATAAATTAATATAACATAATGGAAAGCTGATGCGAACGAAAGGCAATAATCATTCAGAAACAATGCCCTCTCATCTTCTTTTCTTGAAGGGGAGGAAGAAAGGTTTTATAAGCAATAAATTAAGGATAACCATATGTTTTCTGCTCTGGATATCTCTCTCGGTTTTTTCATCAGCCTTCGCAGAACCATTTAAAATACCGGAAAAATTTGTTTATGACCTTACCTGGACGGGCATTAAGGCCGGCACTGCATCGCTCGAATTAATCAATGACGGGGACGCATTGAAAATCATTTCGACCGCCAGATCGGCACAATGGGTCTCCGTTTTCTATACCGTTGAAGATAAGGTGGAAAGCACCATTTCGAAAAATTCTTCTTTCTCAGAGTTCGGCCGGCCGATAAAATACAGACTCAGGATACGGGAAGGGAGCAACAGGAAGGACAAGGAGGTCATCTTTGACCGCAATAACAATAAGGCAAAGTATGTGGATTATCTTAAGAACGAAAAAAAGGAGTTTGACGTGCCCGTATCCATCCTCGATCCGATATCAAGTTTCTATTATCTCAGATTGATGAAGCTTGTTGTCGGCGAATCGGTCTATGTGACCATTTTTGACAGTAAAAAGGTCTGGAATGTTGAGGTTCAGGTATTGAGGAAGGAAAAGGTGACCGTCCCCATAGGCACATTTGACACGATCGTGGTTAAACCGTTAATGAAATCCGAAGGAATCTTTTATCGAAAAGGTGAAATATTCATCTGGCTTACCGATGACATAAAACACATCCCGGTAAAGATGCAGACCAAGGTGGCTGTCGGCTCTGTTACAGCAGCCCTCGTTCAGGCCGGGTATTAAGTTATGCATGTCTTAAAAAAGCTCATCGGACTTACAAAGCCATACTGGCTGAGGATCTTCGGCGGCATCATCCTGAGCCTTATGGTTTCCGGCCTGACCGGTGCGATCGCCTGGGCCGTCAAACCGGCCCTTGACGAAGTCCTGATCGGGAAGAAATATGGGTATCTAAAAATCCTACCCTTCGGGATATTCTTGCTTTTTTCGCTCAAGGGTGTTTTAAGTTTTTGTCAAATATACCTGATGAGGTCTTCGGGGCTGAAATTAGTCCGGGAGTTAAGGAATAAATTGTATAACCATATTCTTTCTCTGCCGGTCGGATATTTTAACAAAGAGTCCTCAGGGGTAATTGTATCAAGGGTTATGTTAGACGTAGATACCCTGAACGGGCTGGTCTCCGAAGTCCTAAGGACATTTATTGTTGAAGTACCGACCGTGATTTTTCTCCTCGGCGTCGCGTTATACCGGAGATGGGATCTGACTTTGATGAGTCTGATCTTACTGCCTTTGATCGCTTACAGTGCAAAGAGATTCGGCAAGGGCGTGAAAAGCAAGAGGAAAGAAGCGCAGAGAAAATTATCCCTTCTTACACACAAGGTCGGCGAAAGTGTCTTTGGAGTCCGGATAATCAAGATCTTTAATCGTGAAGGGGTGATGTTGGAAAAATTTAAGAGCGACAACCAGAGATACTATAGGGAACTTTTAAGGGTTACCCGGCTTAAGGAGTTCACAAAACTGGTCATTGATGTCGTAACCGGGTCGGGTATTGCTGTTGTTCTATGGTATGGCGGTATTATGGTGGTGAACGGGACTATTACAGCCGGCGTTTTTGCTTCAATACTGGTAGCTGTTTATATGATGTTTTCACCGATAAAAAAGTTGGGCGAAGCGTATAATTCCTTACAGGAGGCGAGGGCGTCAATCGAGAGAATAGATACGTTACAGGACACTGAGCCCGAAGAGAAGGGCCGGGTACCGTTGGGCGGATTTAAGAAATCCATAAAGTTCGAAGACGTGTCTTTTAGTTTTCCGGGAAATACCTTGCCGGTATTGACCGATGTGAATTTAGAAATACGTCACGGTGAAGTCGTTGCCATAGTCGGGCGAAGCGGGGTAGGGAAATCAACCCTTGTTGATCTGATCCCTAAATTTCATATACCTTCGAGCGGCATGCTGGCCATAGATGGGATCGATGTACGTGATGTTGAATTGCATTCTCTCAGGCAGCAGATAGGGATTGTGAGCCAGGACATCATTCTTTTCAACGACACCGTAAGGGAAAATATAGCCTTCGGGAAATCAGGGGCCTCGGAAGCTGATATTGTCGAAGCAGCCAGAATGGCCTATGCTGATGAATTTATCCGGGAACTGCCCGAAAAATATGATACCCTCATCGGAGACAGGGGATTAAAGCTGTCGGGCGGGCAGCGTCAGCGCATAGCCATAGCCCGGGCGATCCTGAAGAATCCCCCGATACTGATCCTCGATGAGGCAACCTCATCACTCGATTCGGTTTCGGAAGCGCTCGTGCAGAACGCGCTTGAATCACTGATGAAAGGAAGGACAACAATCGTGATTGCACACAGGCTCTCGACCATCAAGCATGCCGACAGGATCCTGATAATCGAAAAGGGGAAGATAGAAGATGTCGGGAAACATGAAGAACTTATCGCCAGAAATTTAACGTATAGAGAACTCTATAACGTATTTTTATAAATTTTTTTCAGGTTTGATCTTTAAAGATAAAACGGAGGGAATTGTTGGACAGGGAAAAAATATCGGTTACCGTTATTACACATAATGAAGAAGAAAATATCAGGGATTGTCTGGAAAGTGTGAAATGGGCCGACGAGATTATTGTAGTTGATTCGGGGAGTACCGATAGGACGGTTGAGATTTGCAGTGAATATACGGATAAGATATTTTTTAATCTGTGGACAGGCATGAAGGAACAAAAGCAATGCGCTGTTGAGAAGGCGTCAAATATTTGGATATTCAGCATCGATGCCGATGAAAGGGCTACGGAGGCGATTAAACAGTTTATCCATCAGGAATTGAAAAATCCGTCCTACGACGGTTATCGCTTTCCGAGGCAGAATTACTTTCTCGGCGAGTGGCTTAAACACGGGGGATGGTATCCCGACCATGTTTTGAGATTGTTCAGGAAGGATAGAGGGCATTTCGGAGGAATAAACCCCCATGATAAGGTAGTTATGAAGAGCGGCGGAGTCAAGACCGTCCAAATTCCGCTTGTCCACCATACCTATAAATCGATATCTCAATATCTGACTAAGCAGAACATGTATTCAAGCATATCGGCAAAGGAGTTATTTTATTCCGGCAGGAAGGTTACGCCCTTTATCATCCCGTTGAAAGCGGTATGGAAATTCATAGAAACTTACTGCATGAAAAAGGGTTTTATGGACGGATGCCGCGGATTTATTGTCGCTATTGGTGCGACGTATTCGATGTTCTGGAAGTATATACAGTTGTGGGAACTGTGCCGCAAGAATAAATAAATTCTCTATTTATTTTTTGAGTGCCACCTGTAGGCGGTTTCCACAATGGTATCGATATCCGCACATCGTGGCTTCCAGCCCAAGATCTCTACCGCCTTTTTATAGTTGCTGATAAGGACCGGCGGGTCTCCTTCACGTCTCTCCGATTCAATAACCCTGACATCTCTCTTGCTTGTTCTTTTTACCGCGTCAATAATCTCCCTCACCGAATGACCGATGCCGTTGCCTAAATTGAAGGAATTACTGGCGTCCTTATCTCTGAGATATTCAAGTGCCTTGATATGGGCGTCCGACAGATCGGTAACATGGATGTAATCCCTTACGCATGTACCGTCTTTTGTAGGATAATCGGTCCCGAAGATCCTAATATCATCGTTGATGCCCAGGGCTGCATAGACCGCGAGCGGAATAAGATGGGTTTCCGGATCGTGTCTTTCGCCTATTTCACCTTCCGGGTCTGCCCCTGCGGCATTGAAATATCTTAAATTAACATGTCTTATCCCATATGCTTTGTCATAATCGTGCAGGATTTCTTCTATCATCAGTTTGCTTTTACCATAGGGATTGACAGGGCTCTGAGGATGGTCTTCCGTTATGGGGATCTCCTTGGGAACCCCGTACGTCGAGCATGTGGATGAAAAAATAAAATATCGCACATTCGATTCCCTCATTACCTCCAGAAGATTCAGGGTATTCGAAACATTATTCAGATAATACCTTGCCGGATGAACAACTGATTCACCTACATAGGCAAACGCGCTGAAATGCATTACGGCATCGATCGGATATTTTTTAAAGCAGAGCCGTATTTGATCCCTATCGGCAAGATCTCCCAAAACAAACTCTCCCCACTTGACAAACTCCCGGTGGCCATAGACCAGACTATCAAAGATAACGGTTTTGAAACCGCTCCTGTTTAAGAGCTTGTTGACATGAGAACCGATATACCCCGCACCCCCAACAATAAGTATCATTTTATTCTTTCCTCCCATCATTCTTTTTCATCGTACATCGGTATCCGCGATGCATATATCGACGATCTTTCTTAACTGCATTTCAAAATCGAGATGTCTCACGGTCTCTCTGATGTCATTTTTTGAAAGATGTTCGCCCAATGCCGATTCCATCGCTTCAGCTACGGAACCAATATCTCTCAAATTCCTTATAACCGAACCGGTTCCGTCCCTAATTACTTCTGCACAGCCATTTGCGTCACTCGTTACCGTATATAAACCCATTGCCAGGGCCTCCAATGACACGTTTGAGAAAGGGTCATAGATTGTGGGCAGCACAAAGGCATCAGAGATCTGAAGAAAGGGGATCACATCATTCTGAGGGCCGAAGAAATGGACCCTTTCGGTAACGCCTGATTTTTCACAGAGAACTCTATACCGGCCTTCACACTTATCCTTCCCTACCACGATTAATTCGGTATACTCGGGAAGCAAGGCAACCGCCCTGATGGCTTTTGCAAGACCTTTTCTTTCATAACCGCTTCCCACAAAGAGAAAATAGAATTTATCCGTGTTGAGATTAAGCTTTTTTACTATATGATTCCTCATATCGAGTCCCTGCTCGAATGCCTCCGAGAATTCGTCCCATTCAACACCATTATGGACTACCGTTAACTTGTTTTCTATCTGAGGATAATAATGCGCTATTTCTTTCTCTACAAGATGGGAATTACAAAAGATCTTTTTCAACTTATCCGACAAAAAGGCCCGCCCCTCCATTGCTATCATCGCTCTATGGAAAGGATTGGCCTTAAAACTCATACATCTAAACGGAGAACTTTCATCGCATCTTCTTTGAATCCAGGCCGCATGGCATCCGCTGCCCGCCCTCAAATGTGTCTGATAGTCCGTTCGGTCCATTCCCAGAACGCAGTCGTACCGCTCTTTTTTTAAATATCTTTTCACCGAGGAATTGAAAGTCAGAAGTTTCAGGAGATTATTATGCCGGCATTGCTTCAGAGCTATCTGTCTGAAATTCCGGTTAACCCCGTCCCAATTGCCATGTACCGATGTGAGGACGTCCACTTCGACATTATTAACAAAGGCTTCTATCAGCCTCGTTGTATATTTCTCGGCACCCCCGTAAGGTGTGTAATTGCTCTTAATTATTGCGACCCGCATTTTCCATAAATCATCTCGAAGTATTTATGCTAATATATTTTAATTCAAATATCGGTGAACATTCTTATTGTTTCCCATGATGCTGGATAAAATCAAAAAAAATATTTCTTCACTGAATTTTTTCGCAACCGTCATTCCGATTGTTTTGTTAAACACGCTAATCTCAATGATTATATCCTTTTCACTTCTGAGATCCGATAATCAACCAAGCAGTTTCTATAACATCCTTATAAACATAATACCCTTTGCGGCGCACTATTTTTTACTAAATCTCTTGGTAGGGATGCTCGCTTATTGTTTTTCCATTGTCCTGAATAGAAAGGTCGCATTTTTTCTGAGAATGTCCTTATTTTTTTTATTTCAAACAATATTACTTTTTGATACAAAGATTTATTCAATCTTTCGTTACCATATTAATCCACTTGTGCTGAATGTCATAACTACGGAAGGGGTGTCGGATTCGGTCATCCTCGGCAAAGGCACCGTTATCACTTTTTCAGCCATTCTGTTATTTATTTTTTTCATAGAGATTATAATAAATTTATATTTTAACAGTCTTCGAAAGAATCAGGAACAGAGCAAATCTTCGCTATTAGGAAAAACTTCAAAGGCACTATTTTTTGCAGGGCTGTGTTTAATTATTGTTGATAAAGGTATGTATGCATATGGAGACCTTATGAATAATACGGCCATTACAAAAAGTGTAAAGCTCTTTCCCCTCTATCAACCCTTTACGATAAGAAGATTTGCATCAAATATCCTCCACATTAAAGTGGACAGAGAGCTGAATTTCAAGGTATCGTCTGCAAATACGTCGCTGCATTATCCTAAAAAAACAGTCAGATTTGATCCTTTAAAAGACAAAAAATACAACATTGTTATTATTGTTGTCGATGGTCTTCGCTTCGACATGCTGAATGAGGATATCATGCCGAATACCTGGGAATTCGGACAAAAAAATATTATCTACAGCAATCATTATAGCGGTGGAAACGGAACAAGGTTTGGAATATTTTCACTCTTGTACGGAATTGAGGGAACTTACTGGCATACCTTTCTTGCTCAAAGGGTTTCACCTGTCCTCATAGACGCCCTTATTGACAGAGGGTATGGGTTTAAGATTCTCTCCAGCACACGTTTGACCTTCCCCGAATTCAGAAGGACCGCTTTTATAAAAATACCGGAAAGCATAGAGGACAGGGTGACAACCGGCGATGCCGCTGAAAAAGACAGAATAATAACGGAAAAGTATATCAACTACATGTCAACTCGAAAATCAAAGGAACCGTTCTTTGCCTTTGTATTTTATGATTCCTCTCATCAACCCTATTTTTATCCAAAAAAATTTGAAAAATTCCGGCCTGCAAGCAATAACGAGATAAACTATTTCAAAGACACCGGCAAAGATAAGATATTCATGTTCAGAAACCGCTACAAAAATGCCGTCTATTATAACGATTACCTTATCGGCAATATCATTGCCTCATTAAAAAAGAACCATCTTTTAGATCATTCAATAGTTTTGATAACGGGTGACCATGGAGAGGAGTTTTACGAGAATGGATATTTCGGTCATACATCTTCATTTGACGATTATCAGATAAAGACCACTTTTGTCCTTCATTATCCCGGGACGGAACATTATATAGCGGAAAGAATTACCAGCCACTCAGACCTTGTTCCCACACTTATGGAATCTGTCGGCTGCGTTTCCCCTCCAGAAGATTATTCACAGGGTTTGTCTCTATTGAACAAAACTCATCATCCATACGTAACAACCGCTAATTGGGATACTTCTGCCATCATTGACGACGAATTCAAGATTATCTTTTCAACTGAAATGTATAACATGCGTTCGCTGGAAGTTCGAAGGAAAAACGATTACAAGCTTGCAGAGAACCAGAGAGATGCTATTAAACAAAAAAAACACATCTTACGGGATACCTCACTGAGGATGTCTGAATTTTACCGGTAGGAGAACTTGTTCACCGTTCTCATTGAGTGCCTTCGTAAGGCTTTTTCTTGCATACCCGCTGCCCAAAAATAGAAAATAGGATTCTCACAAAACTTCTTCTTTGATATAGTCTACAAACTTCTTCATGGTTTCATAATGTCTTATGCTGTTGGCGCGATATGTTTCGAAATCATATGCGAGATAATCTTCGAACTTATGATAATCACACAAAGGAAACCCCAGGTCCTGTGAAAACCCGGTCATCCTTTCATCCACATAGGTAAGAAATGATCTTTTGGCCTGGCTCAGAAAAAAAAGGTGTGCATGGAGCCTGCTTCCTATATGCATGTCGCAATTTTCATAAAACGCCCAGCACTCTTCAACACTGCTGGGAAGAAAAACGGTGAACCCTTTATCCTGAGCATAAGCCCGCAGTGCCATAACCTTTTTCTTGTGTTTGTATATTTTTCTCCGTCCTAAAAAGGATCTTATAAAGTTCCACATAGTGGGTCCGTCGAAAACCTGATGCAGAGAGAGAAACTTTTCCGAATCCTTGAATCGGTGAGCGACAAAATCTACCGTATTCACCTCCCGGTCCCAAAAGTCATCTCTCTCAGTAACAGTTACAACTATTTTCCCGGTTTTGTTTGAAAATGGCACTCCGGACAACAGATTGTCATCGTAAATCACGGGACAACCCGTCTGCAAAAGTTTATGCTCAATTGCGGGAATATGTTCCACTAAATAATCTATGGTCAACCCGCACCGCCATGAGGAATATTTTATTCTGTTGTGGATTTCCTCAAGGACTGCTTTTGTCCCATGTGACATTTTTGTGTTTTGCTTACGATGGCCGTTGATGCCGATAGCAAAAGGGATGATGGGCACTTCAATCCGGTTCAGCTGATTTAAGGTCAACCCCGGCACGATGGAAAAAGAATCAGTGAGCTGATTCGTTCCTGCGAGTATCAGCCCCTTCGTAGTATTAATTTTACGGATATCGTCATCGCTGAGATTTTTTCGAGATGTTAAGATATAAATACATTCATGAGGGCGCAACAGCTGGAGTATGCGATAAAGGATAAAAGCATCCCCGATATTGCTTTTTCTCGTCTTTTGCATCTCGGCCGGGATAATATTAGGGCTTAAAACGGAATATGACATCTTAATATTGTCCTGCTTCCTTTTTCGATTCAGTAAGGACGGAACGGTAAACCGAGTCAAGATTTTTTACCATTGTAAGGGCGCTGAATTTCTCAACAACCGTTTCACGCGCTTTATCGCCCAATTCCTCTCGCAGAATCTGGTTTTGATAAAGATCAATTATGGACTTTGCTAAACCGATCTCATCCCGGGGCTGAACAAGAAGACCGTTTATACCGTCCTGAATAATTTCCGTAACACCTCCTACGGGAGGCACTACTACAGGAAGACGGGAAGCCATGGCTTCCAGAAGAGCTACCGGGAACCCCTCCCGGAGAGAAGGAAATGCAAAAACATCCATTGCCTTCAAAATGTCGGGGACGTCTCTTCTGAAACCCGTGAAAATAACAGTCTGCCCCAGTTCTTGATCTGCAACGACTTTCCTTAAATGAAGTTCCAGTGGTCCCGAACCTATAATGATCAGTCTTAAATCAGGGACGATATCTCTTACTCTGCTTACAGCATTAATAAGATATATATGCCCTTTTTCTTCCGATATCCTGCCCACAGTGCCGATCAAAAAACAGTTTGTCGGAATTCCGATCTTTTCCCGGGCATCTGCTTTTGTCAAAGAAGATGGGAACTGAGTGATGTCGATACCATTATAGACAACTTCGATTTTTGACGGTTCTATCTTGTCCCTTGAGACTATATTGTCTTTCACCACGTGGGAAACCGCAATCATTCTATTCGTTTTCTTGGCCAAAAGCCTGTTGATAATCCTCCGGGAAGGTTTGCATTTTGTGTGTGCGTTATGTTCCGTGGAAACGACGGGGCTCTTCGTTATTAAGGCCGCGATTCTGCCGTACATGTTGGCGTGATAAAGATGGGTATGAATCAAATGTATATTTCTCTTACGGATTATTTTGACAATATCCTCTACTATCCTAAAGTCCCACTTTTTACTTCTTCTTTTTAATGTTATCAGATGAAATCCTGCCTTCTCAATCTCTTCTCCGATAGCGCCTTTTTCCCTTATGCAGCAAATTGCCGGATTATAACGTCTCAAATCGGTATTTTTTAAAACAGTTAAGAGATGTTCCTCGGCGCCACCGATAGGGAGAGTTACGAATAAATATAGAATATTAATCATTAGGGATAAAGATTGTTCCTTGTATGATTGAGATGAAGAATTCCATCAAATTTTAGATAATATGTTGCAGGCCCGTCAACTCACTCCCGACTCACGCACGCTCACACCCATGATGAACGCGAACGTGCTTATTAATACATGGATGTTTAAGAGGGATTCCGTCAATCCCGCCGCCATGAAATGGATGATTACCGACAGTGCCAAAAAGCCGAACAATCGCTCTTTATGAAGAGGTCCTACAAGATTTCTGGAGAATCGCAGAATTTTATAAAAGATAAAAAGCAAAGCCGAAAGTCCTATGATCCCGCTGATGGCAAGGGTAAAAAGATACATATTATGCGGTTGATTAAACTTCAGGATGCTATCGGGGAACCTGCCCTCTGAAACAAACCCGGCAATAGTGGACTTGTAATCACCCGGCCCCACTCCGAAGAGGGGATTTGAAAGAAACATCTCGATGGCAGCCTTCCACATCAAAAGGCGCAGGCCTATAGAGGTTGATGTGATACCGGAAAAAAACAGGGAAAGATCACTGAATATCTGGTTTATCCTCGTGTGAATGATATTATTGAACAAGTATAAAAATACATATCCCGTAATTATCGACACCGCCGTAATAAAGTAAATCTGTTTGTTTTTAATCAGAATATATATAGAAATGATTCCGGTGACGAATATCCCCAGCCACGCCGTCCTGGATGTTGAAAGTAACACGGATATCAGGCAAATGATAAGAAAGAGCGAGATGAATATCGACCTGGGAATAATTCTGTTCCGTGGTGAGAGTAAGAGCAGGCATGATGAAACATATAACCCGATTGCATTAAGGTTCCCGGCCCATATGTGGTGCATATTCAAGGGGCTGAAAGGCAGGGGATATCTTTGGTTGCCGATCAAGCCAAAGTATGTCAAAAAACCCAGTAAGTCAAGCGTGAAAATGCCCGCAAGAAAAAAGAGAAGCAGGGTTTCGGCATTTTTACGCCTCCTCTGCTCATCTTGCTCTGAACTAATCAACACAGAGACTATAAGGTAAACGATGAAAAGGTTCGAGACCTGTTTGACAAAACTCATCCCTTCCGGGAAATTTTTCGAAAACAACGATCTTAAAAAGGCTACGAGAACGAAAAGAAATATTGAGACATTCAGGGGCTGTTTGATATGACGGATTACTGTTTCCCTGAAATTCTTATCGTAAGCGACAATTGCAAGACAATACGCATATATCAGACCTATGGTAATACTGCTGACACTTTTTGAAAGCGGCAGGGCTAATCCGAATATTAATAATCCTGTGAATAATACCCGGCGGTGCCCCGATTTATTCTCGATAATATTCTCCATACAATTTATGCAAGTTGTTATATTATACTTAAAAATGAGGCGTAAGAGATTTCTTGGAATCATATAAGGAGGGTGTATGCACATAGGGATTGTCGGCGCCGGGTATGTAGGACTTGTCACCGGGGCCTGTTTCGCTGAATTCGGTTTATTTGTGACCTGTGTTGATAAGGATGAAAAAAGGATAAGTTCTCTCAAGAAGGGGCTGATCCCCTTTTATGAACCGGGGCTCGATGAGCTTGTGAAGAGAAACATAAAACAGGGCAGGCTCAGATTTACGACAAAGATCGCAAAGGCGGTCGAGTCTTCCCTTGCTATTTTTATAGCGGTCGGAACGCCCGGGAGAGGGGACGGGTCTGCCGATCTGAAGTACGTGGAAGAGGTTGCGGGTGAAATCGCAGGACATATGGATGGATATAAAGTGATCGTTACCAAGAGCACCGTGCCTGTGGGGACCGGTGAGAAGATAAGAGAAATCATCTCAAAAAACCTCAGAGGGAAGACCGACTTTGATATCGTCTCAAACCCTGAGTTTTTGCGGGAGGGGTCCGCGATAGAGGACTTCATGAGGCCGAACAGGGTGGTTATCGGTGCGAACAGCCCTCAGGCGGTCGCGATCATGAAAGACCTCTATAAACCCCTCTACCTTATCGAGGCCCCCTTCGTAATAACGGATATAGAAACGGCAGAACTAATAAAGTACGCCTCGAACTCTTTTCTCGCAACGAAGATCTCCTTTATCAATGAAATGGCTAACCTGTGTGAGAAGGTCGGGGCTGATGTCCATATGGTCGCAAAAGGGATGGGGCTCGATCAAAGGATCGGCCCGAAATTCCTTCACCCCGGGCCTGGATACGGAGGCTCCTGTCTTCCAAAGGACACAAATGCCCTTGTCAAAATGGCAGAGGAGCATAGCGTTAACCTCGGCATTATCGACGCTGCGGTCAAGGCAAACGAAAGGCAGAAAGAATTGATGGTCCAGAAGATAAAGGATGCTATGGGGATACTAAAAGGCAGAACGGTCGCGGTCCTTGGACTTTCTTTTAAACCGAACACCGACGACACCAGGGATGCCCCTTCTCTTTACATTATTCATGCCTTGGTCAAGGAGAAAGTAAATATCAGGGCATACGATCCTGTCTGTGCGGCGAAAGAAGACAAAGTATCACCTAGAGTAAAGTATTGCAAAGACCCCTACGACGCTGCTAAAGGCGCCGATGCGCTCATTATCATGACGGAATGGAACGAGTTCAGGAACCTTGAACTCGATAAGATCAAGAAACTCCTCAAAGAGCACTATTTCTTTGATTTGAGAAATATCTATGATCCACGGAGGATGAAGGAAAAGGGGTTTAAATATTATTGTGTGGGCAGATCATGGAAATGCTAAAAAATGCTAAAATATGATAGTGAAGGTAGTATGTCAAAACAGGAAGGCATACCATGATTACCATATTGAGGAGACCATAGAGGCAGGAATTGCTTTATTAGGAACAGAGGTGAAGTCCCTCAGAGACGGTAAGGCTAATCTGAAAGACAGTTATGTTCTTATGAAAGAGGGCGAGGCCTTCCTGCTGAACTGCCATATCAGCCCTTACAGTCACGGCAACATCTTAAATCATGAGCCGTTGAGGACAAGGAAGCTCCTCATGCACAGGGAAGAGATAGACAAACTGAGCGGTAAAGCGGCCGCCAAGGGATATACGCTGATCCCGCTCAAGATTTATTTTAAGGATTCTCGCGCAAAGGTCGAAATAGGGGTTGCGAGAGGTAAAAGGCTCTTTGAAAAAAGGGAAACAATAAAGGAAAGGGAGGCCAAACGAGAGATCGAAAGGGCGATGAAAAGATAGTGTGCAGTAAACCGTAGGCGGTAAGCAGCAAAAAAGGAAGGAAACTGCATACTTCATAGTGCTTACTGCTTACTTGATAACGTCGGGGGCGAAAGGGCTCGACGGGGGTTATGAGGCTTGGGTCGCATGTCGTGGATCCGTCACCACGTAAAAAAGCGGAAACAAACACAAACGCCAATAACGAACTGGCACTTGCTGCTTAATTAAATAAGCGGCACGCTACTCCGAAATTGTCTGTGTTTCGGATGATGGCGTCATTCAGCAGGCTGGTCCCGGGGAATTTCCCCTGGCTTCGGGGCGAGACAAAAGGGGATGGAGTTTCGGGACGCCGTCCTGCCGGCAGCCCGGAATTCGAGAATAAATAGGCAGGATAAACATGTAGAAGCCTGAGCGTAGTGCTTTCGGACGCGGGTTCAATTCCCGCCGCCTCCACCAAAAATTATTTTGTCCCGATTTTGTTCAGAGATTATTTTTGATTTGAAAAGCAGGCAGGTCGTAGCATGCTATGGCCTGCCTGCTTTTCTGATATTATATCAGTTGCATCGTTGAGTTCAGGAACAGAAAAGGCTTAAAGGTGAAGAAGACAATTTTTCTTTTTATGGTGGGGTTGCTGCTTGCGGCGGTCTCTATCCCTGCCCAGAACAGGGCTGATGTCAAATTGAAATTCAACAGGCAGGACGGTCTCGTGCGCATCGTATTCGAGGCAGAAGAGACATTTATTCAAAAAATAAAGGTGACCACTTCTTCTTCCCAGATCAGGTTAGATTTTCCGGGACCTTTCAACCTGACGAGCCAGAAAGAGCTGCCTTTCGAGATAGCGCCGGCTGACCGGTCACTGGTAATTAACATCAAGGATCAAGGTGATACAAAAATTTTCAGGCTCTCTTCTCCCGCAAGGCTCGTACTGGATATCGGGAAAAAAGAAGCACAAACGGTAAAGCAGCCGCAAAAAAAAGAGACCGAAAAACAGGCTGAAAAACCTGCTGAGAAACAGCCGGCTCTCATCATTTCGAAGGTTTTTGCTATCGATGCAGGACATGGGGGATATGATTTCGGCATAACTTTTGGAAATGCGAGTGAAAAAGATGTGAGCCTGAATGTGGCGAAAGACCTGGGCGCTGCCCTTTCGAAGAAGGGCAAAAAGGTTTTTCTTCTCCGGAGGGTTGACCAGCATGTCCCGCTCATGGAAAGAATAGACCTTGTTAACCAGAAAAGTCCGGATGTATTCATAAGTCTCCATGCGTCGCTTTCTAAGAATTTTGTCCTTTACAGCCCTAAGTTGGAAGAGCAGGCCGCGAACGAAACGGTTGCCCTTTACGGCCTATCCATGAAACAGAAAAAATATGCCGGAAAGAGCAAGACATTGTCGGACTGTATCGAAAAAACGATAAAGGAGGAATTCAAGGGGGAGGTTATTCGCAGAGAAATGCCTCTCCCGTTAATAAATTCTGTCGGTGCGCCCGCGGTTTTTCTCGAAGTCCCTTCGCCAAGGTTTGTTGTTTATGACCAGCGAATGAAAACGAGGGTGACTAATGCCATTATGAACGGGATAGCATTATATGGTCAATAAATATGTCATAAGATGTGGGGCCGAAAAGTAGCGGGATGAATATAAAAAAGGTATCCGGAATAGCTCTCTTGATTTTGCTCTTCTTAGTCGGGGTGACAGGCGGATATTTTTATTTTTCAAAGATGATTCAAAAGGATAAACCCGGTTCGGAAGGAACGGTCGATGGTCAGGCGAAGACAGAGGATGTTTTTCTCCTGAGAATTTATTACCCCGTAGCGAATCAGCTCCAGGTCGAAGAGAGGAAACTTCCGAGAAGAACCGGGCAGATGGCAATCGCGGCGGTAACAGTAGAAGAGTATCTTAAGGGACCTGCAGGTGCAGCGGAAACCAATATTCCGAAAGATGTAAAGCTCCTCGGTTTATACAGAGGCGCGGACAGGATACTCTATGTTGACCTTTCGGATGAATGCAGGAGGAATTTTCAAGGAGATGCCCTTACGGAATTCTTTTTCCTGAAAGGTTTGTACGAAAGCATTATTTCCAATGTGGAGGATGTCCAGGACGTTAAAGTGCTTATAGAGGGCAAGGAGGCAGAGACGCTCGGCGGTCATTTTTATCTTTTATATCCCTTAAAGGACGTGGTTTCCTATGAATATCGCTAAGAAGAACAGGCCGATCGGGGTGTTTGACTCAGGAATAGGCGGGCTCACGGTATTAAAGGAGATCATAAGAGAGTTACCGAATGAGAGTACTATCTATCTCGGAGATACCGCAAGGGTACCCTATGGGACCAGGTCCCCGGAAACGGTTGTCCGGTATTCATTCGAGAACACGAAATTTTTGTCGACAAAGGAGATCAAACTCCTTGTGGTCGCCTGTAATACGGCGTCATCGGTAAGCCTCCATGCCGTCAAGAACAGCATCTCTATCCCTGTCATCGGGGTTATAGAACCAGGGGCAAAGGCTGCCGTTACGGCCACAAAGAATAAGAAAATCGGTGTCATCGGAACCGAGGCCACGGTAAAAAGCGGTTCCTACACAAAGGCTATTAAGGCCATCGATGGAGATATTGAAGTGTTCGGTCTTGCATGTCCTTTGTTTGTGCCGCTTGTAGAGGAAGGATGGACGGAAGGAACCATTGCGACTATGATAGCCGAAAAATATCTCGACGATATAAAAGGAAGGGGCATAGATACCGTAGTGCTGGGGTGTACCCATTACCCTCTGTTGAAGCAGGTCATAGCCGATGTCATGGAAGAAGGTGTAATACTGATAGATTCCGCGATCGAGACCTCACGGGAAATCAGAAGAATACTTGAAGTCCTTGATCTGAAGAATGAAGAGAAAGGAATGCAGTCCAGGGAGTTCTATGTTACCGATTCCCATGAAAGGTTCTTAAAGGTCGGAGAGCAATTTCTTGGGCAGAAAATCGAACATATAGAGAGAATCGTCTTAGGAGGATAGATGAGAGTTGACGGCAGGAAAAATAATGAGATTCGCGGGGTCAAGATTCAAAGGAATTTTGTCGAAAGTGCCGAAGGTTCGGTATTGTTTTCTATGGGCAATACGAGGGTGATCTGCACCGCCTCGATCGAAGAGAGAGTCCCCCCTTTTTTGAAGGACCAGAAAAAAGGATGGATAACGGCAGAGTATTCCATGCTTCCGAGGGCCACGCAGACGAGGACCATGAGGGAATCCTCTACCGGCAGGGTCAGCGGGAGGACCCATGAGATACAAAGGCTTATCGGAAGGGCGCTCAGGTCGGTGGTGGATCTTTCGGGTCTTGGAGAGAGGACAATATGGATCGACTGTGATGTGCTCCAGGCTGACGGGGGCACGAGGACCGCTTCAATAACAGGCGCCTTTATCTGTCTGTCGGATGCACTAAAATACGCACTGCGGAACGGCCTCATCGAAAGGACACCCTTAAAGGACTATCTCGCTGCGATAAGTGTAGGGGTAGTCCGCGGCCAGCCGATGATCGATCTCTGTTATTCGGAGGATTCGAGCGCAGAGGTGGATATGAATGTCGTTATGACGGGAAGCGGAAAGTTTGTCGAGATACAGGGTACCGCAGAGGGTTTGCCTTTTTCGAAAGGCTCATTAGACAGCCTCGTCAAGCTTGCAGAGGAAGGTATCGATACCCTGATAGGCATGCAAAAGAGGTTAATAGAAGATGATGTAATCAGTTACTGAAAAAGCCTTAATATGCTAAAATACATTACATTCCTTTATTCTGCTCTCTACAAAGTCTTAGATAAGGGATCGTTGGCAATTAAGATTAAAAAATAGAATCAAGGTGAACAGATTGAATACATATAGAAGTTTATTCATCTGGCTCTTAATCGGAGTCATGATGATCCTCCTTTTTAATCTCCTGAGCACCCCAAGGAAGGGGGAAGAGGAGATGATATTTTCAGAATTCATGACCAAGCTCGATGCCGGTGAGGTCGGTGAGGTCACTATCAAAGGGACCGTAATATCAGGCCTGTTGAAAGACGGAAAGAAGTTCAAAACCTATGTCGTAGAATATCCGGACCTTTTGAAAACGATGAGGGCAGAGAATGTAAAGATTACGGTTAAGCCTGAAGATCAGAATCCATGGTATTGGAGTCTCTTGTTTAATTGGGCCCCCATAATCTTCTTTGTTGTTATCTGGATATTCTTTATGCGGCAGATGCAGACGGGCGGCAACAAGGCCCTGTCTTTCGGAAAAGCAAAGGTGAAGCTTGCATCAGAAAAGTCGGTAAAGATAACCTTTGCCGATGTCGCCGGGATTGACGAGGCGAAGGCTGAAGTCCAGGAAATTATCGATTTTCTGAAGGACCCCCAGAAGTTTCAGAAACTCGGCGGAAAGATGCCTAAGGGCGTCCTCCTTGTCGGTGCGCCGGGTACCGGTAAAACCTTGCTCGCAAGGGCTATTGCAGGTGAGGCCGGGGTCCCATTTTTTTCAATGTCAGGTTCTGATTTTGTGGAGATGTTTGTCGGTGTCGGGGCTTCGCGGGTGAGGGATCTCTTTGAGCAGGCAAAGAAAAGCGCACCCTGTATAATCTTTATCGATGAGATCGACGCTGTCGGCCGGCACAGGGGAGCGGGACTGGGAGGCGGACATGATGAACGCGAGCAGACACTGAACCAACTCCTTGTGGAAATGGACGGTTTTGAAGCAAATCAGGGAGTTATTATCATCGCGGCCACGAACAGGCCGGATGTCCTTGACCCTGCACTCTTGAGGCCGGGAAGGTTTGACAGGCAGGTGGTTGTCCCGCAGCCTGATGTAAAGGGAAGGCTTGAGATACTCAAGGTCCATACCAGGAATATCCCTGTCGATGAGAATGTCAGCCTCGATGAAATAGCACGGGGTACGCCGGGGTTTTCCGGCGCCGATCTTGAAAACCTTGTGAACGAGGCTGCTTTGCTCGCAGCACGGACGGCAAAAAGCAAAGTTGGAAGGTCTGATTTTGAAGCGGCCAAGGACAAGGTGCTGATGGGTGTGGAAAGAAAGAGCATGATAATCAGTGATGAAGAGAAGAAAAATACCGCATATCACGAAGCAGGCCATGCACTCGTTGCAAAGCTTACGCCCGGGACCGATCCTCTGCATAAAGTCAGCATCATCCCCAGAGGCAGGGCCCTCGGGATTACCCAGCAACTGCCTATTGATGACAGGTATACGTATTCGAGGGACTATCTCATGAACACCCTCTGTGTCCTTATGGGGGGAAGGGCCGCAGAAGAGATTGCCTTAAACCATAAGACTACAGGGGCCGGTAATGACCTTGAACGCGCAACAGACCTTGCAAGGAAGATGGTTACGGAGTGGGGTATGTCGGAGAAACTCGGTCCGCTTACCTTCGGGAAAAAGGATGAACAGATCTTCCTCGGCAGGGAGATAGCGAAGCATAAAGACTACAGTGAAAAGTCCGCGGTAGAGATAGATGACGAGGTGAAGAGGATCGTGGTCGAGTCTTACAATACGGCAAAAAACCTCCTCACAGAAAACCGGGACCTTCTTGAGGCATTCGCAAAGACACTTCTCGAAAAGGAGACCGTTGACGGCGCCGAGATAGACGCGCTCATCCAGGAAGCGGAGTCAAAAAGGGTAGTTCAAGTTTGAACAGATTGATCAGTCACCGGGGAGTTCGGATTTTGAACTGAGAGCGCGTCAGTGAAGAAAAAGGCATCCGACTCAAAAGAAATTAAGGCACTTCGCAAAAAAGCTGAAAAAAAACTATCGAAGAAAGACAGCGCCCCGCAACATTTTACTTTACGGTCTCCCGAACAAAGAGAAATAAACATGCTCATAAAGGTAATGTATCAGGATGAAAAAATTGCTGAGATAGAAGCCTACCAACTCGAGGATCTTATTCGTTCCAACAAAATAAAAAAGTTTGTCCGTTCAGGCCGATGGGTAACTATCGGGATCGACCCGATAAGGAAAACCAGAGAAGATTATTTGGAGATGCCGAAAAGACGGAAGTGCAGCAAAAAAACGCAAAAGAGGAAATAGTTCTTGTGCCGCCCACAGAGGAAATTGAATGAAACTTTCATGGGCAAATTATTCCTTGGACTTTTCTCAAAAGACATGCATCATGGGAATCCTGAATGTGACGCCGGATTCTTTTTCCGACAGCGGATTATATTTTGATAAGGCCCAGGCGATCAACAGGGCTGTCCGGATGGCTGAAGAAGGCGCCGATATCATCGATATCGGGGGCGAATCGACAAGACCGGGCTCGGAACCGTTGGCAATCGAGGAAGAACTGAGGCGGACAATCCCTGTTATTGAAGCGCTATCGAAAGAGATCGATATTCCCCTGTCCGTCGATACCTATAAATCCGGTGTGGCAAGAAGGGCGCTTGACGCTGGTGCATCGATGGTAAACGACATAAGCGGTTTGAGATTCGATCCCTGGATGCCGAAGGTCGTCTCGGAATATAGGGTGCCGGTAGTGATTATGCATATTAAGGGCGCTCCAAAGGACATGCAGAAAAATCCCGTATACCAGGCCCTGATGCCTGAAGTTATGGACACTTTGAGGGAAGGCATACGGTCGGCAATGGACTCCGGGGTATCGGAAGATAAGATAATAGTCGATCCCGGCATAGGGTTTGGGAAGACCTCCGAACACAACCTTGAGATCATTCACAACCTTCGTGAGTTGACTTTTTTGGAAAAGCCTGTTCTCATCGGACCGTCAAGAAAGGCCTTCATCGGGAAGGTCCTCGGAGACGTGCCTCCCGGAGAAAGGCTGGAAGGGACCGCGGCTGCGGTCGCCGTCTCGATAATGAATGGTGCAAATATAATCCGCGTCCATGATGTAAAGGAAATGGCCAAGGTGGCAAAGGTTGCCGATGCGATCAAGAGGATGCGGACAGATAATGCTTAAAAAAGCAATACTTGCATTGGATTTTATTATTGCGCTTGTTTCGTATTTTTCTTACCTATACAACCCCCTTGCCCCTTTTACTAAGGGGGAATTCGTTTGTGATGACACCTCAAGGAAGAAAATCAAGAATTTTCCCTTTAGTAAAGGGGGATTAAGGGGGTTGTCATAAAACTCTTGCTCTTCCACGCCCATAAGTGGTGGTTTAAGACAGCATCGAAGGGCCTTCCACAGGTTCCGGATACCGAAGAGGAGGATTCCATGGAAAATGCCGTCGTGGTTTTTTTCCATGCGGAAAAAGAGGATGAAGAAAAAGGGAAAGGTCTCCTTGATAAGGTAGTGAAGAACATCAAGTGGCTTGCAGGCAAGTTCGGAACAAAGAACGTCGTCATCCATTCATTCAACCACCTTTCATCGAGCAAGGCATCGCCTGAATTTTCGGAGTCGACGATTAAACAGGCTGCCGAAAGGCTGCAGAACGCCGGTTATACGATAATGTGCACGCCTTTCGGATATTTTAATGAATTTTCCATCCACGTCGGAGGCGAGAGCCTTGCGAAGGTGTTTAAGGAGTTTTGAAGAGTGAACTTTCTTGATGACGATGCACGGGGGCGGTCAGATTTCTATAAGCTGTTTGCCCCTCTTTTCTTGCGGGAGCCGGACGAGCAGACCCTGACCCGGATCAAGGATATATTCGAAATAAAATATGGCGACTCTTCAAACGAAATACGAATGGATTTTTTTTATCTTTTTTCCGATACCGGGGGGCGACTTCCGCCATACGAGTCGCTGTATAACTATCCGATGCCGGATAAGCCGAGATTATGGGGAAGGGCTACCGAAGAAGTGCAGGCACTCTACGAATCCGCAGGGCTTGTGATCGACGAGGAAGTTGAGTTTATTCCGGACCATCTCTTTGCAGAATTGCTCTTTATGAGCTATTTGATAGAGAATCATCTCATGGAACAGCAGAAGTTTTTTCTTGAAGATCATCTGCTCGCCTGGGTCCTCGATTATTGCGATGAGATCAAGAGAATCGCACGGACCTCCTTCTATAAACGGGTCGCGGAATTGCTCAATGATTTTATACTCGATGAATGCGAAGAGTTCGGGATAGAAACAGACCTGTGATGTCGTTTCCCGCGACACCGGTATCTGAACCATTCGGCACCGTCCAACCCCTGTGATAGCATATTTCCTTATTCCTGTGATAATATTTTTTCATGATCAATGATCTCCGGCTTCATGGAACCATCGGCCCTGTGGAATATTTTGCATTTGTCGGCGGGGCGAGTGCCTTGAATTCCTATTTTTACGAGGAAGGACCGTCAAGCATCAGGTTTTTTTCGAGGGGTAACGAATTTACGATCACCGAAGAAGATATCTCTTATAAGGGGACAGGAGGGAGCTTCTGTGAGTACATGTTCGGTGTCGAGAAACCTTTTAAGGATATCATGAAAAAGTCGATCGCAAACAGACTGATCATGTTCGGCGCATTCCTCGATGAAAATGAACGGATTGTCTTTACGAATGATACGGAAGGCAGGGAGTCTTTTTATCGTCTTTTTCTCCAGGGGCATGCAGTAAAGAATTATTATTTTTTTGTTTCGTCGGATTTCAGCGGAGATTATCGAAAAAGACAGAAACAGGTTCTCAGATCCGTCGGCAAATTCCTCAAGAGAACGCATCTGATAACCGAAGATATGGATACGGAGCTCCTCAACGGTTTTCTGTCTGAACTGAAAGAAAAGCATTCTACGGTATTCGTCTTTAAGCTGGTACACAGGGGGAACCTGCAATTTTATAAGGTATTCACCGGTTTTTATTCCAAAGAAAGATCACTGTCTTCGGATGAGGAGCTTTTTATTGATGATATCGCCCTGGCACACGATATCGACCGTTACCAACAGGAGAGGATGAAGATCGATATCATGTACAGGCATCCCGATAACAAACGGGTCGTCGACGAGTACAGGGATATCCTGCTGGGCGGGACGTCAAAGGACGCGCTTCAGCATTCCGAGTTTGCGCGGCTGCGCAGGTTACGCACTCTGGGAATAAGAAATAATATCCCCAGCGTCCTCTTCGAGACCCTTGATGACCTTCTTCTGAGAGGCCGGAAGATTCAGGAGATAGAAGAGCCTGAGTATCTCAGGGACACGAGGGCGATACTTCAGAGCCTCTTTTTCAAAGACTTGTCACTCAAGAGACACATAATAAACGAAGATATTATGCGGCTGGTAAAGGCGAAGCAGTTGGCTGAATCGCAAGGGGACAAGGGCTTCGAGCAGATCCTCCTCGACACGGTGAGGGCCTGTGACGAGATAGCCCGCGAGACGAATGACTTTGGTTTTTTTGAAGAGTTTACCTCTATCGTTACCTACTTCGACAGATATGACAATGTCTCTACGTTATTGAGCCAGATAGCTTTTATGGAAAATGTGGCGTTCACGGAAGATTCCTTGAGGAGTCTGATCGGAAATAAGAAGGAATTTGACAGGCTGGACCAGAAGCTCTTTGACGAGGTGTTCATTAAAGAGCTTCTGAATAACAGGTATATCACGGCGTATGGCAAGAAAAAGGTCAGTGCGGTATCAAAGGGTATGAAAAAGATTACTGCCGGAGATGCGTCGCTGCGGGATGTCGTTACGGAAGTGAAGTACATTGCGGATGAGGAGAAGCTTTATCGCTTGATACGGACCGCTCTTAAAGATAGGATGCGAAGCTTCTTTCCCGGCCCGGACACAAGACAAGGACGGGAGAAGATAAAGGAAGACATTACCAGAGAGCTTGCCGCTAAAGGTGTTGTCGGGGAAATCGATAAAAAACTATTCGATAAGGTGTTTCTTGATCTCGGGAAAGAGGCTTTCTATCTCAACCATATTTTACCCGCGATTATCCATACCAAGGATACCGCATTGAGAGAAGACTTTTTGGACAACAGCGGACTTGACAGGTTTTATATAGAGATCCTCGAAAAGGAATATTGTGAGAACAGAAACCTCAGCGTTGCGCTGCTCGAACCGTTTTTTCTTGGAGGCGGCGAGCGGATTTGAACCGCTGTATAAAGGTTTTGCAGACCTCCCCCTTAGCCACTTGGGTACGCCGCCTTAAAGATAAAATCCAGTAGGGGCGACCCGCCGGGTCGCCCCTACTAATTATTAATGGTTCTATGGAGCGGGAAACGGGATTCGAACCCGCGACCCCAACCTTGGCAAGGTTGTGCTCTACCAACTGAGCTATTCCCGCACAATAAGTGAATAGTCAAATATAGAGAAGTGAAAAGTTTGGAAAGATACTTGAAAACTCTTCACTTCTGACCCTCAACTCTTAACTTATTATAAAATAATAAGCTATAATGAATTTTACCATAAAATACTAATAGAAAGAGCAGGTTTTGTCAATATGCCGTATCCTGATTTAGAAAGTTTCAAGACCCTTTCAGCGAAGGGGAATCTCATCCCTGTCTACGGTGAGATACTCGCCGATACGGAAACCCCTGTGTCCGCAGCGCTGAAACTCGGAGGTTCGCCTTCTTTTTTGCTTGAAAGCATGATCGGTGGCGAGAAATGGGCACGGTACTCCTTTCTCGGGTCAAGACCTTCAAGGGTCTTGAAGAGCTGGGGTAAAAAGGTAGAAATAAAAGATGACAAAACGGGTACTCGGAGATTTAAAGTCGAGAACCCGATTGAGGTGATAAAAAAGGAGCTTACCGCATATAAACCGGTCGATGTTATGGGCTTGCCGAGATTTTACGGCGGTCTTGTGGGCTATATCGGCTACGACATGGTCAGATTTTTCGAAGATATACCTGACCAAAAGAAGCCGGCGCTCAAAATTCCGGATATGTTCCTTATGGTTACGGACACGGTGGTTATTTTTGACAATCTGAAAGGGAAGATAAAGGTTGTTTCAAATGCACATATTAACGGCAAATCCCCTGAGGAGGCATATCGGGAGGCGGAAGAGAAAATTGAGACTATCATAGAGAAGTTGAGAAAGACGAAGATCACGAGCCGAAAGTCAAAGTCCCCCAATCGGGGGTGCGGGCGGATGACCGATTTATCGTTCTCCGGTGTGAATTATTCGGAGAAGCGCCCGTCTCTTTACGATTATGCGTCCTCCTTCCTCACAAAAGAGGCCTTTGAGGAGGCGGTATTGAAAAGTAAGGATTACATAATGTCCGGGGATGTGATTCAGGTTGTGTTGTCCCAGAGATTCGAGAGAGAGTTCGATGTAGAACCGTTTGATATCTACAGGGCATTGAGGGTGATCAACCCTTCTCCCTATATGTATTATATCGATACGGGTGACGCAAAGCTTGTCGGCTCATCCCCTGAGATATTGGTAAGGCTTGAAGGCAAAAAGATAATATTGAGACCTATTGCGGGTACACGCAGAAGGGGCGAGACGGAGGAAGAGGATAAAGCCCTTGAGGAAGAACTGAAAAATGACCCTAAGGAGATTGCAGAGCATATCATGCTCGTCGACCTCGGCAGGAACGATGTGGGGAGAGTTGCAGAGATGGGCTCGGTAAAGGTCACGGACTTGATGGACGTTGAGAGATACAGCCATGTCATGCATCTTGTCTCGAATGTTGAAGGCACCCTTAAACAGGGGCTCGATGCCTTTGATGTTCTGGAGGCGTGCTTTCCCGCAGGTACGGTCACAGGGGCTCCCAAGGTGAGAGCGATGGAGATTATAGAAGAGCTTGAACCGATCAAGAGAGGGCCGTATGCGGGTGCCGTCGGTTACCTCAGTTATTCGGGGAATATGGATACCTGTATTACGATCAGAACACTTATAATAAAGGGGAATAAAATCTATGTTCAAGCCGGCGCGGGAATCGTCGCCGACTCGGTTCCCGACAGCGAATATCATGAAACGGTCAATAAGGCCATGGGGATGATGAAAGCGGTCGATATGGCTGAAAGGGAATTAAGTTAAATGTTGTTGATGATCGACAATTATGATTCCTTTACCTATAACCTTGTCCAGTACCTCGGTGAGCTTGGCGAGGACATAAAGGTCTTCAGGAATAATAAGATTTCTATCGGAGAGATAGAGCGGCTGAACCCCGACAGGATCGTTATCTCACCTGGCCCCTGCACACCGAAGGAGGCCGGTATTTCGGTGGAGGCGGTAAAGCATTTTGCGGGTAGAATTCCGATTCTCGGCGTGTGCCTCGGTCATCAATCCATAGGCGCTGCTTTCGGAGGCGATATCATAAGGGCTCCGAGGCTCATGCACGGGAAAACATCATTGGTACACCACGACGGGAAGACAGTATTTGAAGGTCTTCCGAATCCCTTCGAAGCAACACGGTATCACTCCCTTTTGATAAAGAAGGAGACCCTTCCCGAGTGCCTTGAGATAACGGCATGGACAGAGCTCAATGAGATTATGGGGGTGAGACACAAAGAGCTTGTTATCGAAGGGGTGCAATTCCATCCCGAGTCTATACTTACCACGGTGGGCAAAGACCTCCTGGGAAACTTTCTCAGACTCAGAGTGCGATAAGAGAAATATTTATGATCAAAGAGGCTATCAACATGCTGGTCAGTAAGATAAACCTCACAGAACCCGAATCGGCAGAGTGCATGAAAGATATCATGGAAGGGAAGTCGACGGATGCCCAGACCGGTGCATTTCTTGCCGCCCTCAGGATGAAGGGTGAAACGGTCGAAGAGATAACGGGGGCCGCAAGAATTATGAGAGCGAAAGCTGCTGCCATCAAGGCGCCCGAGGGGGTTCTCGATACCTGCGGCACCGGCGGGGATATGTCCCATACCTTTAATATTTCGACGACAACGGCTTTTGTCGTTGCAGGTGCGGGTGTTCCGGTTGCGAAACACGGGAACCGTTCTGTTTCGAGCCGGTCGGGAAGCGCCGATGTACTTGAGGCCCTTGGAGTAAAGATAGATCTGCTGCCCGGGAAGGTCGAAAAATGTCTCTTTGAAACAGGTTTTGGATTTCTCTTTGCGCCGTTGTTTCACCCGGCGATGAAATATGCCGTCGGACCCCGCCGTGAGTTAGGAATAAGGACCATATTCAATATCCTCGGTCCGATAACGAATCCGGCGAATGCGAAGAGGCAGATACTCGGAGTGTTTGCGAACAGACTAACCGAGACACTGGCTATGGTTTTGGGAAAACTCGGTGCAGTGGATGCCATGGTTGTCCATGGTGAAGACGGACTCGACGAGGTGAGCATATCGGGCAGAACGCGTGTTTCAAGATTTAAAGACGGAGAGGTCAGGAATTTCTTTATTGAACCGGAAGATTTTGGGATATGGCGAAATGAGATCGGGCAGATCCGCGGCGGAGAAAAGGAAGAGAATGCTGGCATTACCCTTTCGATTTTTAATGGCGAAAAAGGTCCGAGACGGGATATTGTGCTCATGAACTCTGCTGTTGCTCTTGTGGCCGCAGGGACGACGGAGGATTTTAGAACTGCTCTCCAAACGGCAGAAGAATCAATAGATTCAGGCAGGGCGTTGAAAAAATTTGAAGAGGTAAAGAGGGTCAGCCAGTCCCTTTAAGAGGAGGTCCTTTGGCCGTTAGAGTTGGGGTTATCGGAGTCGGATATCTCGGTCAGCACCATGCGCGAATCTATTCTGAGATAGGAGGAATGAAGCTCGCCGCCATTGTCGATATTGACCGGAAAAAGGCGGACTCTTTTGCTGAGAAATATGGCTGTGCAGCACATAGCGATTACAGGGAGATTCTTCACACCGTCGATGCCCTGAGTATTGTGACACCTACGACATCACACTATTCCATTGCCCTCGATTGTCTTAGGGCGGGAAAGGATGTCCTTATAGAAAAGCCGATTACCGTGAGCGTTGAGGAGGCTGATGAACTGATCAGAGAATCGGAGAAGCGGGGATGCATCATTCAGGTCGGACACCTTGAGCGCTACAATCCCGGCGTGCTTTTTGCCTCCGCTTTGATCCAAGAACCGCGCTTTATCGAGTCGGAAAGGCTCTCCCCTTTTCTCGGAAGAGGAATAGATGTTGATGTGACACTCGATCTCATGATCCATGATGTTGATATTATCCTGAGTCTTGTTGCCTTGCCGGTTAAAGAGATCAAGGCTGTGGGAGCAAAGGTGCTCACCGGGAAGATCGATGTCGCAAAAGCCTGGATTGAGTTTGAAAAAGGCTGCATTGCCCTTGTCACGGTGAGCCGTTTATCACCGGAAAAACTGAGGAGGTTGAAGGTCTTCCAGAAAGATTCTTATATTTCCATTGACTATCAGAATTCGGAGGTAAGACGCTATTTCAGAAATCAGGAAGGGATATCCTCTGAAATCACAAGACCCGAGAAATGTGAGCCTCTCAAGGAAGAATTGAAAGATTTTGTCCGGTGCGTACAAGGGAGGAAGAGGCCGAAGGTATCCGCCAGGTGAAGGAAGGGACGCGTTAAAAGTGGTGATGGAGATAACCGAGAAGATAAGAAACAGCGATGAGGAGATGAAAGATGGTCCCAATGGTTGATTTGAAGAAGCAATTCCGCGCGATCAAAGACGATGTCTTAGATATTCTGACGGAAATACTCGAAAGCAGTCAGTATGTACTCGGGTCTAAGGTCTCAGAATTCGAAAAAAAGGTAGCAGATTATAATAATATCGGAGATGCAATTGGTGTTGCGTCATGCACTGACGCCCTTCATCTGGCACTCGATGCGTTAGGCATTGGTGCGGGCGACGAAGTGATTACGACCCCCTTTACCTTTTTTGCGACTGTTGAGGCTATCCTCTATACGGGCGCTACGCCCGTCTTTGTTGATATTGAACCGGAAACATTGAATATCGATGCTGCACAGGTACAGGCGAATATAACGAAAAAGACAAGGGCGATCCTGCCCGTGCATCTGTTCGGCCATCCTGCCGATATGGGAAAAATCATGAAGATTGCAAAGAAAAACAGGTTGAAAGTGATCGAGGATTGTGCCCAGTCTTTTGGCGCCGGGATAAATGGGAAGAAGACCGGTAGTATTGGAGATGCCGGTTGTTTCAGTTTTTATCCGAGCAAGAACCTTGGCGCGTATGGTGACGGAGGAATGATAATCCTGAACAACCCGAGAGTCGCCGGAACGATAAGGGAATTGAGAAACCATGGCTCCAGGGGTTCTTACAGACACAGGAGAGTCGGCTATAACAGCAGGTTGGATGAGATACAGGCGGGCATCTTATTGATAAAGCTTAAGTATATTGATGAATACAACAAAAAGAGAAGGCAAAATGCCGCTCTTTATGATAGTCTCCTTTCAGGTACGGTAAAGTGCCCCGTTGAAGGTGAGGGTACCTATCATGTCTATCATCAATATACCATTATGAGTAAAAAGAGGGATAAGATTCAGAAGAAACTCAAGGAAAACGGTATCTCATCGGTAGTGTATTATCCGGTGCCGCTTCACCTGCAGGAAGCACTCAGATTTCTGGGTTATCACAGGGGAGATTTCCCCGTTGCCGAAAAGGCAGCACGTGAAGCGCTGTCTCTGCCGATGTACCCGGAGCTTGAGGAAACGTCAATAGTAAAGACGGCGGAGAAAATCAAGGAAGTTGTCTGAATCAAGAGATGTTTTGTCCGATCCTTTTTAAGCTTGAAAACTTATTTTCGTCAAAGAAAAATATCAGCAATTCTCCCTTTATTAAGGGGGAATCCTTCACAAATTCATGTTATGCCCTGTTCGATAAACTTACGGGTAAAGTCAATTTTTTTAAAGCGGAGTAAACCATCATTATGAATACTATTATGATAGTTGCCGGCGAAAGCTCGGGCGAATTATACGGCTCGCTCCTCGCAAAGACATTGAAGAGAGGGTGGCCGGATGATGTGCATATCATCGGTGTCGGCGGTGAGAGAATGAAGGAGGCGGGGGTAGAACTTGTTTCGCATATATCGGATGCCTTCGGCCTCGTAGAAGCGGTTTCGGCATTTAACAAGATTAAGACCGCGTTTGACAACAGCATAAATGCTGTCAAGAAGTTCAGGCCGGAGGTTCTCGTCCTGATCGATTATCCCGATTTCAATTTAAGAGTCGCTAAGGTAGCGAAGTCCCTCGGTATAAAAATACTGTATTATGTGAGCCCGCAGGTTTGGGCGTGGCGCAAAGGCAGGGTAAGAAAGATAGCAGCTCTCGTCGATAGAATGGCTGTTATCCTTCCGTTCGAGGAAAAAATATACGGGAATGCCGGTCTGCCTTGTGAATTTGTGGGGCACCCGATTCTCGAAGAGATCGAAGGCGTATTGGAGACGGAAGTCAAAAACTTACCCCCATTTACCCCCACTTTGGAAAAGGCGGGCAAGGGGGGATTTGAAAGAATGGGAATTGAAGTTTCTCAGTTCCGGAGTTTCTTTAAGTCCGCCCTCGGTCTTGATCCGGATGGACCGCTCCTGTCTATTCTTCCGGGGAGCAGACCGAGCGAATTGAACAGACATCTCCCTCTCATGGTTGATGTTATCAGGCAAATCAGGAGCGATCCGGAAATGCATTCAGGGAAAAACTGCCAGGTCTGTATGCCGCTTGCTCCGAATACCGACGAAAAGAGATACGGTTTCTATCTTGAAACATTAAGGCAGGAAGGCGTGACTGTAAAGAAAGGCGAGACCGTGAGGGTGCTCGCAGCATCAGATATGGCTGTGGTTACCTCGGGTACCGCAACTCTCCAGACAGCATTCCTCGAAGTTCCGATGGTTGTGGTCTATAAACTTTCCCCTCTGACATATCATCTGGGGAAACGTATTATAAGGGTCAAATATATATCATTGGTGAATATTCTCTCAGGCAGGGAGGTTGTTGTCGAGTTGATCCAGCAACGGGCCAATCCGAAGGAGATAATAAATGAGCTTAAAAAGATCATGTCCGACGCGAATTATAAAAAAGACATGTTGAGTTCGTTCAAAAAAATCAAGGAGCGCTTTTCAGGCAAAAGGGCATCGGACAGGGTGGCAGAGATAGTGATGGAAATGGCGGGGCGCCAAGCTCGAACCTTTTCTAAGAACAACTATCAGCATGAATAATGCGAATATTGTTCAAAAGTTTATTTAACTCGCTGAATTTATTGGAAGTATCTCTATTCGGGGAATCATGAGAGTGTTCGTTGAAACATTTGTTAAAGGTGCACTAAGGTATCGAAAAATAATTTTTTTCACAACGTCCGCATTATTCTCATTACGGTTTCTTGTGACAGGGTGGATAAAATGTATCTGATGTATAGCTTCATATATACCGTTGTCATCATTTTCCTCTTGCCCTTCGAGTTTTTCAAAAGGCCGAAAGACCTTAGGAAAAGATGGCTGAGAGAGAAACTCGGTCTCTTTAACTCATCACTCATCACTCATCACTCATCACTCATTTGGGTCCACGCCGTATCCGTTGGAGAAGTGATGGCTGCATCACCGCTCCTCAAAGAAATCAGGGAGCGATATCCTTCGAAGGAAATTATTCTGTCGACAATCACGGACACGGGGCAGAAGGTCGCAAGGGAAAAAGCGCCCGGAGCCACAAAAATTGTTTATCTGCCTTTTGACATTCCGTTGATCCTAAATTCGGTCGTGAAAAAAGCGAGACCGGAGATTTTGATCATCATCGAGACAGAGCTTTGGCCGAACATGTTCAGGGTATTCAGGGGAAACGGAATTCCCGTCGTTCTTTTTAACGGAAGAATTTCTGAAAGGTCATTTCGGGGATACAAAAAGATTTCTTTCTTTATGAGAAAAGTCCTTTCCCATGTGAATTTATTCGGTATGCAGAGCGAAGAATATGCTGACAGGATCAGAGGCCTCGGTGTCGAAAGCATGCGGATAAAGACTTTGGGCAACTTCAAATTTGATTCAAAACCTTCTTCCCGAATCCCTGAGTGGGCCACAAAGATAAACGGTCCTGTTATTACGGCAGGAAGCACCCACGAAGGTGAGGAGGAACTGACAGCATCTCTTTACATCGAACTGAAAAAAGACTTCCCTGATCTCAATCTCATCATTGCACCAAGACATCCCGAGCGGTTTAAAAGCGTGGAGGAGATGCTCAGTTCAAAGAGAGTTCCTTTTATGAAGAGATCGGCTTTCGGCAATCAGATTTCGCAGTCTCCTATGATCAAAGGACAGGTAATTCTTCTGGACACAGTGGGAGAACTGTCGTCAGTCTACGGTATAACCGATATTGCAATTATCGGAAAGAGTTTCAGAGGCCGTGGAGGGCAGAACCCCCTTGAGCCTGCAAGCTGGGGAAGGCCAGTTGTCTGCGGCCCTCACATGGAGAATTTTCCGGTTATCAGGGATTTCTACAAAGCCGGTGCAGCCCTTGAGGCTGATGAAAAAGAACTTTATTCCCAATTAAAGGAACTCCTCGCCTCTCCCGATAGGGCGAAAGAGATAGGTTTAAGGGCGCAGCGGTTATACAGGAAAAATTCGGGAGCCGTCGAAAGGGCGATGGAAATTATTGCGGATTATGTTTCCTGAATGCTGTGTACTGCGTCCTGCCGCTGAATAACTCAAGAATGGTGAGTGACGGTTTTACAGCTGAGAATTGAAAAAATTTTAAGCTTACCCTGATAGCAAAAAACTTCTTAAACAGTTTAAAGTAGCATATCTTTAGACCATGAAATATTTATCTAAGCTTAAAGATTATATCCTCAGGTTCAGCTCGAAGGGGTTGTCGACCAACGAAATCGCTCTTGGAATCGCGTTGGGGAATTTTGTAGGTTTCATCCCGGTGATGGGCACCCATACCATAATAGCCATCGGTCTTGCATATATCCTGAGGCTCAACACATTGATTGTATTACTCGGGACACAGATATCGAATCCCATATCATACCCTTTTCAGTTGTTTATCACGGCAGAGATAGGGAGCCTGCTCCTGAACGGAAGATTCCTCGAGATGAGGTTTTCGAAAAATATCGGTTATTATCTTGATCACTTGGTATGGCCCATAGTCTTGGGCAGTCTTATACTCGGAACTATTGTCTCGGGGTTATCTTATTTTCTTGTAAAGAGTTTTCTGAAGAAAAGAAAAGCATCGGACACCAAATGACACCATTGGAATTCCTCTATTTTCTGGGACTTTCCGTTAAGAAGATACATTCCCTCAGGCATCAGGAGACACTGCCCCGTAAGGTAATCAGCATCGGAAATTTGACACTCGGCGGAACAGGCAAAACTCCCGCAACTATTGCCCTGGCCAAAGAAGCCGGGAACCGTGACTTTAAGCCCTGCGTCCTTACGAGGGGGTATAAGGGAAAAGCCGTGGCCCCTTGTTTTGTGAGCAGGGGGAAAGGGGCCCTGCTGGACGCATGCCGGGCGGGAGACGAAGCCGTTCTTATGTCGGAGAAATTGAGCGGTGTACCGATAATTAAAGGAAGGAACAGGTACGAAGCGGGAGAGTTTGCATTAAGCGCATTGCCCGCCGCCCTCAGTCCCGACGTTTTCATCCTCGATGACGGTTTCCAGCACTGGCGGCTTTGGAGAGACAAAGACATACTCTTGATAGACGGCGTCAGACCGTTCGGCAACAGGAGGATGCTGCCGCTGGGACCGTTAAGAGAGCCTATTGCCGCCATGAACAGGGCCGACATTATTGTCATAACAGGAACGGACAGTTCAGTCCGGAACCGGGAGTCCGGCGTCGGGGGTCTGATTAATGAAATAAGACAATATAATGTGAAGGCGCCGGTGTTTCTTGCGCGACACATTCCTTCAAACTTTGTAACGGCAAAAGGAGATACGTTCCCGCTCGAATGGGCGAAAGGTAAGAGCTTTTTCGGCTTCTGCGGCATAGGTAATCATCGGTCCTTCAGGGAAACCCTGGTATCGGCGGGTGTCGCATTGGCGGGGTTTAAACGGTTCAGAGATCACCATAAATACAGCGCTGGAGACATAAAAGCGATAACGGCAGATGCAAAGACGAGTTCTGCGTCGTGGATTGTTACGACGGAAAAAGATATAATGAGACTGAAAGGTTTTGAACTGCCGGAAAAACTTGTGGCGTTAGCTATCGAGTTTTATGCCGATGAAGGGTTTTATGATGAAGTCTTTGAGGGGATGCAACATTCAAAATAAAAGAACTCTGGTAACCCTTCAGTGAAAGGTTGTAATCGAAATTACAAAATTTCCCCGTTCCCATCTTTGCCGTCCTTCGACAAGCTCAGGATGACAAATGTCATGGTGAGCCTGTCGAACCGTTCCCTCCCTTTGGCAAGGGGAGATTAGGAGGGATTTAATGAAACCTAATATTATCAATATCTCTGGTTGCTATCCTCCACGAAGGGATACGCAACATAGCATTTTATTTCTTTTTATTTTATAATTTGTGTTCATTTTTTATCGGAGGTTGAGATGGTCAGGTATATCAACGTCAGAAGTAAGTCGCGGATTGAGTTTATTGATATTACCGAGATGGTCCAGGAGGTTATAAAAGGTGCGGGCGTCGTGAAAGGGGTCTGTTATCTTTATGTTCCCCATACGACTGCAGGCATCACGATCAATGAAGGTGCGGACCCGAGCGTGCAGCGCGATATTCAGAACGCCCTGAGCAGGCTTATCCCCCATGAATTGAATTATTTCCATAGGGAGGGAAACGCCGACGCCCATATAAAATCTACCCTTGTCGGGACATCGGTGAATGTGATTATCGATGAGGGGAAGTTGTTACTGGGAACCTGGCAGTCCGTCTTCTTCTGCGAGTTTGACGGTCCCCGGCACAGAAGGATAGCGGTCAAATTGATACCGTAATGTCCGACGGCTCTTCCGATGAAACCGAATCCCTCCGTGAAGAGGTAAAGAGACTCAGAAAATCACTTTCGGAACTTACTCCTTCCCTGGATGTACTCCTGAGGAGGAGGGGTTTCAGGATCTATAAAGAAGAGCCTTCCGAAGACCTGCTCTTGCCTGCGGATAAATTTCTCGAAGACTTCTATGAGATGATGAAGAAGTATTCCTTTCGTTTATTCCTGAGAGACGTTATCAAGCACCAGAGGTCCTTCGGAATCGAGAATGTCACCTGGTATGCGACCTCAGAGGTGACGAAAAGATATGTCGAGTGCTTAAGAGACGTCGGCCTTGTGGAAAAGGCAGCCGACGGCTTCAGGCTTACCCTCGGACCCATAAAGAGTTTCGGAGAGACCCTCGAATGGTTTGTGGCGGAGCTATTTAAGAAGGAATTTGCAACAGAGGCGATATGGGGAATACGGTTCAAACGGCCGAATGTGGGCGGCGACTATGACCTTATCGCAAAGGTCGATGGGTCGATATTGTATATGGAGATCAAATCGTCACCCCCGAAACAGATTTATCAGAGCGAGATCTCGGCCTTTTTCGACAGGGTAGCGGACCTCTCCCCCGAGATCAGCATTTTTTTCGTGGATACGGAACTCAGGATGAAGGACAAGATTGTGTTTATGTTCGATGAAGAGCTAAGAAAGAGGTACGCCGAACCTCCGAAGGTTGTCAGGATCGAAAAAGAGCTATTTCAGATACGGGACAAGGTATTTATAGTAAATGCCAAGGACAGTATAGCCGCGAATATCGAAAAGGTATTAAGCCGTTATTTCAGGAACCGGTGAGTTCTATTTTATGTCTGCCCGGCGGGAGACCTGCCGGAGATTGCGACAGCGTCACCACCGCCTCGCGGTGGCAGCAAAATTGAACGATTTTATTTGACAACATATTTCTGCAACCACTGCTCCCATTTATGCTTCTCGTCTTTACCATATTGTTCACCTGTGATATTGCGAAGCGCACGGGCAGCCCACTCACCGTCTTTGTCATCCAACCGTTTATATAAAAAAGGCGCTGCTCCGAGCGCATATTTTCCCAGCCCGCCTATAACCTTTGCTGCGAGACCCAAATAGTCGGATCGTCAAGGGCTTCGCAGAGAGCAGATAAAGAAAACCGTGCGATACGACGTTTGAGTGCATCATCACTCGACTTAACAAGGTTTTCAAAAGTAGAAATCACAGCCATTCTTATATTATTGGCTTGATCATTTAGGCTGCGGGCAAGAAAGCCGATACGTTCATCATCAATCGCAAAAGGGACTATTTTCGACAGCGTCTGAAAAGCCATCAGCCGCAGTTCCTTTGCGTCTTCATTTTTGTATTTAGCAATTTCTATTAATATCGGCACAGCATATCCGGAAACTACACTTAATTGAAGTCGTGAATCCTCACGCAGAGGGGATTGATTATAAAAGAAGACACAATTCTCAATAATCGACGTCAAAAGTTTTTAACGCTCTTTCCCGGATCTCAATAGATTTATCATGTGTTACTGTTCTTAGAATTGATTGGGAAATTGCTTTTAAATCATCTTTATCGCTGGAAGTTAAGAAAATAGATTTGAGCTTGGCAAGAGCACCATCACGCTCGTTATGTGACAACGAACTGTTCTGTAGTATTTTGAGCGCATCGATGATTTTACTATTTTTAGTTGAGATTTCATCTGATTTAAAGAATTTACTAAGAATGCCCATCTTTTATCGCCTCCTTGCGCCTACAGTGAAGAGACAACTTGGCCACATACCAACACTGGCTCGTCTATCCCCACTGTAAATCATTATAATTATTTCAAACTTACAATTTTTTCACAATTTCTGTCAATAAAGATTACGTAGGATGAAGCACTCATTAATTATTAACCGTACTTACAAGATCTTAAGCGTCGGACTGATGACCACTGACCGGCCCACTATGTAATCCGTTACATAGTTTTATAACAAGAGTTACCCACCCTGCTTAAAGAATATCAATATTTTCAAAGAGTTATAAAATGGCATAGTAGTTGCTTAATATTAATTTGTGACTATAAATTTTCAGAAACTTAGGAATTTTAAACAAGTGTAAGCAATTATTTTGTGAGGTGGGTATGGAAAGGGAGAAGAAATGCTGGATGCTTTTAATTTCGATTGTTGTTTTTTCGGTTTTGAGCATTCATTCGGTGGAAGCCGTGGACGAACTTTATTTGACCGGCGTAATAAGAAGTATCGATCTCAGGGCGGGCACGGTGACCGTGGACGTGAAATCCCGGAGCTGCAAGGGTGTGAGGAGATTCAAGTTTGACAATACAATAGACATGGAAGGCCTGGAAGGGAAGAAGATCTCTTTTTCCATTGACAGTTCGGTCTGCAAAGTCGGGGGGATATACAAAATTACAGCGATGACTCTCGTGCAGGAGGTGAATTCGAGATGAAAAGAAATCTTGTTGCACTATTTTTGGCTTTGGCGGCCTTTGTTGGTGTCTGGTCCATTTTCTGCCGCCCATTCAGCGCTAATGACCGACTATTGCCAGAACCCTCCGCTCATCCCGCAGCCCATAGATCCGAACATCCTCTTTGTTGTTGATACAAGTGGCAGTATGCAGTGGTGCGCCTATTACACCGGCACCAGTAGTACGCATTGCCCTAATGCGAGCTCTAGTGATGGTAATGATGATAGCGATGGCGATGGTATTTGGAACGGCTATGTTTCCACGGCCGGCTATGAGGGCTATTTTGATCCCGAGAAGTTTTACACTTTGGTATCGGGTGTATATCAGGAGAATCCCAACCCGGGAGCAACCTGCACTTGCACATGCTCGACCTGGACATGCAGGAGCTCCAACTCAGGGGGATGCTCCCCAAAGGGCACGCACGGCTGCTCGTCAACCAGGTACGCCTGCTGCACGGCACAGACATGCACAGGTGCATGCACTGCCTTGTCGGGCAATTATCTAAACTATGCCAACATGCACAGGATCGACCTCCTTCGATGGGCCATGACAGGAGGATCACCGGCTTCATGCGGCTCTACATCCCCCTCAAACGGTCCCTGATTACTGTGATCCTGAGTTGTATAATGAGTCCGGAAACAATTCGGAGCGGAAAGGTGGGGACTGTCTGCAGCGATACCCTTGCTATAGACGGTGCAAGCAAACTTGGCGGCTGCATCCTCAAGACCGATAATGCGACACAGGTCAAGGTGCCGTGGACAAGGGTCCATGACAGTCTTGCCTTCGAGTTCAGCAATCTGGAGCTGAGGCCGAGGATGGGCGCCCTGTTTTTTAATGGTTCGAGGAGTGGACTCTAGACAGCTCGGTCTATATCGGGGATGCCACGACTGCCGCGAATACCATCAATCTCACATACCCATACATGAATCTCATAACCAAAGTGAATGCGGCAGTGGCTACCGGCGGCACTCCCACCGGCCCGGCGATGTGGGATGCGTATAATTACTTTGCCCAGAACAGCCCTCAAAACGGAGGCTTTACGCCCATGGCCGTAGGTTCAACTACGAATTGCTGGAGAAACCCCATGTATGTCTGCGACCAGACAGGGCTGAGCTGCACATTTGTCCCCTGTGCGGGGAACTTCGTGATACTTGTGTCGGACGGCCAGTGGAACAGTCCTTCATGCACCATCGGGAATAATCCCTCTTGTTCTTCAACCTCCTCCGCTGACCCCGTCATACCTGCCTACTGCGATCATAAGGGATTTCAGAATAAGAGCGCTGTTCCGCCCACCAACACAAAAGTGAGCGGCGTTTACACAATAGGGCTTTTCATGGGCGGCACCGGAGTAACGGCGATGAAGAATATTGCGATGTACGGCTCCTTTGACAATAACTTGAAGACCTGGCCCGGTAGCTTGACTGGCTATCCCGCCGGGACATGCACGTCCATGACCGACTGCACGGCTTCACCTACAAAGGGAGCTCCTGTACGGCGCTGCCTGGGTCCTCCCCGGACTGGGACAAGGATGCCGACAGTGTCCCGGACACTTTTTATTCCGCCACCAACGCCCTGGAGATTAAAGATTCCATCATAACCAGCATCCTCGACATACTTCAGCAAGCAACTTCAGGCACGGCGGTCTCCATTCTTGCGTCGGGTGAAGGAAGCGGCGCAAATCTTCTCCAGGCATTTTTCTATCCCAGGAAGGCGTTTTCGGACACAGACATCGAATGGGTAGGCGAGATGCAGAACCTCTGGTACTATCTGGACCCGAAGCTGCAGGTGAGCACGATAAGAGAGGACACTGATACCGACAAGAAACTGGAGCTCAAGAATGACAATGTTGTCCATTTCAGATTTGATACCACCCTGAACAAGACAAGGGCGGATCTGTACAAAGACGACAACGGTGACGGGAGCTCCCTGACGTATCAGTAAACCGTTGACCTGGAACAGACAAAGAGCCTATGGGAAGCGGGAAAAATGTTGTGGTCAAGGAACTTGTCAACATCTCCGAGAACCCTTTACACCACAACGGACGGAATCTCGTTGTTGAGTGGCGGTTTTTCCGCATCCAATGCAGCAACGTTAAAGAACTATCTGCAGGCTGCGACGAATGCCGAGGCGACGAATATAATAAATTATGTCAGCGGGACAGATATCTCAGGGTACAGGCCAAGGACCGTCACCATTCCTCCTGATACTACGGCAAAGGTCTGGAAGCTGGGAGACATCGTCTCATCAACCCCTAAAGTGCAGGGATGGATAAAGCTTAATGGATATAATCTGGATCCTCCCTCGGGGTACGGCGATACCAGTTACCAGAAATACCTTGATTCCATCGAGTATAAAAAGCGGGGGATGGTGTATGTCGGTGCCAACGATGGAATGCTCCATGCCTTTAAACTCGGTTCGCCGGAGACTGCTAACAGCACCACGGACAAATTCCTGATCTCGCAACTGTGCGATGACATCAACGGCAACGGGAAATGCGACGTCGGTGAGACACCAGCAGCCAATCTCGGGAAAGAGATATGGTCATATATCCCGAAGAATTCCCTGCCTTATCTCAAGTATCTGACCGATCCGAACTACTGCCATCTCTTTTATGTAGATGCAACGCCTTATCTCGTCGAGGCAAGCATAAATATGCCCTCGGATTGCACTACAGGTGTTAACTCGACTTGTCCGAGGGAAACAACTTTTATAAAGGACGCACAAGATAAGGACACAAGAAATCTGGACATGAGCAAAACAAGCTGGAGGACGATCGTTATCGGCGGCATGGGGCAGGGCGGCGCGTGCAGAAAGGTCACAGGGGGGGCCTGTGCTACGGGTAACTGTTCGCACACTACTTCCACTTCGTGCACCGTCGACGCCAATTGTCCGGCAGGTGAGAAATGTCTTCTTAATTGCGTAAAAACACCTATCATGGACCCGGTTGACAATGCCAAGGGCCTGGGCTATTCATCGTATTTTGCCCTTGACGTGACGAACCCGGGGAGCCCCTCCCTATTATGGGAGTTCTCGGAGGCCAATATCCCGGATGCAAACAAGGGCCTCGGCTTTTCAACATCAGGACCAGCTGTGGTGAGGATCGGAAACAGGGGCCAGAACGGCAATTGGTACGCTGTCTTTGCTTCCGGCCCCACGGGGCCTATAGATACGGGGCTCCGCCAGTTCATGGGGAAATCGGACCAGAACCTCAGGCTCTTCGTCGTAGACATGAAAACAGGGGCACTGGTGAGGACGATAGACACGGGACTTTCAAACGCCTTTGGTGGTTCTTTGGCAACTGCAACCGTTGATACCGACAGGTGGAGGCCTGACAGACCCGGGAACTACCAGGATGATGTGTTTTATGTCGGTTACACTCAACGGTCCGGTACGAACTGGGTCGGCGGAGTGTTGAGGGTATCAACGAGAAGGAGTCTGATCCCAACAATTGGGTGGTGAGCACTGTAATAAACGGCATTGGTCCTGTCACCTCCTCCATCGGCCATCTCCAGGACAGGACACGCCACAGGTTATGGCTCTATTTCGGAACGGGCAGGTATTTTTACAAGATAGGCACAGATATAGATGACGCGGACGCACAACGGAATATTTATGGCATAAAGGACCCATGTTATAACAAAGATACTGACGCATTCCTTCCCAACTGCACTTCCTCTGTCTCGGGCCTGACTGACTCAACAACGAGTCCGCCTTCTTCGGAACCGGATAACGGATGGTTTATTACCCTTGACCCTTCCGGCACCTCTTACACGGCGGAAAGGGTGATAACGAATCCCCTTGCAGCATCCAGCAGCGTCGTCTTCTTCACGACATTCGCGCCTACCGCCAATATATGCGGATACAACGGGAATTCATATCTCTGGGCGGTAAACTACAATACGGGAGGGGCGCCGTCTTCCACGGCCCTCCAGGGAACGGCATTGATCCAGGTATCCACGGGAGAGATCAAGGAGGTGCCCCTGGCCACTGCCTTTACGGACAAAAGTTACAGCGGGGCCCCAACAGGCCCAAGCGGCACCCCGCAAGGCAGAAGGACACCCGCTTTTCTTGGAGTGCCTCCAAAGGGCGCGGGTTTGTCGGTTATAACGAATCCAAGACCGGTGAAAAAGGTCCTTCATATGCAGGAAAGATGAAACAGGACGGAGTGACACTGATAGAGTTGCTGATAGTTATCGCCATAGGCGGCATCCTGGTCATCGCTCTGGGATTCGAGTTTGTGGGCTGGATGGCAAGGTACAGGGTGGAGAGCCAGATCAAGACGATGCAGGCTGATTTGTTGAATGCAAGGCAGAGGGCCATGGAGAAGAATATTCAATACGTAGCTCAATTCAGGCGGACAAAATAAGTTATGTCATATGTGAAGACAGCAACGGCAATAGCCTTTGCGATGCGCCTGCAGAGACAACGAACAAGCATCTCGCAGACACTTTCGAAGAACGGCCTCAGGTATCCGATGAACTGGACTTGGTTGAACCTTGGGATGGTACCGAGAGCAATATAATTGTTATCGACAGGAGAGGCACTCTGCCGTGCACGGATCCTAATGCGACATGCACCGGGTTTATCTTTCTCAGAAATCCTGATACGGGAAATCCTTACAAACCGACGGATGATATCGATTACGACTGCATTCATTGTCTGCGGTGAGGATCAACGTGGGGAAGTATGATACGACGAACAACAGCTGCACTGCGAAATAACAGAAAAGGTTTACTCTCGTGGAGATGATGATCGCCATGGTGATCATCATGGTGGGCCTTCTCGGCCTTGTCCAGGCCACGCTCTTGACCATAGACAACAATATGAGAAACCTTTCAGGGACGAGGCGGTGAGGATCTCCGAACAGGCATTAACCGGTGAATTAATTGACAAATATAACATCAGTCATGAAGTGTTGAAGAACCTTCCCGTGGGCAACGACACGTTACCGAATGGCACATGGCCCTCGTTTACTGTGGCAAGGAATTTCCGGTAGCGCCCTAAACAAGAGTATACAGTAGGACAACAGTCAAGAATCTATTGCCGGCTGCCGGACGGCTCGAGAAAGAGCTTGCAGGTAATTGTCGGGTGGGACCATAAGAATGAGACGCCTCCCAAACCGGGGACCGACGAACAGGAGTTCCAGCATTCAATAACCTCCATAGTGGTGAGTGCGCTATGATGCGGAAACACGACGGATTCACCTTGATAGAGTTGATGATCGCCATGGTGGTATTCATGTTTGTCATCGTTGCTGCCACGGGGATATTCATTCCCCTTGTGAGCCAATTCAAGCAGCAGTCCAAGATCACTGAGACGAATATTGAGGGCATTGTCGGCCTCGAACTCTTGAGGGGCGACCTTGAGCAGGCAGGGTTCGGACTGCCCTTGTATTTCCAGGATGATACAAAAATTAACTATGCCGAGGCGGCAAATGATCCGGCAAACAAATATAATGACGTTCCCGCGGATGCGCCGAGGGCGATCGTGAGTTGGTAACGCTGTTAATTTTGCCAGCATAGTGAACGGTTCGGATTATCTGGTCATCAAGTCTGTCGTGGTTGCCAAGAAGCGACACAGCCCACAAGTGGACATCCATTGCCGACGTGCCCGGAACGGTTCCGAGGGAATGGGATGATGCTTCCTATAACCTCGATAATACGGACAGGGTCATTGTGATAAAACCGAAGGTCGGTGACATAAAAGTGAAGGAATTGGTCATGGACGATACGAAATTTTTCACCAAATACTCGAAAACGTCTTTCCCCGCGAATTTCTCTCCCCAGTACCCCGCGACGAACCCGCAAGAGGCGTATCTGATATACGGCGTTGACCCCACGTATGATTTGAAAATGCCCTTCAACAGGGCTGATTATTATGTCGGCATCCCTAACAACACTCCTCAATGTTCCCGGGTACCGACGAGATGTGCAGCCGGGACAGGGGTCCTTGTGAAGGCGGTATTGGACCACAAGGCAGGCGTCGATTTTCCGTCGCCGGATGGTGTCACCTCCCCGAATGTCACCCCCTTTCTTGACTGTGTTGCCGATATGCAGGTGGTCTTCGGGCTGGATATGGGTTCGGCCGGAGGAGGTGCGGACCCCAATGGAGTGATCGGGACTTATTCGAACCGGACGGTTCGATCGTGATGCTCGGGCGTCACCGGAGAACGAAGGTAAGTGCAGGCGACGTGCAGCAAGTGCTGAGTTTCATTGGACTTCAGAGATTCAGGAAACTTTGCAGGAGGTCAGGGTCTATATCCTGGCCCACGAGGGGCAAAAGGACCCGAATTATACCTATCCCAACAGTACGGTATTTGTCGGCACGAACTGCTCATATTGGTGACATCGGTTGGAAGGAGCTTCGATTTCACCGCAACCGGAATGCCAACTGGCAGAAACTACAGATGGAAGCTCTATACATTTGTGTGTGAAACCACAAAATATGAGGTAGAGATGAAACGCTTGAATAACGAACGAGGAGTTGCACTTGTGATGGCCTTAATCCTCACTCTGATTATCCTTGCAGCAGTCTCTGCATTGCTTTACCTTGTTACTCAGGGAACGATGATGTCCGGCTACCAGAAAAGATACCAGACCGCCCTGGAAGCTGCAAAGGGCGGAATGGAGCTTGCGACAAAAGAGATTATATCGAGAACAATCGCAAGCGCGATTTCTGGATCAATTCCAAGGTACCGACGCGAATCTGACTTCGATGAAAAATAGCATCGGGTCGGACTACGCAGGGATTTCATCTGAGTTTCACTGCGGCAACAAGCACGGCCTGTCTGCAGGATAAACTAGTCCGTTCGACCAAAATCGGGACAACGAACAATTGGGCAAGTTGTAGTGCTGACAATTATTCCCTGGAACTAAAGAAAGCCGACGGCACGCCCATTTCCGATATGACGTTCACGCTTTCCGGTAGCCCGGGGGCGGCGGATTTTATAGTGTATGCAAAGATCAGTTGACACCGTGGCCGGCAATACGGATAAAAGTGGATTAGACTTGCAAGGTGGGGAGTGACAGAGGGGTTGCCTGCCGGCGTGGCCGACCTAAACGAATCCGTATTTGTTCAGAGTGGAGCTTCTGGGAGAACGCACGTCAAATCCTGATGAACGTTCCAGGTTTCAGTCCTCTACTGCCTATTGAGCGCATATGATTAAGAAATATAATCATAATGTCGATAACATATATTCTCTTTTCCATCTTTTTATTTTCCTTTTATTCATGTAGTCGTAGTTCCGACACTTCCGAAAAAACGCAGATTACGAACTCTGCGGAGAGTGCTAATAAAGCATCGTCTGCCTCCTCTCATCCTGGCGAAGGAGCAGGTCAAGGATCAAGCGCGGAATATAAAGCAAATAATAATAGAGGGCGTCATCTGCAAATCATGCGCCGACAGTGGAGAAGGCGAGATTGCAGCTTGAAACCGTGAACAACAACGGACATAATTAAGGTCATTGCCAGCGGAGTGGATAAAGATAACGATGCGGTTACCCTTGGATATGAGTGGTTCAAGAACGGCGAGCCTGCCGGCAGTGGAGATACGATAAGTGGATTTAAGCGCGGCGATAAGTTGTCTGTTAAGGTAACGCCCTTTGACGGCAAAGATTATGGACGTCCAAAAACTTTATCAATGGAAATAAATAATAGCACTCCCAAAATTAATGAGTATAAAGGAATAAAATTTGAGGGAAATACTTATATTGGTCAAATAAAAGCCGCTGACCCTGACGGCGACCCGCTGACATATTCCCTTAAAGCCGCACCTTCCGGCATGACCATTGATCCCTCATCAGGATCGATAAAATGGAATGTGCCTGCCGATTTTAAAGGGAAGACTTCATTTACTGTTTCCGTCACCGACGGCCGTGGCGGGGAGGCATCGCAAAGCTTCAACCTTGAGATCAAGCCCGGACAGCAGAAGTAATCAACCCGAAGGATTTTTCGCGCTTTCCTCAACCCCAAGGAAGATAGAGATGATGATAAATTTATAGAATGCGCCTATAATTCCAATGCTGACTATATCGTTTCAGGCGACAAGCATTTACTTGGTCTAAGCTCATATAAAGGAATAATAGAATAGAATAGATAGAGATACTCAGTGCAAGAGCTTTTCTTGTAAAAATAGGAGAGATTTAAAGGCGAGTCCCTGAAAACCGCGCCTTCCGGCATGTCTATTGATCCGGCAACAGGATTGATAAAATGGACTGTGCCTCCTGATTTTAAAGGGAGTACTTCAGTCACCGTTCCCGTCAATGACGGACATGGCGGAGAAGCATCGCAAAACCTTACCATCGAAATTAAGCCGGGGCAGAAGTAAGGGTCATTATTTTCCACACGTATCTTTTTATTTACACGAAACATCAAAGCACACCTTAAATTTTAGATAACTTTTTAACCCTAACCCTGATTATTCATGAACTTTCAGTCTTTAAGATAGTATTTTCGCTCATTCTCGGCCCCGGTGGAATAGCCCATTCGACATGATATTATAATAGCAGTTGATAATTATAATGATGGATAAGAATAAATATAATTTTACTCATAGCTATAATAATATAACCCGAGTGATGAGAACAATATTATGAATGAAGAAAAGCAAGCCTTTATTATTATAGCATTTTTTTGAGCAATGACTGCACTTTTCGGGTTAAAAAACTAAGCACTTTGTGATGCCTATCACAGAAAGTGAAATAAAATATAGCATACGATATAAAAAAGATTTACATCTTTTTAATTGTATGCTATTTATAATATAAGATAAGATTTTCTGCAAAGACATAAAATGGGCAGGATAAAAAAGATGCGTGAGAGTAAGTCTTACGAGAATAAGAGAAGGCATGTGGGATGGAAGCAAATGTCGGGAACAATAGGGCTTTCTCACTGGGGACAGGTTCACTTTTAATAATATCAGCAATTTTGAGTGAGGTGTTTATGGGAAGAAGGAAAAAATATTTGATGTTTTTCTTTTCGGCTGTTGCTTGTTCCATTCTCGATGTTCAATCTGTCAATGCCGTGGATGCACTGTATTTAACGGGTATTGTGCAAACCATCAATGCACACTCGGGGATAGTAATCGTAGATGTGAAGTCTGAAGGCTGTTGCGGAATAAGAAACTTCAGGGTTTATGATGTCTCGACCTTAGGGGATATCAAGGGGAAAACGATCTCTTTTTTCATCGATAGTTCAACCTGCAGGGGGGGCAAGATTTATGAGATGCGCAATATAGCTTTGTTAACAGGTGGAAGGCCATGAAAAAAAGTTATGTCATAGCTTTATTATTAGCCTTATCGCTTGCCGGTTCCGTGTCTGCCGGCTATGCTGATGAACCCATGGGGAGTTATTGTCAGCTCCCGCCGTTCATTGCCTCGACGCCGGAGCCGAATATCCTTTTCCTCGGCGACATGAGTATAAGCATGCAAGACTTCGCTTACTGCGACATCTCGGTCACGACTGGTACCTGCCCTGCTGCAACTGCGAGCCCTACAGCTTATGACGGCAATCTTGGATATGAAGGGTATTTTGACCCGACCAAGAAATATGTGCTGGTCACGTCAGGCACCTATAACGGCGTCTGGCAGGAAAACGGGAATGCGACGGACTGTGTGTTTACCAATTGTACCTCTTCGAGCCCTTCTACCCAAAAGAGTTGTATGACGCAAGCCAATGCGAGAACCTCCTGCGGCACCGGAGGAGCCTTTTATGAAGAATACGGCAGCGGTCTGAATCAACTCGGATGTTCCGGCAGCAACAATTACGGGTGCTGTTACAACCCGCCAAGGACAGGGGACTGCACTAATTCCGGTGATTACTTCAACTATCTGTACATGCATAGGACCGATCTCCTCAACTGGTCGATCACCGGAGGCGCCCCTTTGAGCTGCAACCCCAGCTCAACCGCTGTTTCGTTCAATGGCACGTCATTTTCGAACACCGGGTATGATCCGAATTACTGCGACTGGGAATTATGGAATCAGTCCGGAAACAGTACGAAGATCGGTGTTGTATGCAATAATAATATTAATATCGACGGAGCAGGCACGAAAACGGGCGGCTGTATACTCCAGTCTTACAACGCGCCCAAAGTCTGCAAAAAACAACCTGCAACAACGTGCTCGAATGATAGCGGCTGTACAGGCACCTGTAGCACTACAGCTACCTGTACTTCCGGCAAATGCAGTAATAACGCATCCATATCCTGCACAAGTAATAGTCAATGTTATCGTTGCAGTAATGATGCAACTTTAACCTGCACGGCTGCCAATTATACAACCGTATGTGCAGACACCTGTAGTCCCAAGATAGCTGTTGCGGTCCCCTGGGCCAGGATGCAGGAGGGCCTGGCCTACCAGCTCAGCACGCTCTCGGTGAAGCCGCGGCTGGGTATCGGATTCTTTGGTGATTCAGGATTGATCGGCAGAAAGGTTTATATCGGCGATTATCCGTGCTCCGGTACCTCTGCAACCAACTGCAACCCTACGGCTGATGCTACTTTTAAATATAAGAACCTGATCGCCTATACCAATTCGCTGGATCCCAGTTACAGCACTGCGACAGGACCGGCCATGACCGCTGCCCTGAATTACTTTCAGCAGTCGAATTCTTCCGCGGCCAACGGATTTTATTCCCAGTCGGCTTCCGGCTTGACTCCTACCCCGCAGTACTGGAGAAACCCGCTTTTCGTTTGCGATAACTCGGGGGCGAACTGCGCGCCTTATCCCTGCGCAAGCAACTATGTGGTGCTTCTGTCTGACGGAGGATGGAACAGGGGAACAAGCAGCGCCGGCTGCAGCAACACCGTCTCCGGCGCAGAGCCCGTGAACCCTGCCTACACCATGCATAAGACCGGCTTTACGAATCCCATGAACCCAAGTGACGCCTCCGATAATGCCGCTACAAGGGTGAGCGCTGTTTATACTGTCGGCATGTTTATGAAGAACGTCTGCGAGTCGGCTACCGCTACCACCACTACGCCCTGTGATGATGATACGCCGTGTCCCTCCGGACAATGGTGTGTCGGCGGAGCAGCGGCCTTGAAGAATATCGCAATGTACGGCTCTTTTGATACGTCATCACTGACATGGCCGGGCGGCACAAGCGGGTATCCCACAGGCCAGTGCAAAAGCGGTGGTAGCGTAGGTGACATTGCGGAAGGCTGCCGCTCCTCCTTCCCCCTCACGGGAAGCCTTTGCACGGCATTGCCGAGCTCATCAAATACTGACTGGGACAAAAACGCGCCTGTTGCCGGCGGTCTTCCGGACGCCTATAGTTCCGCAAAGAACGCCTCGATGATCAGGCAAAGCATTAAGACCGCTGTTTTAGACATTCTCGCACGAGTAACATCAGGCACAGCAGCATCGGTCCTCGCATCAGGAGAAGGCAGCGGCGCAAACCTGATTCAGGCTGTTTTCTACCCGAGCTACACGGCCCCAAACGGGTCGATCTTATGGACCGGGACGCTCCAGAACCTCTGGTATTACATAGACCCCTTCTTTGCAAACAACAGCATAAGGGAAGAACACAACGGCATCACAGGTGATAATAAACTCAACCTCTCCACCGACCGCATCGTGACATTTTATTTCGACACCAGCGTTACTCCCCCGAGGACCAGGGCAAAACTTTTTAACGACAGCGACGGCAACGGCGTGCCCGATTCACCGACGACGCCCTCAGCGATTGTTGATATCGAAAATGTCGGCAATTTATGGGAAGCAGGCAAACTGCTGAGGGACAGAAACCTCGACACGACTGCAAGGAGGATCTACACCACCACCACAGGCGCCGTCGATTCCCAGGTGGATTTTTCGACAGTCACAAACACGCTTTTAAATGTAGCGGCTGGCGCTGAGACCAATCTGATAAGATGGGTCAAGGGGTATGACGTTACGAATTACCGTTTGAGGACAACGACGGGCAGCATTACCTCGAACGGCACAAACGTCTTGAAACTCGGCGATATCATCAATTCCACTGCAAAAATAGCTTCGTGGGTTCCCCTTAATGCATATGATAAGGTATATAGCGATCCGACATACTCGGATTACACAGGCAGCTCCGATTATACCGGCAGGGGCATGGTGTTTGTGGGAGCCAATGACGGGATGCTCCATGCCTTCAAACTGGGGAAACTGGAATTTCCAAATCACACCGGTAATACATGCAGCTTTGGAACTGGCGATCTGGCCTGCCTTGCAAACCCGGACAGTGACCGGGGGAAAGAGGTATGGGCGTTTATCCCTAAGAATGTCCTCCCATATCTTAAATATCTGGCAGACCCGGATTACTGCCATATCTATTCAGTGGATTTGACCCCCTTTATCTTCGACGCTTCCATAAATGGAAATGCAGACGCTGCAAAATCAGCGAGCAGTTGGAGAACCATCATCATCGGCGGTATGAGGACAGGAGGGGCATGCAGGAATCTGGGGTCCACTTGCACGGATTGCGTGAAAACGCCTGTGTCTGACGCCGGTTATTCCTCATACTTTGCCCTTGACATAACCGATACGCTGGCAGACCCTGATGTGCAGCCGAAACTCCTTTGGGAATTTTCAGACCCGGAACTCGGCTTTGCAACGACAGGCCCGCAGCCTATACGAATAGGAGATAAAGACGAGAACGGCAACTGGTATGTGGTCTTTGCATCAGGTCCCACAGGGCCTACGAGTGGTCCTCCGGATTATAAATTCTACGCCCGCTCCGACCAGAACCTGAAGCTCTTTGTGCTCGACCTGAGGACCGGCGAGCTGAAGCGTACGATTTCAATGGACGGCACGGGTGGTAATCCAAATATTCCCTATGCCTTTGCAGGGACCATGTATTACGGAGGCCTGGACGTTAACCTTGATTATCAGGATGAAGTATTTTATGTAGGTTATGTGAAGAAGACCGGCGCCACATGGACGGACGGAGGGGTTTTGAGAGTTCTGACGAGGCAAACCACTCCGGCTTCATGGGGAGTGAGCACCGTACGTGACGGAATAGGCCCTGTTACCACATCCATAGCCAGGCTGCTGAATCAGAATACCCATGAGCTATGGCTCTATTTCGGAACAGGAAGATATTATTATATGGGCGACGACCCGGGACCCACTTCGAGAACCGATGCTGATATAAGGAAGTTATACGGCATAAAAGACACCTGCTACACTTCCACGGGTTTCCTTGCCACTTGCCCTACAATAGGCAGTTTGACCGACCAAACTGATAGTGTGACAGATGTAACAAACGACGGGTGGTATATCAGACTGGGGCCTGCCGACGCCGGCACCGGTGCGGGGTACTATGCTGAAAGGTCGGTTACCAATCCGTCGGCAACAACGTTCCGGCGTTGTTTTCTTCACCACCTATCAGCCCGGTAAGGCAGCGTGTTCCGTAGGAGGGAAACCATTCATGTGGGCAGTGAAATATAATACTGGAGGCGCTGCAGGAACACTTTTAAAGGGCAAGGCATTGGTCCAGATATCTACCGGAGCTATTGAGCAGATTGATCTTGCCACTGCCTTTTCGTCTGAACTAAACAGAAAGGCTGATGTGCAGCTTGCGGCAGGAGATACGGGCGGACCTGGAGGCATGCCCGGCGGTGAAGCTCCGCCGGTATTTACGACCCATACCACAAAAAAGAAAATTTTACACATGAGAGAGAGATGAAATCTTAAAGAAGAAGGAGAAGGAAAAGGAAAGAAGTTCCTTTATTATAGCGCTTAAAAAAGGTGCGGATGAATAAAACAGATGAGGGGATAACCTTAATAGAACTTTTGGTAGTAATTACTATCATCGGCATACTCGCTCTTGCCCTCGGATTTTCCTTCCAGGATTGGATAGGTAACTACAGGGTAGAGAGCCAGACAAAGGAGATGTATATCGATTTGATGAATGCAAGGGCAAGGGCGATGCAGAGGAACAGATGTCATTTTGTGGTTGTAACTGCTAATAACTATCAGATATTTGAAGATGCAAATGAAAATTGCGCATACGATGCCGGTACTGATACGGCATTGACGGCGTTCACAAGTCCGAAAACATTGACTTATACATCAAATTGGACTGGGAGCGTCACCATGGATACGAGGGGAATTGTTAAACCGAATGATACTATTCGGGTTAACATTCTTGGAAATAATCCTGATTATGACTGCATCATAATTTATTTTACAAGGATTAATATGGGGAAATGGACTGGGAGTAGTTGTGATGCTAAATAAAAAGGGATTGACGCTCGTTGAGGTGCTGATTGCGATGGTGGTGCTTCTGTTAGTATCCCTCGCCATGCTGCAGACTGCATTATTAGGTATTGATTCCAATATGAGGAATGTCCTTAGAGACGAGGCCGTGAGCATAGCTGAGCAGAGGATGAATTATACAAGTTCTATTCCTTTTGCCACATTGGCCTTGTGGGCAGGCCTATCTGATAATGGCGACGGCAATAGCCCTACCACTGTTAATCTGCCCGCTTGTGCATCGGCTACTTCTCCTGCTGCAGGCCCGTATCCAGTACGTATACCGAGGAATATCAGAAATATAACTGGCTTTAATTTTGGCACACGGAGAACAGTCACTGCATTAGGTAGTGATATGCGGGTTGACATTTTAGTAAGATGGCAATATAAGAATGAATGCTTTACACATCAGATTTCAACAGTAGCGAGGCGACCATGATTAAACGGGAAGAAGGCTTTTCTTTAGTCGAGCTGCTGATAACCATGGTCGTTTTTGTGCTTGTAATAGCTGCGGCCTCACAAATTTTTACAGGACTTTTAACACAGTTCAAGCAGCAGAGCAAGATAGCGGAGACAAATATTGAAGGCATAATGGGGCTCGAGATTTTGAGGCAGGATATAGCGCACGCGGGATATGGACTGCCATGGAATGGGCTTGTAACCTATAGTGAGTCCACTAATAACCCTTTTTCCCTTAATGACGCCCCATCTGGTGCGCCATGCGCTATAAAAAGCCGGAATAATGTAGATTCTTATGCAGCTCCGAATGACATATTTAATGGATCAGATTATCTTGTGATCAAATCGGTAAGTGTTGCAGCTAATAATGCAGCTAATAAGTGGACCCTTCTTAGTTCCGTATCGCCATATACTAAAATTCCGACAGGAAGTTGGACGCCGTCGAGTGAAAACTTGGCAAGTACAGATAGGGTTATAGTCCTTTCACCGGGAACTACAGCTGAGAGGGTATTGGTCGTCAATGGCACATCATTTTCTACTACATATAATGATGTGGTTAATACGCCCTGGCGCCCGACGGATGCAACCGATACGCGTATAGTATACGGAATTAATACAGAAGATTCTAATGCGCCGGTAAGACCTTTTAACAGGGCTGATTATTCTATAAGAATACCTGCTGGGGGTGTTCCACAGAGGTGTGCTCCAAATACTGGCATTCTTTACAAAGCCACAATGAATCATGATACAGATGGAAATTATACCTTCCTTCCCCTTCTTGACTGCGTGGCAGATATGCAGGTTGTCTTCGGCCTTGATCAGAATGAAAACGGTACAGTAAATTGCTATACCAACAACCTTTCAACAGGTATAGTTAAAACAGGTGGTGTAAATTCACAAAATATAAGGAATGAGGTTAAAGAAGTCAGGGTTTATATCCTTGCCCACGAAGGACAGAGAGATGTGAATTTTACCTTTAATAATTTCTCTCCTGCTACTCCTTATATCAGAGTCGGTGAGTCATCGCCACCGCTTGCAGTTTGTGAAGGAGGGATTGCAGGCCAGGATTTTGATCTTAGTACGATTACCAACTATTTAAACTATAGATGGAAGGTTTATACAATAGTTGTAAAACCAAATAATTTAGGCAGTTGATTTGAGGTAAATATGAAAAGTCAGAAGTCAGAAATCAGAAGTCAGAAGTCAAATCCCCCCAGCCCCCCTTTGCTAAAGGGTGGCGAGGGGGGATTGCTGAATGAAAAAGGCATTGCCCTTGTTATGGTACTTGTACTTTCAGCAGTTGTCCTTGCCATTATGGCGGGATTGATATATATGGTAACCTCTGGAACACAGGTTTCCGGTATTCAAAAGAGATATAAAACCGCCATCGAGGCTGGGGTAGGGGGAGCGAATATTACATTCCAGGTCATTAAATTAAAAGAAGATACACCCGGCACCACTTCTCTCCTAAATTATCTTACAAACGGAGGCATTCCTTCCAACATTATAACTCCTATCACATGTGCCAGTACAGACAGATATGGTAATTCTTTTACTGGATTAAATGCAAAACTTAATGCGCCGACGTTCTGCATGGTCTGCGGATTGCAATAGCTCGCTGACTATAACACCACCTGTGAGTGGTGACAACAACACCTATGATATGAGATTTGATTTCGGAACAAACCCTACATACAGGGTTTATTCAAAAATAGTTGATACTGTATATGGGAATACGGGTGGAGACACGGGTATAGTAAGGAACCAAGTGACTGGACCGAACGACGAGCAGGGTGTGACCGTTCCGTTTCTCTATACCATCGAGCTGGATGCAGAAAATCCGGCCAATCCTGCTGAAAGGGCAAAGCTGTCTATCCTTTATAAAGAATAAAATGTATAGATTTTTGTTTATCATAATATTTATTCTCTTGTTTTCATGCTCGTCGGAAAAACCTGGCGAATTCAACAGCCAAAAACCTTCTCAATCGGAAGGACCTCCAGCAACCAAATTTTATTCGTTGCAAATAACCCCTCAAGACCCTATACGTAATTCAACATTATATCTTATTCCAGGAGGGTTTAATCTTTCTGATGCAAAAATAGAGTGGTTCGTAAATGGAATTCTAACCACAAGCGCCTTGCCGGATCAATTCAAAACAACAGAAATTAATAAAGATAATACAGTACAGGTAAAGACAACAATACAGGGCAAGGAGATACTTTCGAACAGTGTGAAGATAAAAAATGCTCCTCCTGACATCAGCGGGATTAAATTCCTTCCGCCGGTCTTTGCCCCTGGCGGCGCTATTCTCAGTGTCGAGGTCACAGGAAAAGATATTGATGAAGATACCGTGACGTTCACCTATGAATGGACAAAAAATGGCAGGTTTGCAGGGAATGAAAACAGGATAGATGAGCCGCTTCACAGAGGCGATAAATTTTCTCTTAAGGTAGTTCCCTTTGACGGTGAGGAGTATGGAAAACCCGCTGTCCTTTCCAGGGAGGTTGCAAATATGTCGCCAAAGATCAAGGAAATCAAGAAAATTGGTTTCGACGGAAAGGTATTAACCTATCAGGTGATTGCTGTAGACATTGATGATGACCCCCTGACCTATTCCCTGAAAACCGCGCCTTCCGGCATGTCTATTGATCCGGCAACAGGATTGATAAAATGGGATGCCTCGTCCGATTTTAAAGGGAAAACCCTGTTTACTGTTTCAGTTACCGACGGTCACGGCGGGGAGGCATCGCAAAGCTTCAACCTTGAGATCAAATCCGAACAAAAGGGACCGTCGAGGTGAAAAAGAATGTCCGCTTAGGTCCCGGTGCGCCTCCAACGGGTGAGGCAATAATAGTGCCGCCTCCAAAGGAAGGCATGAAAGACTGAAAAAGAAGATCCAGGTGGCCACAGGTGTTATCGTCGAAGCAGAAAATCAGACTGCCTTTTCAGTTGTTTCTAAAATAATACACTGGCTGAAAAAATAGACATTCTAACTGTCTAAAAGAAAAACGGAGACTGTCAAGACGAAATTCAGTGCGCCGCCTACAAGCAGTGCAAAGGGAATTATGAGACCATCATAAGCAAGGACGTCTTTATCCCTCTCTCTTTAACCATCATGAAGAAGTTTGCAAGACACGGTACAAAAAGGGTCAAAGTCACAAGGCTCACGATAACCTGATTTTCATTCATAAGCCCGTGTCGTGCGAGGGCGAACATTCCCGCAGCGCCGTAATCTCTTCTGAGGAACCCCATGAGGAGAGCCTCTGTTGCCTTTGCAGGCAATCCCAAAAAATGACGACTACCGGAGAAGCCGCGGATTCCAGCCAGCCGAGGATGTTCATTTTATCGAAGATAAAGAGAATCAGGGTGCCGAGGACGAAAAGGGGAACGGCTTCTTTCAGGTACCACTCGATCCTGCTGAGTGTTTTCATGACGATATTTCTCATAGTAGGGACCCTCAGAGGCGGCAGCTCTATAAAAAAATCGGGTTTTTCCCCTGGGACCACTTTTGATGCGAGATAGCCTGAAAGGACAAGAACCACAATTATGCATCCGGCCCACCACAAGGCCGCCCGTATCGGGAGCGGTCCGAGCATGCCGAAGACAACGCCGAGCTGCGCGGAACAGGGAATAGCCAGGGCTATAAGGAATGTTGCTATGACCCTTTCCCTGTTTGTTTCGAGTATCCTCGTCGACATGGCGGCCATCGTGCCGCATCCGAGGCCGAGGATCATGGGAAGTACAGCTTTACCGTTCAGTCCGAGCAACCTGAAAACCCTATCCGATACCACCGCAAGCCTCGGAAGATATCCGCTGTCTTCCAGAAAACCAAATGCAAGAAAGAAGGTTGTCGTGATCGGAAGAATAATTCCTAGAGCATACGTCAAAGCCATGGTGAAAATCCCGAACTGTCCCACAAGCATGTCTTGTAGAAAAGGGACGGGGATAAGCGCTTTTATCGTTTTTCCTATAGCGGGAGTTAAATATGTGCTGAAAATGACATTTTGGATAAAGTCCACGAGGACACCCGCTCCGAATTTCCCGACAAACTCATAAAAACCGAAAATCACAAGAAGGAGTATGGGTACGCCGATGACGGGGTGCATCGTCCACTTGCTAAGCCTTTGGGCGAAAGCTCCTGTTTGTGTTACATTGTTTTTCTGGACCTTTCCCGTTATATCCTGTGCGAGTTTTATCCTGGACTGACTTATCAAAGAAGAGATCGGCTCTCTCAATTTCGACTGTGCCTCATCCCTTAAATCCTCTATGCGCTTAATATCTTCGGTGACGAGATTTGTCATGAGCCAGTCCTTCAGGCTCTCATCACCCGAGAGTATCATTAGTGCTATCGACCGTCTTGAGATGTTCGCTTCAGGGAGAATATCCGCGATCCTTTGCCCCATATTCCTCTATTACGGGATTATAAACCGTCTCTATAGACGGAAGTCGCGGGTTTAAAATTGCCTCCCTCAGTCTCTGGATGCCTTTCCTCTGGGGAGCCACGGTACCGATAACTTCAATATTCAACAGCGTACTCAGGTTTTGGTAGTCTATTTCGATCCCCCTTGCTTTTGCCTCGTCCTCCATATTCAGGTCGAGTATGCAGGGAAGTTCCATCTCCGAAAGCTGTATCAAAAGCATAAGTGCTCTTTTCAGGTTCTTGGCATCTGCAACAAGGACAGTAGTCTGCTGTTCCTCCTTCAGCAGGATATCTCTCGTGACTTTTTCGTCCTCACTCATGGGAGTCAGGTTATTTACACCGGGAGAATCGATAATAAGAAGGCTTTTATTGCCCGCGCTCGTATTACCGTAAGAGACCTCCACGGTTGTGCCCGGATAGTTGGAAACCGTCACGTATTTTCCGGTGAGAAGGCCGAAGATAACACTCTTGCCGACATTGGGATTCCCGATCAATATCACTTTTTCATATTTGGGATGTCCCCCGCGATGTCTTAACCGCCGTCTCTTGCCGGGTTGCGTCATTTCTTTTTCTTCTGGCATTTTTTACAGTATCCTCTTATTTCCAAGGTATGGCCCGCTCCGTGAAACCCCCTTTTCTGCAGATGTTTTCCTGGAGTCTTTCGAGTTCTTCAGAATAAAACTCAATGACTTTCCCGCATTGGATGCAAAGCATATGATCATGGTGTTCATGGCCGAAGGTGTGTTCATAAATAGTGCCGTGTTCGTTCTTCCTGACCCTATCGATGAGTCCGCAATCGCACAGAAGGTTCAGCGTCCTGTAAACGGAGGCCCGCGATGCCTTCAACCCGGTCTCCTTTATCTGCAGATAGAGGGTCTCGGGATCGAAATGCCCGTTGCAGAGATAAGGTCTTCTGGAGGATGGCGGACCGCTCTTTTGTAAACCGCCGTCCTCTTTCTTTCAGGAATTTGTTGAAGATTTTCTTTTCCATGTAATTGAGATTGAGTCTCAATAACAATTGTAATCGTTACAGGCTTTCATAAGTCAATGAATAATTCCCGGTTGTCATTGCCGGTTTTACATTTTTTTCTCATTTATGCTAAGGTTATAATTTTAGAGAGCGTTCTTTTTTTCTGAGACAAAAAGATATATTGGAGGATGGTGTATATTGAAAAAGATTGTCCTTGCATACTCCGGAGGGCTCGATACCTCTGTTGCCATAAAATGGCTGAAGGAAACCTACAATGCTAAAGATAATCGCGTTCTGTGCGGACCTCGGCCAGGGTGAAGATCTGGAAGCGGTAAAGAAGAAGGCATTAAAGACCGGCGCATCAAAGGTTTACGTCGAAGATCTGAGAGAGGAATTTGTCAGAGAATATATTTTCCCGATGCTCAGGGCGAATGCGGTTTATGAAGGGGCATATCTGCTGGGGACGTCGATCGCCAGACCGCTGATCGCAAAGAAGCAGATAGAGATTGCTGCGAAAGAAGGGGCTGAAGCCGTCGCCCATGGCGCCACCGGAAAGGGGAACGACCAGGTGAGGTTTGAACTCACCTATTACGCGCTTAAGCCTGATATGAAGGTCATAGCTCCATGGAGGGAGTGGCCCTTTGATTCGAGAGGGTCTTTGATCGAATATGCGAGGAGACACGGTATCCCTGTTACGGCGACGAAAGAAAAGCCGTACAGCATCGACAGGAACCTTTTTCACATAAGCTACGAAGGAGGGATACTTGAAGACCCATGGCAGGAGCCGCCGTCTGACATGTATACGATGATTACGCCCCCCGAGAAGGCTCCCGATAAACCGGTGTACATGGAAATCTCCTATGACAAAGGTAATCCTGTTGCAATCGATAATAAGCGCATGTCACCTGCAAAGCTTCTGGGAAAATTGAATGCTATCGCAGGTGAAAACGGCATCGGGAGGGTGGATATGGTAGAGAACAGGTACGTTGGAATTAAGTCGAGGGGCGTTTATGAAACACCCGGGGGGACGGTGCTCCATGCAGCCCACAGGGCGGTGGAATCACTCGTCCTTGACAGGGAGGTAATGCATTTCAGGGACTCCCTTATAACTCGCTATGCGGAACTTATCTATTACGGCTACTGGTTTTCTCCCGAGCGGCTTGCCATACAGAGTCTTATGGACGAAATACAGAAAGACGTGAAGGGAACGGTCAGGTTGAAGCTTTATAAGGGAACTGTTTTGTAGCCGGCAGAAAATCTCCCCGTTCCCTGTATAACCCCGAACTTGCGACGTTCGAGAAAGAGGATCTATATAATCAGAAGGATGCGGAAGGTTTTATCAAGATCAGCGCGCTGAGGTTGAAATTGGGGAAATTGAAAAACCAGGGCCAAAGGTAACTATCCATGACAACACAGGACCTGCGGTGTCTTTAATTTAGTAAATCTATGGAAGATCTTACATACTGGATTGCGTTATCCATGGTGCCCGATATCGGTCCCGTGGGGGCCAGGAAGTTGCTCACGGTATTTGGAAAGCCTAAAAATATCTTCGATGCGGGCTTTGATGCCCTGACTGCCGTGGAAGGAATCGGCCTGCAGAGGGCAATAAATATTAAAGCATTTTCATCTTGGAAAGAAGTCGAAGAAAAGATCCAGGTCATGGGAAAAAGGGGGATTAAGGCCGTTCTTATCGGAGAACCGTCATATCCGGAGATGCTCAAGGAAATAGGGGATGCACCCGTCATTCTTTATACTAAGGGAGAGATCCAGCCTCAGGACCGATTTGCCATCGCGATTGTCGGGGTCCCGCAAATTAACACACTATGGGGCGTCGGCTGCGGAAGACATTTCAGAAAACCTTGCCTTTATGGGGTTTACCGTTGTGAGCGGTATGGCAAGAGGCGTTGATTCCATTTGTCACAAGGGAGCGCTGAAGGCCGGCGGGAGAACGATCGCGGTATTGGGTTCAGGGCCCGATGTGCCTTATCCTCCGGAAAACAAGACGTTAATGGACAAAATTGCAGACTCCGGAGGTGTTGTCAGCGAGTTTCCTCCCGGTACGCCGCCCGACAAAGAAAATTTCCCGAGAAGAAACAGGCTGATAAGCGGGCTTTCTTTGGGTGTGCTTGTAATAGAAGCCACCGCCGGCAGCGGTGCCCTGATAACCGCCCGGTATGCACTTGAGCAAGGAAGAGAAGTCTTTGCAGTGCCGGGCAATATAACGTCATCTAATTCTGAAGGGACAAACGAACTCATTAAGAAAGGGGCGGTACTTACGAGGAGAGCGGAAGATATTGTCGAGGAACTCGCTCCTGTCTTGAAAGGGTTTATCCGGGCGAGGGATAAGATTAAAATAGAGATTACAGACGAAGAAAAGGGAATTTGCAATCTGCTTTCCGGAGAGCCGAAACAGATAGATGTTATCTTCAGGGAGAGCGGGCTACCGGCTTCAAAGGCACTCGGAATCCTGCTCGGATTAGAGCTGAAGGGTGCTGTTAAACAAATTACAGGAAAGAGGTTTTATCTGGCATGAGTTCATTAGTAATTGTCGAATCACCTGCAAAGGCGAAAACCATTAATAAGATACTTGGTAAGGATTTTACCGTTAAGGCGTCTGTCGGCCACGTGAAAGACCTTCCCGCAAAGGAGCTCGGCGTTGATGTTGAGAAAAATTTCGAGCCCCATTATGTCGTAATACCGGGAAAGGAAAAGATTATCAGAGAGCTTAAGAAGGCTTCCAAAGAAGCTGATATGGTTTTTCTTGCCCCTGACCCGGATAGGGAGGGTGAGGCGATTGCATGGCATATCGCATCCGAAATCCTGGACAAAAAGTTCTCTTCGTTAAACGGGAAGATATACCGGATCATTTTTAATGAGATAACGGAGAGGGCCGTACGGGAAGCCGTAAAAAATCCAAAGAAAATCGATACGGACAAAGTCGAGGCCCAACAGGCAAGAAGGGTTCTTGACAGGCTCGTCGGCTACGGACTCAGTCCCCTTCTCTGGAGAAAAGTACGCAGAGGTCTCAGTGCGGGAAGGGTGCAGTCTGTCGCCGTAAGGTTAGTCGTTGACAGAGAACGTGAGATCGAAGCGTTCAAATCTGAAGAATACTGGAGCATAAATGCGGAGTTTGAGGGTTCCAGCCCTCCCAGTTTCTGGGCAAGGCTCTCTAAAATGAATCAACAATCCGCGGCAATCAACCCTTCGGCCAATGGGCCGGTGAATGACAAATTCCTTATACCGAACGAGGAAGTTGCGAATACCACAGTTGCCGACCTGAAAGATAAGGAATTTGTACTGAGCAGGATAGAGCGCAAGCAAAGAAAACGTATGCCCTATCCTCCGTTCATTACGAGCACATTGCAGCAGGAAGCGATAAGAAAGTTGAGGTTCTCCGCAAAAAAGGCGATGATGGTAGCACAGCAGCTCTATGAAGGCATAGAACTCGGTGAGGAAGGCGCCGTCGGACTTATTACGTATATGAGAACAGACTCTCACAGGCTTGCTCCCGAGGCGCAGGAGTGGGCAAGAGAATTAATCGAAAGGACGTACGGCAAAGATTATGTTCCCGAAAAACCTCCCGTGTACAAAAGCAAAGCAGCGGCACAGGAGGCACACGAGGCGATCAGGCCGACGTACTCTGACAAGAAACCGGCGAGTATCAAACAGTTTCTCTCAAAAGACCAGTATGCACTTTATTCTCTCATATGGAACCGTTTCATTTCGAGCCAGATGTCTCCCGCACAGTTGGACCAGACAACGTTTATTATCGTAAATCGTGAAGCGTCAGGCGTGAAAGGAAATGAACACCCGGAACCACTTCGCAGTTTATCCCTTACCCTTTACGAGCTTCGCGCATCAGGAACGGTAGTGCGTTTTGACGGCTTCATGGCATTGTATACGGAGGGGAAGGATGAGACCGAAGAGGAGAACGGATTGACATTGCCCGCTTTAAAGGAAGGGGAATCGTTAAAGCTTCACGGTCTGCTGCCGAAACAGCATTTCACACAACCCCCCCCGAGGTATACGGAAGCGACCCTTGTGAAGGCCCTTGAAGAAAAGGGCATCGGCAGGCCGAGTACCTACGCAACGATTCTTTCTACCGTTCAGGACAGGAAGTATGTGCATAAGACTGATAACAGATTCGCTCCCACTGAGCTCGGCGTCGTCGTGAATGACTATCTTGTCGAAAAATTTCCCGAGCTCATAGATGTGAGCTTTACAGCAAAAATGGAAGACGAGCTTGACCGCATCGAAGACGGGAAGATGAAATGGGTAACCGTTGTTAAGGATTTTTATAAGCCTTTCAACAGGGACCTCGCAGAGGCCCTTAAGGCTACGGGCAAGGTAAAACCGGAGGACATACCGACCGAAACCTTGTGTGAAAAGTGCGGCCTTCCCATGGTCATCCGCTGGGGCAGGCACGGGAGGTTTCTCGCATGTACAGGGTTCCCGAAGTGCAAGAATACAAAACCCCTTCAGACAGAAGGCGCAGAGCAAAACGCAACAGCAGGACAATCCCCACAAGAGACGAGTGAGATATGTGAGAAGTGCGGCTCGCCCATGGTAATAAAATCAGGGCGGTATGGAAAATTTCTTGCTTGCTCAAGATATCCCGAATGCAAGAACACAAGACCTCTGGCAACGGGAATCAAATGTCCCCAGGACGGGGGAGATATTGTGGAAAGACGCTCAAAGAGGGGAAAACAGTTCTGGAGCTGCAGCAACTATCCTCAGTGCAAATTTGCTTCGTGGTACAGACCCGTACCCAGGCAATGTCCCGGTTGTGGCGCGGATTTTCTCCTTGAGAAGAGAGACAAGGCAGGGAATGTAACAGTGTTCTGCCACAAAAAGGAATGCGGCTATAAGGAGGTCGAAAAGTCACAGGAAGAGGAAGTTGTCGGCGGAGGGTTTGCTTAAGGATTTTTTGTTGAAGTTCTTTGAATTTTGTAGCCGCAGCCCCGAATGCTTTCGGGGTAACCTGCGTTTTGAAACAAGATTGCAATTCGATGATAACCTTCAAAAAAACACAAACTGAAGTTTGCGGTTACCCTTTCACTTTCACATTAGGATGAGACCTATTATTATAGGCATCGGAGGCGGCCACAGCGGTGTGGGGAAAACTACTATCGCCTGTAAGGTTCTTCAAAGATTTCCCGGCTGGGGCGCAATAAAATACACAAAGACTTCTCTTTACGGTTCCATAACGGACGACGTCAACGTCCTCTCGGAGAAAGACAAGGATACAAAGAGATTTTTGGATTCAGGCGCCGAGAAGGCGCTCTGGGTCCGATCACCCTTCTATGAGCTGCCGGAGATTCTTCCGACGGCTGTGGAAATGCTCTCACATCTCAAGGGTATTGTCGTTGAAGGCAACGGCGCCATCGATGTTCTAGAACCCGACATTGTCGTATTCGTCTTTGGACCCGAAGGTGAAATCAAAAGCGGTGCAGGGGAAATACTCCGGATGGCGGATATTATTGTCTTCGACAGAGAGCTGCCGCCGGAAACGCCGCAAACGGGAAAGAAGTTTCGAAGGGACGAGGCCGAAAAATTCTTGGACTTTATTGGAGTAATAAAAAATATGAAGAATTGAGCGGTAACCCCGAAAAATATGAGGAGAATCCAAATGAAATACGAATCGTTGAGGGTCGCCTTCAAATACTTCTTTAGACTGAGCACATAAAATTCATTATTGGGTGCTGTTCGGATTAATCCAAGATTTCAAGAACACAACGCTTGTCGAGCTTAGCACCGGCAGCGCTCAATATGGTTCTCATTGCTCGCGCTGTATTTCCCTGCTTTCCGACAACCTTCCCGATATCGCTTGCAGCAACACGCAATTCAAAAATAACGGTTTTTTCTCCGTCCACCTCGACCACTGCAACCTCCTCCGGCTTATCTACCAGAAACTTCGCCATCAGTTCAACAAGTGCTTTCATATCCACCTCCATACGCATTCGCGCTGTTTGTTAATTGTGCATACTGCAAAAAATGAGCATTGCGAAACGAAATCTATTTATCAGTTTCCCTGTGCGAGTATTTTCTCTCTTCCTCCGTTACTAATCATAACAGATTATCGTATCTTTATTTTTCTCAAGAGACATTGCTTATTGATTTCCATTCGTAATGCCGCATTAGATCAAGGCTCGCGTGATCCACCCCGAAATAAACATACCTCGATCGCAACTTACTAAGGGGGTCATAAGTAAAGCCCCATAATTAGGCCGCATACCTAGTTTCTGTTGCGGAAAGGGTATTTTCCGGTTGATATATTTGTCCAATTATTTTCATGGCGTCTTATTTGATTCATCGAGACATCCAATAAATAAATTCTCATCTGTATTTGTGCTTCTGTGCCGATTTTAGAAACACCTCTCCACCGAGCCTCCCAAATCCTCCTATTGTGAGTTTGTCTTCCTTATAATCGCGCCAGCGTTACCAGGTTGTGGCAGAAGACTGCACACCCTACACTGGAGGCAAAATTCTTAAATCCTTTAAAAAGACACTTACTGAGCTTAAATGCCCGTTTTAAGACGGAGATTGTCCCTTCTATGCCCGCCCGAAAACGCTGCCCGGCTTTAAACTCCTCCGTGCTTTCCCTCTGGTCTTCCTCCCTTGTTCGTCTCCCTTTCTTACATATCGATACTGTTTCAATTTCCTCTGAAAGACTCAGGATTTGCTCTCGACTTTCATAAAATCCTTTGTCTCCTGCCAATACGCCAGGTCTGCATCCAAATACCTTATCGTGTACTTTCAGACTCTCTTGTATAAGTTCCTTATCTGCTCTTTGCTTCGGCATCGCTTCATAGTGAATGATAAATTTTTCCCCGGTTTCCACCAATAATACTTTATGTCCAAATTCAATCGGCTTCCCCGCCTTCCCTCGTTTGATCAGTTCCGTATGCTCTTCAAACAGACTGTATACTTTCTCCGCCGACGGCACTTGCTCTCCCTTGATTACACGACGCTTGGCCTGTCCTATTATCTTCTCTGTTATCGGCAAATAATGCTTAAGCTCTGCCGCCACTGCCATTGCTTTTAGATCACCCAACTTTGACAGCATTTTTTCAGCTACACTGCCCACCGAGACAATCCACTTTGTCCGTTCAATCAGCGTTCTGTAAATGCTCTGTATCTTCTGTTGAACCTTTTTGTCCTTCCTGCAGCTGTTACGGCTTATGTAAAGAAATAGCTTCCTTACTTTTTTCGTATGAAACCTGTGCCTTATTCCCATCCGGCCCATCTCATCCCCGGCGTCTTTCATCAGACGCGCCAATGTCCTGAAGCCGTCCCATAGCAGGGATGAATCCGTAGGATAATGTATGTTTGTCTCATATGCTGTTGTGTCTAAACGCAGCTTTTCAGCCGTGATCTTCTCATTGTCCTTCGCATATCCGCTCAGCGCTTCGTTTATTTCTTTCCAGGTCTCCTCAGACAATGCGTTAAATGCTTTGCAAAGAAATGTGTAGTCCATCATTACCTTGTTGCCGAGTTTGATAAAATTCCGGAAAAATTCGCTGTTCTCCACCAAAATAACCGCATCCCGGTAGCTCTCTTCCTCTATAAACATTACCAGTATCGAACGAAGGATTTGTTCCGATGTGTAGCCCCCTCTGCCATACTCGGATTGTGATAGAGTGCGGTTGAAATCGCTATGCGCTAAGTCTAATATCTTCGGGTTCATCTCCATTATCCGCGCTATGCCTTCGTATTTCGCCCGATACTCCTGCACTACCTTTAAGGTTGACTTCATGCTGAAATCCAGGTATTCTTGATCCAATGTTTTATTTCGCAAAGCCTGCTCCTTTCTTCTTGGTGTTTTTCGGTTACCAATTATAAAGGTTCAGGCTTTTTTTTTATCAAATCTTTTCGCAACAGAAACTAGTTACCACAATGAGCGTTTCTTTGCGTTGAAGTCTGCATTATTGATAGAAGGCATCCGGCGCGACTTTTAGGGAGAAGCAAACAACCCCTGCAACTTCACGCACCTTTTTCTTCGGAGGAAAAATTCGCACTTTGACGGAATCAGCTTTTGCGCAAATTTGATGAAGGAGTTCACACCTCTTACCGAAACTGCAGATCGTTTTTTGTTATATGAAGGTAACAATAGCAATTTAACCTTTCCTCTTGCAAAATTGGTAGACTATTATTTAGACTATATTAAATCTACATTCAAGGAGGTGATCCAATGAAACTCAGTGAAGATGTAAAACCAATAAGTTATATCAAATCTCATGCTTCTGAAATCATCCGTGATTTAAGTGAGAAAAATAGTACTGTTGTCATTACCCTTAATGGAGAAGCAAAGGCAATTCTTCAGGATATCCGTGAATACGAAAAGGTGCAGGAGAGTCTTGCCATGCTAAAGATACTTGCCCAGAGCAGGAAAAGTCTTGAAGCAGGTAATACGAGACCTGCAAAGGATGTATTTCGCGATATTAGGGCAAAAGCAAAGGAAGCTCAGCAAAGGTGAAATACACTATTGAAATCATCATTGATGCTGAGAACGACCTGTGGGAAATATATCGCTATGTAGCCAGGAACGATTCTATTGAAAAAGCAGACCGCCTGATCGACAACATTGGGAAAACCATTGTTACGCTCGAAACACTTCCGTTCCGGGGCAATTATCCACCTGAGCTGGAGCGAATCGGAGTACTGGAATTCCGAGAGGTATTTTTTAAGCCCTATCGGATTATTTATCAGGTCATGAAATCTATTGTTTATGTTCACTGTATCCTTGACGGCAGAAGAGATTTACCCGATCTCCTTCAGAACAGACTTTTGAGATAATTGACTGGCTCATCTTGTCTTATACTCTTGTCCAAAAAGGGTATCTTATTTTCAGTCTGAAAACGCTGATTTTAAGCCATTTTGGATACCCCTGAAAATGCTGTCCAAAAGGATTTCCTTTTCGGACAGGTTTTATAACCCAAATTCCAGCTATTTTGTCCTTCTCTATGCAGTATGTATATATATTATGAGAGAGGCATTAATACATTCTCATTATAGGGTCGGACACGAAACGGAAAATATATCACGCTAAGCTCCGGCATTAGCCATTTTATTTAGAAAAAAGCTCGCTATGGATTTATCCTTCCTCCCCTGCCAACATCTTAACGGAAATATACGCTAAAAGGTTTGGAATTCTAAATTCTGTGGTGGCTCTCTACGCATCTTTTATTATCTCTGGAAATACTATTTCAATAAAATCTGCGGGGCTTACTATCGTGAGGCTGTGCTTTTTAGTGCTTTTCAATCTGTCAAAGTCCTTCTTATCACCGGTTATGAGATAATCTGCATTGCATGTAAGCGCCGAAGCGAGAACCGGGATATCCTTTTCAGCAATTACCCCTGCCATGCTTTTTACTGTTTCCCGCGAAGGCAGCGCGACAATTTCGAGGCCAAGCTTAGGTAAATACTTGTGATACAGCGGAATGGCCTCCGGCATTTTTTTCTTCAGGTTTCTCTCTACCTCAAGAAGGTTATAGCGTCCCGTCGACCCTGTAAGCATTGGCAAATTAAGTGTCAGAAGATCGAGAATAATTCGCGGAGCCCCCTTGTCTGAGAAGAGCCCGGAAAGGAGCACATTGGAATCGAGAAATACCTTACACCTTCTTTTTTGCGCCATAGGTCTCTTTAAATAGATTGGCCCTTTCCTCTTTGATCCCCTCAATAAGTTCTTCTATTGTGAGGCCGGATGCCTTGACCAGCTTCCTCAACTGTCTCCGTGCCTCGTCAAGCTCTAAAGTCTTTGGGGTAATAATCAGCGAATCACCGACCGGCAAGATAGAGACAACATTACCTTCTTCGATGTGGCTCATTTCCCGTATTTTTTTCGGGATTGTGAGCTGCCCGCGGGCCTTTATCTCTGCAATTACTGCTTTAGCTTGTTAATCGGCGTGCAAAAATGACCCACTTTAGGGGGTAATCGGCGTCGAAAATTGACCCACCTCAGCAGATCCTGCATTCTCTCTGGAAAGACCAGAGAGGAGCAGACGAAAGGAGATGCTGATAGTGGAAACAATCCGTAAGATTCGATGTGCCTACCATAGGGACAAGAAGTCCATCCGGCAGATAGCCCGTGAGTTGAAACTGTCCCGCAATACAGTAAAGAAGGTGATCCGGAGAGATGTCACCGAGTTTACATACGATCGTAAGGCGCAGCCCCTTCCGAAGCTTGCCCCATATCAGGAGTTGTTGTCTGAGTATCTTGCCGTTGACGGCACAAAATCCCCTCGTCAGCCATTGTGTTATTTGAGGAGTTGCAACGTCAGGGCTTTGAAGGAGGATATGATAGTGTCCGGCGGTATGTCCAGAAGTGGCGTAAAGGCGAGGAAGGCAGAAAGGTCACAGCGTACATACCGCAGAGCTTTGACCCTGGGGAAGCGTTCCAGTTTGACTGGAGCTATGAACAGGTTGAACTTGGGGGTGTTGTTGTCACCGTGAAGGTAGCGCACTTCCGACTCTGCTACAGCCGGATGCTGCTTTGTGTTGCCTATGCCCGGGAGAGTCTTGAGATGGTTCTTGATGCGCATGTCCGGGCCTTCGAGTTCTTTGGGGGCAGTTGCCGGAAGGGCATATATGACAACCTCAAGACGGTCGTGACCAAGGTTCTGATGGGCAAGGACCGGACCTTCAACCGTCGGTTTCAAAATCTGGCATCCCACTATCTGTTTGAGCCTGTGGCCTGTACCCCGGCAGCGGGATGGGAGAAAGGACAGGTAGAAAGCCAGGTAAAGTTCCTGCGTAATCGCCTCTTCGTTCCCCGCTTGAAGTTTGTCGACATGAACGAATTGAATCAATGGCTGCAGGATCGCTGTCGAACCATTGCTGCTGGCCACAAACATCCCGAGTTCAAGGATGGCACCGTTGCCGAGTATTTTGAGCAGGAGAAGCAACAGTTGATAATAGTAAGTTCTCAGTTTGACGGGTATAAAGAGACCCCGGCCCGGGTATCGACCACAGCACTGGTCTCATATGACCGTAATCGCTACAGTGTCCATGCTTCAGCTGTGGGAAGTACTGTCATGATACGCGCATATGCTGATCGGATCGTCATCACCCAAGACGGTAACGTAATAGGAGAGCACCGGCGGCAGTTTGGCCGGGACAAGATAATCTACGATGCCTGGCACTACATTGAGATATTGAAGCACAAACCCGGAGCCCTGCGTAACGGGGCTCCCTTTAAAGAATGGGCATTACCCGAACCACTTACAGAGATACGGCAAATACTCAGCAAGAGTCCGGATGGCGATCGACAGTTCATAGGCATCCTTAGCGCCGTATCCGTTTATGGGCTGGATGCTGTGGTTACCGCTTGTTCCGAAGCACTTGCTGCCGGCGTGGCCAGCAGGGATGTGATACTCAATACCCTGTCCCGCACGCATGATGATCCTGAAGTATCCGACTACGAGGTACCGCTTCATCTGCCTGAGCTTAAAGACCTGCCGCTTGCCAACTGCAGCCGCTATGACGATCTTCTTACGGGAGGTGTCCATGTTGCGGAATAAGCTTATGGAGGCGATGGAGAGGTTGAAGCTGCATGGGATGAAGAGTGTCTTTGACGAAGTAATGGCAGCGGGGATAAAACAGCGTCGCACGCCGGAGAAGATATTGCTGGATCTCCTGGAAGCTGAACTGGGGGAGCGGACTGCAAGAAGTATCCGCTACCGTCTTGGACAGGCAAGATTCCCCGTAGACAAGGACCTTGACCGTTTTGAATTTAGCTCATCGCCGGTCAATGAGACCCTGGTGCGCTCTCTGTATCAGGGCAGCTTCATGTCTGCAAACAGCAATGTCATCTTCGTTGGCGGCACCGGCACCGGCAAGTCTCATCTGGCAATAGCCATAGCTCGGCAGGCAATCAAAAACGGTAGCAGGGGTCGTTTCTTCAACGTTGTAGACCTGGTCAACCAGCTCGAACAGGAAAAACTAGCCGGACGCGGCGGTAAGCTGGCGGAAAGCCTTACGCGACTTCACGTTGTCGTGCTCGATGAACTGGGATATCTGCCCTTTTCAAAAAACGGCGGACAACTCCTGTTTCATCTTATATCAAAGCTCTATGAGAGAACCTCTCTGCTCATAACTACCAATCTGACCTTCGGAGAATGGCCTCAGGTCTTTGGCGATAACAAGATGACTACTGCTCTTCTGGACAGAGTCACCCATCATTGTGATATCATCGAAACAGGTAACGATAGCTGGAGAATCAAGACTAGAAACTCTAACAAAAAATGATCGCCTGAGGTGGGTCAAAATTGGACGCCGATGGTGGGTCAATTTTGCACGCCGATTAACATTTAGCTGTTTCCATACTGTACCTCCCTCCGGGTTGCGATATTCTGATTTCAGAATATCAGATTTCAGAATAAATTGCAATAAAGTGGCCACCGGCAACGGTTTAGGTGTAACCGATTGAATTATCAACAGACTTTGCAATTCTATATATTCCGGATATTTCTTGCAAATCCGTATAAAACGCATAAGACTACTACAATTTTACTACAGTTCCACAACATGCCAATACCTTCTATCAGAAATGCGCATTATGACTTCCTTCATCTCAAAGCGCCTGGACGGGCTTCCCAAGGAATAGTCCACATAGAACTGGACTTCTAAGATAGTACTGACCTCTATTGACTACGAAGCGTATTCTGCGCGAATCGTGTAATATCGCAGAGCATTTGTTACAGCCATTATGTGGAGTTCCCCGTTATGTGAAGTAAACGTTGCAACCATATGAATCACAACAGTTCTCGCTCAATCTACTCCACATAATGAGGAACTTCCATCGCCTCAGGTTCAATGGAACTGGTATTTTTGGCAGAGCACCGATGAATCCCTTGAAGAATCAGAGTCCCCGTGTGAAGCCTGGATTGATAAGGCTTTTACGATTTCATTCCTTATGCTTTTGAGAACAAATACCTTTGCTATCTACTCCCGAATTTAGACATTTCAATAAGGAATTCATCTAGTGGCCGCCTTATTATGTGGAATAAATTTTCCCCGAATACTTATGCAGTAAGGATTTAGAGCGAGTACTCCACATAACGGGGAACTCCACATAATGGCTGTTATGTGGAGCTACACATAACAGCCACAAGTAATCAACAAGGGAAAACGATGAGGTCCGTTCAGTCCTTCATCAACTTCGCGTCAGGGCTTTGCAAGCATGTTGTTAGCTGCCGTTCCGGGCGTCCCCTTGATATAAAATAGCCTTTCTGGCTGGTTTTACGGAGCTACACCATAAGTTTTGGGGCCTATTTTAGCGTAAACAAGTTCCTCAACCCACTTGCCTGGCTGCTCATTTCTTATCATTCCAACTCCTGGAGCATAATGCTTAAGATGAATCTTACCTGAGGGAGTTTCTGTTTCCATAATCCTTATACAATTAGTAAATGTTCCTGATGGAATTGTAACAGTATCATTAACAGACAACACCTCGCTATTCTCTGCACCAAGATTGAGAATCCCGAAAGACCACTCGTCTCCGACTTGTGGACTCAGCTTATATTCAATACCAGGGGGTGAGAAATCAATTGCTGGATTTGCTCCTTGATTGCTCCAAATTCTAAATATAAGTACTGAGGAACTATCATAAGCTAACCATCGTTTTTCATCATAGTTATCTGGGGCTGGTTCAATTCTTTCTTTAATATAGGTTGTACTTCCGTTGATAATCTCGGTTCCTATAATCTCATCATTTCTGTAAGCCCCTTGGACAAAACTTGAATATATCCATTTATTGCCTACCTCAAGTGGAAAGTAATTAACTATTGCATTACTACCTACACTGGCCTTCCCGCCAAGTTTCACATTGACAATTGGTTTTTTAGGATCATTAGAAGAAATACTCATCATTGCAGTCTCACTGCCCGTTGATATGGGACTGAATGAGACACTAATAGCACAAGAACTACCTTTTGCTACTATTGTGCAGTTATTTGTCTGACTAAACTCAACTGCATTTGTACCTTCAAATGCTATCGATTTACTGTAAGGTCTGATATGCCAGTATTTTTAATCGTCACTATTTTAGGAGCAGATGTAGTGCCCACTGGCACAGAACCAAAGTTAACTGACTTGGGAGAAACGGTTATCTTCGGAGGAGGAGCCTGCCCTAAGAGTTTTACATTAATGGTTGGTTTCTTAGGATCATTGGATGAAATACTCATAATGGCAGTCTTCTTAACAAACGGAGGCATAGGTGTCAATGTCACAGTGATCGGGCATGAACTCTTCGCAGGTACTACTGAGCAGTTACTCGATTCAATGAACTCCGACTGATTTGTACCTGAAATAGTTATCGAATTTATGATTAGATCCCCTTTGCCTGTATTTTTGACAGTCACTGTCTTGGGATTTGATGTACTTCCAGCCTTTACAGAACCTAAATTGACTGACATGGGGCTGACGGATATTTTAGGTTTTCCCTGATTTAAATCAAAAGAAATAAGTTCGGCGGGAGTATTAAGTTTAACAAGATCATCACCAGCGCAAACAAAAATACAGCCTGTACAATCTGCCGGATTCGCATCTGTCCTGTGAATCTTAACCATGCCAATTCCTTTAGCAAGCCAAACAGTAGTCTTGTATGAGCATTTACCAGTATCTTGCACCATCATTTCTATCTCTAAAGTGGTGAATGTACCTGCAGGAACAGTTATTGTTTCTATACCAATGAGTGTAACATTAAATATAGTGGTGTCAGATAAGTTATTGCTTACAGTTTCACCTATTTTTAAATGCGGGGGAATTAATACAAAACTTATTCCTCTGTCTTCAAAAACCCCCTTCTTATACTGACACCCTGCGAATAAAAGACCATCCTCTCCATTATGCATATATGAGCTATATGCATAAGTAGTAGTTGCATACAATATTCCCGAGTAACCAGAAGAGCACGTATGGACATCATTTACGACATGGTACTCACCCGTCGTGTACTGCCATTGATTATTTGGATTAAGAGGAAAGTAATTACAAATCCAATAAATACCATTACCCTCGTCATCATTGGGACATACCCAAGGTTCTTGGTCTGCCTGGCATGGGACCAAGGCACCTAAAAATAAGCCGAAGATAGTCAAAAATACTATTAGTGCGCTTTGCCTTCTCATTTCCCCCCCTTTTTTACAACAATTATTTGAATCTATTGTGCCAGCTCCGTTACACCATTATGCCTCTCCCGAGAAATCAACCCACTAAAAATGCCGCGCTATCCAAAGTTTTCTCCTTCAGCAGCTCGGGTATCTTCTCTTTTTAAAGCTCCCACCTTTTTGTATCTCCTGACTTTAGAGATTTATGCTTTAGCGGGAAATTGTTAAACTCAAGTTTTATGAAAGATATGCCCAAAGGACTTTATTTGTCAATAAAAATTGCTTCTTGGTTATGGTCTCTTCCTGTTTGATCCTTTGAAAGAATTATCGATTTTGTTATTTCCATTTGTAATGTTGAAAGAAGAGGGATGATTTAAAAATCACACTTTCATAAAATAATCGGTAGGATTTGAAACTTCTGTAAATGAAGAGTTCTATGTGAACTCGAACTTTCGGATGATGTGGTCTCGAATGCGCGTTTTAGGGAGAACTAAACGCCCGTCCCTACTTCCTGAAACTATTTCTTTGGTTGGGAAAGTCGCACCGCAACATGATTACCTGGTGTGAGGGCTCGATGAAGGAGTTACCCATTTGTTAGGGAGAAGGAGTTATACAGTTTACCGGGCCAAATATTATTATTTCGCAACCTAACCTCTTGGCTTGGCAAGAATTTCAAGAACCTTAAGATCAAAGAATCTCTTAGAAGCAGCGGATTTTATCAATAAAACAGTATCTGCCCCTCTCGCAGTTTCGGCAACTGAAAGAACTTCTTCGCCCTCTGGGATGAGGCCGGCATCAACTGCCGGCATCACGATTTCGCAACAGACCTTTGCTCCTTCTCCAAATCTCCTTAAAGCCTGGGCAACAATCAACGTTGGATATAACCCATTAAATTTTGATGAGAAGGCTGTTTCCAAGGAATGGGTGAGCATGGAACCTGTGTACACCTTGGCCCCTTTCGTCTCGATTGCCCTTCTCATCTCAGAAGGCATCTCGATAGTATTCGGTTCTTTAAATCCCGATGAATGGGTAACTACAACCGTATCAATGCCTTTGCCCTGAAAAGCTTGGGAGAACAGGATTCCTGTCTCTCCTGTTGTTGACGCAATCACAAGATGCTACATAGGATGGGCACGGAATGCTTAAGGGAAAAAGAGCGCATTATAGGGTTCAGCTAAATCTCCCTGTCTTATATCTGGTTTCTAATGATCAAGCTTCTGCAATAATAGAAGCAATGACCTGTGACATTAGTGACAACGGTATTTCTTTTTACACAGATACCCTTCATAAAAAGGGGACAAGTCTTAAGGTTACTCTCCCGCGTATCTTTGATGCTCCAAGACCTTGTACCGTCATTTGGCACTCGAAAAAACACCACGACAGATATAGAATAGGAGTTTATTTTCAACAAAGTATGTCTTGAGAGTCCAGTCTTCAAATCCTTTCTTATAAAAAAGTACAATATTTCTGATCATCAATAACTTTCGTTACTCGATACCGAAAAATAGTGAGTGTACCCTCCATTATTTGTGTCAGGGGATTTTTTTATTGACAAAAGAATATGTTTTTATAAAGACTTAGTAAGGGGAGATAGATTATGGCTTACCACGTCAGTGAAGAAACTAAGAACCTGACGACAAGATGTCCACATTGTTTCCAATGTTTGGTTAATAAAACCTGGGATACTTGTTCTATCCATAGAGCGCTTCCATTCGGATTTCTTATGATAAATGAAAGATGCAAGAATCATTGCCCTTCCTGTTTTTCGTATGGCGCTTCATATTATTGTAATTGCCCCGTGCGATGTGAAATCTACCAAAATTACCAAATATAGCTAATCATTGCTGTCTAAGATAATTTAAATTCATAGAGACCAACCTTATAAAACAACTCTTTTAGACGGGTAAAAAACACACCCTAATTATAGTTATTGACAAACTATATGACAATGCATTTACACTTGAGGAGCCATTATGAAGATTGATTGCTATTTATCGCTTTCATGCGGCGCAGAAAATGATCTCAGGGAGGTTATCTCCAGGGCATTGGCCCTGGAAGAAGTAAGAGCCGAGGTGAATTTCTATCGCATAGACGAGAGGGAAGCGCGTCATTTAGGACTGAGGGGTTCTCCATCCATTCGCATCAACGGCGAGGATATTCAGCCTGTGGAGGAAACAGGCTTTTCCTGAAGGCTGTTCAGAAACGAGTCTGGAAGGCTCCTGAACGTGCCTTCAGTCGAAACTCTGAGAAGAATAATCAGGAATAAAAGGCTGATAAAGGGAGAGGCGTTATAGCATTGTCCAAATCCACAATAGGACTTTTAAAAGAGGGCCTCGTAGAATTAGGTCTGCCGCCCAGTGATGATCTGCTAAATGCTTTCATGACCTTCCTTGCCGAATTAAGGAAGTGGAACAGGGCATATAATCTCACCGGTCTCAAAAAAGACGAAGACATCGTTATCAAGCACTTCCTTGATTCTCTGCTCTATTTAAATGCCATGCCTGATGGTGAACTAAAGGTTGCTGATATTGGAAGCGGCGCCGGATTTCCGGGAATTCCGATAAAGATAATCCGCCCTGAAATAGAAATGTATCTCATCGAACCCTCAAAGAAAAAATCCGCCTTTCTCAGGCATATCATAAGACAACTCCGCATGGAAAGGATCGAAGTCCTGGAAAAGAGCATCGAGGAGATTAGAGTAAATCAGGAATTACCGTCGCCTGTGGACATCGCGATTTCAAGAGCCTTATTCGATATTAAAGAATTCATCAAAAAGGCATCCCATATCCTGAAGCCCGATGGAACACTCATCCTCAACAAAGGGCCAAAGGTGAAAGAGGAGCTAAAGACACTCGGGAATATGAGATATGAACAACTGGATGTCAGCCTTCCTCTGTCTCGGATAACGCGTCATATTATCGTTGTTGCGCCGACTAAACCGATATAACTATTGTGCTGAAAAGGGAATTTCTCATAGAGATAGTTTATTTGTCTTTTTTCTCATAGGACATAAGGACTTTTTTGGTTTTTTCACCCGCTTTGCAGACCAAATCGAGCGCTTCCAAATACTCCTTCGGTCTGTCTTTCATCTCAACAAATCCTAACTTTCTAAAGTGGTCCGCCAGGTCCGTTGTCACATATACTCTCTCGACGGATGCATAATCCACTAAATGCTTGGCTATTAATCGGCCTATGCCCTGTCCTCGTTTTCCCTCCACAACCACAATGCAGCCTACCTCATATATTCCGCCCGCTTTTTTCAGACTTCCGAACCCCACAATCCCGCCATTCTCGGTTGCTACGACGAAATCGTTATGATTCAGGTTCTCTGCATTGAATTGGTATTTCCTCATTGTTTTTTCGATAAAGACCATGTCCGCCTCGTTTGCATGCCTCACTCTGACAACCTTTCCGGTGAGATCTGATATGCCCGTAACCTTTGATGATTCTTTCTTATCCATGATTGCTCCTTTTTTAGTTCGGGTATTACTACTAATCAAAGTATAGCAAAAGAATGGTATGAGCTTAAGTTTTCGGGAAGACAGGCGGTTTTTTAATCCTGCCTAAGGAGTTTGGCGTGGCCCTCGGCTATGGGTGTGTTATCAGGTTTCCTGATGGTCGCGGATGTCTCGATAATCTTTCTATTCTTTTTTATTATTTGTGCTTCTACAAGCGCCTTTTCTCCGGCCATCAAAGGATTCTTAAATCTTATGGTGATCTCTGCGGTTACGGCCGGCATTCCCTGCATGATAGCCGTCTTTACCATAGCCTCGTCAATTACGGCGGCAATTATGCCTCCGTGGACGATATCTTTATATCCCTGAAAAATTTTTCCCGGGAGGAACTCGGTCTGAACTTTACCGTCATGAAGGACGAATTTGAGATGAAGACCCGAAGGATTCTTTTCTCCGCATACAAAACAGTAGTGATCGTCTTTCAGGTCATGTTTCATGCAGGGACAGGAAGTATTAAAAGAGATTACTTGTTCATCATCTCCAGAAAATCTTTATTGGCCTTCGTACCCGTAAGCTTTCCGAGAAGGAATTCCATACTCTCCACCGTGCTCAGAGGGGTGAGGACCTTTCTCAATATCCACATCTTATTGAGTACGTCTTTATCAACGAGGAGTTCTTCCTTTCTTGTGCCCGAGGCATTAATGTCGATGGTCGGGAATATCCTCTTGTCAACCAGTTTCCTGTCGAGATGGAGTTCCATGTTGCCGGTACCTTTGAACTCTTCGAAAATGACATCGTCCATCCTGCTTCCCGTGTCTACAAGAGCAGTTGCCAATATGGTGAGGCTGCCCCCGTCTTCTATATTTCTTGCGGTGCCAAAAAATCTCTTCGGTTTTTGGAGCGCATTCGAGTCGAGTCCCCCCGAGAGGACTTTTCCACTTGCGGGGATAACGGCATTGTAAGCTCTCGCAAGCCTCGTTATGCTGTCAAGAAGTATGACAACGTCACGCTTACATTCGACAAGGCGTTTGGCCCTCTCCATGACCATCTCCGAAACCTGGCAATGTCTTTGCGGAGGTTCGTCAAATGTCGAACTGATTATCTCCGCTAAGGGAACCTGCCGCTTCCAGTCTGTCACTTCTTCCGGCCTTTCATCGATCAGAAGGATTATGAGATGGATATCCCTGTGATTTTTCTTGATTGCCTTTGCAATGGACTGAAGGAGCATCGTCTTTCCGGTCCTCGGTGCAGCAACGATCATTCCCCTCTGCCCCATGCCTATAGGGTTTATCAGATCCATTACCCTTGTTGAATAATCATGCTGGTCATATTCGAGCTTTATCTTCTGGGTCGGATAGTACGGAATGAGATTATCGAACAACGGCCGGCTTATATTGTCTTCCGGCGATTCGTGATTTATTGCTTCCACCTTAAGAAGGGCAAAATATCTCTCACTCTCTTTTGGCGGTCTTATCTGTCCTGAAACAAGATCGCCGGTCCTCAGATTGAATCTCCGTATCTGGGAAGGTGATACATAGATATCGTCGGGACCGGGCAGGTAACTGTAATCAGGTGATCGCAGAAAGCCGAATCCGTCTGGAAGGATTTCGAGTACCCCCTCTGAAAACACGTAGCCGGTTTTTTCCGTCTGCGCCTGCAGTATCGCGAATATGAGGTCCTGTTTTCTCATACCGCTGGCGCCTTCCACACTCAGGTCTCTCGCGACATCTATCAGTTCATCGATCGTCTTTTCTTTGAGTTCTGAAATAGATATATTGTCAGTCACTAAACTCTTTTTTGGGTTTTCCATTATTAAACTCCTATTAGGATTTACTTGTCTGGTGGTTTTATATAACCCGGTAGGACTTTGCCTATCCAGGGAGGTTAATACGATTAATCAATGAAGATATCTTATGGATAACATACTAAAGGTCAAGGGAATTTGTCAATAGCCGGTTCTCCAGCTAAAATAGAGGTAAGCCTTCAGTGGAGGGCGTCATGGTTCGACAAGCTCACCATGACATTTGTCATCCTGAGCCTGTCGAAGGATGCAGAGGGTGGGGAGAATTTTGTTTACTTTGTCATGAGATAGTATAAATAATTATACACGTTCGATTAAGGAGGTGCTTGGCCGTGCAGGAAATGATGCTGAAGGTGCAGGACTTATGGGTTTCGGTCGGCGACAGACAGGTATTAAAAGGTGTAAATTTTTCGATGAAATTCGGTGAGATTAATATGCTGTTCGGACCGAATGGCGCGGGGAAGACGACCTTTATGATGACTCTCATGGGTTTTCCGAGATACAAAATAGAGCAGGGAAAGATCTATTTTAAAGGACAGGATATAACCGATAAAGATTTGCATGAGAGGGCAAGGCTTGGTCTCGGGGTTTCCTTTCAGAGGCCGCCCACTGTCAAGGGTGTAACGTTAAGAAAGATCATAGACATTATCACCGATGGGGGGGTAACAAGAGAAAGGATCAAAGAGAATATCGAAAGGCTGAACCTTTCGGAACATTTGGACAGGGGGCTGAACGACGGATTTTCCGGCGGGGAAATGAAACGTTCCGAGCTCCTTCAACTCATGGTACAGAGACCTGACCTGGTCCTCATTGATGAGCCGGAATCAGGGGTTGATATCGAAAACATTGCCCTCGTGGGGGAAGCCATAAATTCACTTCTCGGCAAGGACAAGGTGAAGGACCCGAAGCGCGGAGCGATCATAATAACCCATACCGGCTACATCCTTGATTTCGTCAATGCCGATAAGGGATATATTATCTATGAAGGGAATTTGGTCTGCGGGGGAAATCCACGGGATATCCTCTCGGAGATAAAAAAGTATGGCTACAGGAGGTGCGCGGAATGTCGATAAGCAATGCATACCTTACTGAAGTAATGGCGAGGGCTGAAAAAGCGAAGGACAAAAAGGCGCTCTACGGACCCGATATAGACCTTTCCCTCTATACTCAGCACATTGAGAGAGGAAGGATAGAAAGTCTCGAGAGTTTGTCCCAACAGGCAAGAGAAGCTGCCGTCATGACCGGTATCAACTTACAGGAAGAGTACAGGGCCGGATCGTATATGCAGGTTGATGAATCCGTTGTTTATGAAAGCTTAAGCAAGTCTTACGAGGGCCAGCTCGAAATAATGAGTACCACCAGCGCGTTAAACAAATATGACTGGCTGGAGGACTATTTCTGGAAGTCGGTCCCCGTTGACCAGGACAAATATACTGCACAGGCGGCCCTGAACATGACGCACGGATACTTCATAAGGGTATTCCCTCATCAAAAACCGCAATATCCGGTGCAATCGTGTCTGCTGGTTGCGGAAAATTATATAAGTCAGAACGTGCACAACATAATTATTGTCGAGGAAGGCGCGGAACTGCAGGTAATAACCGGATGCACGCTGGCAAAAAACGACGCGGAAGGCATCCATCTCGGGATTTCAGAGTTTTATGTCAAGAAAGGCGGAAAGCTCTTTTTTACGATGATCCATAACTGGGCCGATAATTTTCATGTGCGGCCGAGGACCTGGGCCGTTGTCGAAGAAGACGGGGCCTTTATTAGCAATTATGTGCTCCTGAAACCGGTCAAATCCATACAGGCCTTTCCCGTGGCATATCTGAAAGGAGACAGGGCCTCTGCAAAGTTTAATACAGTTGTCTATGGGCTTAATGATTCGAACATAGATCTTGGTTCGAGGATAATCCTCGAAGGAAAGGACACCAGGGGGGAGTCCATAGCAAGGACGATTGCAGCTGATGAAAGTGTCATCTATTCAAGGGGAGATTTGATCGCGAGGACGAAGGACTATTGTTTGGCCCATCTTGACTGCCGGGGGATATTGTTTTCTAGCAAAGCTGAGATTTATGCCATACCGCAGTTGGTTTCGGAAGGTGCATTAAAGGCCGAACTTTCCCACGAAGCTTCCATTGGGCCGATAGCGGAAGAACAGGTGGAGTATTTAATGTCAAGGGGAATATCAAGGGAAGATGCAGTATCCGTCATAACATCCGGATTCTTAAATCTGGATATCCCCTATATCCCGGAGTTCCTTGACCAGAACATAAAGGATGTCATAAAGGCGACGGCTAAAGAGGCGCTGTAATGCGGTGTTTGAATTTCGCATTCTCTCCATGCTAAGATAGTCGAATCTTTTTCCAAAGGTTCTACGGAGTTTAGGGAATAATGGCCAGGATTATACCTTTCAGAGGAGTTCTCTATAATGTTTCCAGGGTTTCGATGGAGGATGTCATAGCTCCTCCATACGATGTTATTACCCCCGAATATCGGGAAGCATTATACATGCAAAGCCCGTACAACATCGTGAGGATAGACTTCGGCAAAGAAAAACCCGACGATAGTGAAAATGAAAATAGATATACAAGGGCCAGAGGATTCCTTGATCAATGGATGAGAGACGGGATATTCATCCGGGGCGAGAAACCCTCATTCTATGTGTACGAGATGGTCTATTCGATAAATGGTGCAGAAAAGCGTCTCCTCGGATTTCTCGGCCTTGTAAAACTCGAAGAGCTGAGCAAAGGGGCCATATATCCGCACGAGTGCACTTATTCAAAGCCGAAACAGGACAGGTTGGATCTCATGAGGGCATGCGAAGCAAACACAAGCCCGATATTCTCGCTTTACAAGAGTTCAGAGGAAGGGATATCGAATATTCTTACAAAGACGTCGATGACAAAACCATATATTGAGGCTGCAGACATTGCGGGAGATGTACACCGGCTTTGGCGGATCGGTGATCCGGAGGAGGTCGAGATCATCAAACAGGAGCTTCAAGACAAGGCTATCTTTATTGCCGATGGGCATCACCGGTATGAGACCGCCTTTGAATATTTTAAGGAAATGTCGGCAAGAGAGAACCCGACAAGCGGCCGGCCTTTCGATCATGTCCTTATGTTTCTTGCAAACATGCTGGACGAAGGGTTGACGATACTGCCGACACACAGGCTGTTACGGGAAATCCCCGACGATATGGACGAAGTCCTTTCCGAGTTCTTTGAGATCCAGTCCGTGAACGGTATGGTTGATATCAAAGAGATGTTGTCCGGTAAAAAGCGTGTCTTCGGTTTTTTTCGGAGGGGGAGCAGTCTGTGGCATATTCTGACCTACAAAGGAGGCAATCTGTCTGAAATCCTTCCCGAACTCAGGGAGATCGATGTAATTATACTCCATGAGCTCGTCCTCAAGAAGATCCTGAAGACTACCGACATAGGATATGAGATGGATATCGCCAGGGCTCTTGATAAGGTGAAGAGCGGGGAGTTCAGTGCAGCTCTTTTCCTCAATCCTACGAAAGTGGAGGATGTTGAAAAGGCCGCCCTTTCTTTAGTGAGGATGCCGCCGAAATCAACATATTTTTATCCGAAACTCCTGACCGGTCTGGTTATCAATAAGTGGTAAGACTGAGGTTAAACTTACTTCCATAGTATAAATTTTGATAAAATCTCCCTTCCCTCTCCTGCAGTTTGATAAAAAAGAAAATTATGATTTTCAAAAAAATTCGGTATAATGGAAAGAAAAAAGGAGGACTTTATGCCATTACGTGTTGCCATCAACGGCTTCGGAAGAATAGGAAGGAACTTTCTGAGGACAAGCCGTGGTTATAACGAATTTGAGATTGTTGCTATCAACGATCTTACCGACGCAAAAACCCTCGCGCACTTGCTGAAATACGATTCTGTACACGGTATATTCGGCGCTGATGTTAAAGAAGGTAGCGGTTCGATAGTGGTTGACGGGAAAGAAATAAAGGGTTTGGCCATTACAGATCCGGAAAAACTCCCCTGGAAAGACTTCGGGGTCGATGTTGTTATCGAGTCTACAGGGAGGTTTGTAGACAGACTGTCTGCCTCAAAACATTTGGACGCAGGGGCGAAATGGGTCATTATCTCCGCGCCCGCAAAGGACCCCGACGCAACGATATGCATGGGTGTGAATGAGGAAACACTAGACCCCGTCAAACACAAGATCCTTTCGAATGCATCGTGCACAACCAACTGTCTCGCGCCTGTTGCAAAGGTCCTTCATAATGAATTCGGCATAATCAAGGGACTGATGACAACAATACACTCCTATACAAATGACCAGCGGATACTCGACCTGCCTCACAAGGACCTGAGAAGGGCACGGGCGGCGGCCTTAAATATGATTCCTACGACAACGGGTGCTGCGAAAGCCGTCGGCATAGTACTGCCGGAACTGAAAGGAAAACTGAATGGAATGGCTATCAGGGTACCGACTCCGAATGTATCTGTAGTGGACCTTGTTGCCGAACTGGCAAAAGATGTTACTGCAGAAGAGATTAATGCCGCCTTGAAGAGGGCTGCCGAAGGCCCTATGAAGGGGATCCTTCAGTATTCGGAAGAACCTTTGGTATCGAGTGACTGCAATGGAAATCCGCATTCGTCTGTGGTGGATGCATTATCGACCATGGTTCTCGATGGAAGAATGGTGAAGATTTTAGCGTGGTACGATAACGAATGGGGCTACAGCTCACGTCTCAGGGACCTTATCATTTACATCTTGAAGAGGATGTAGCGATGAAAAAGAAGGACATAGACCCTATGCCGATTAAAGATGTATTTAATAAGCTCACCATAGAGGACCTTGAGATCAAAGGGAAAAGGGTTTTTATCAGAGCGGATTTTAATGTCCCTCTCGACGACAATCTGATGATCACCGATGACAGAAGGATACGATCGACCCTTCCCACAATTAACTATGCCATCGATGAAGGAGCAAAAGTCATACTCTCGTCACATCTCGGAAGGCCGAAGGGAAAGGTAGACCCGAAATACAGCCTTGCCCCCGTCGCGAAAAGACTTCAGAGGCTTCTCAATAAAGAGGTAAGCTTTGCGCCTGATTGCGTCGGAAGCCAGGTGGAAAACCTCGTCTCAAAGATGAAGGATGGAGATGTAGTTCTTCTCGAAAATTTAAGATACTATCCGGGAGAAGAGAAAAACGATGAGGAGTTTGCACGTGCTTTGGCGAAACTGGCGGATGTCTACGTGAATGACGCCTTTGGGGCTGCGCACAGGGCCCATGCATCTACTGTCGGTATAACCAAATTTCTTCCTTCTGCGGCGGGGCTTCTTCTGAAGAAAGAAATAGAATACCTGAAAGGGGCGATAGATAATCCTGTCAAGCCTTTTATTGCCATCCTCGGAGGTGCAAAGGTTTCCGGAAAGATCGGCGTTCTTGAACATCTCGTCGGCCACGTCGACAAAGTTTTAGTGGGAGGCGGTGTGGCCTTTACTTTTATAAAGGCCATGGGTAACGAGATCGGCGACTCTCTCGTTGAAGACGGTATGCTGGAGACGGCGGAGAGGATAAGGAAGAAGTTGATAGAAAACGGCATAAAGTTTTATCTGCCTGTAGATTGTGTGATCGCCCAGAACACGGAACCCGGCGCGGTCATCAAGATTGTGCCGACTCTCGAGATCCCAAAGGGATGGAAGGCCCTTGATATCGGACCTGCCTCCGTCAAGCTTTTTACCGTTGCGTTGCAGGATGCGAAGACAATATTGTGGAATGGACCGATGGGCATGTTCGAGATAGACATATTTTCGAGGGGGACCTTCGACATCGCCCGTGCGGTATCGGATGCATATGCCCTCACCATTGTCGGCGGCGGCGACACTGACCTTGCCGTGCACAAGGCAGGGGTATCCGATTCAATATCATTCATATCGACCGGGGGAGGGGCCTCTCTCCAGCTTCTTGAGGGAAAAGAACTTCCAGGGATTGCGGCCCTTACCGACCGATCAAATTGATACAGGTCTTGTCAGGTCTAACTGTTTATTGTCTGATAAAACTGCATATCAGAGGGATCGCCCGAAGAGACTTTATGAGGTAACTTCTTATTTTCGTGTGAAAGAATCCCTCGCTTCATCTCTACGATAGACGGACTTTTACATTCGAACTGTTTTATGAGATAGGAGGCTGCCACTTCCGGTTTTATCACTTCACCGCAAGTAAAGATATCAACGGCTGCGTAATTATACTCGGGCCATGTATGGATTGTGAGATGTGATTCAGCGATAACTACGACGCCACTGATGCCAAAGGGATTAAACTCATGGAAGGAAATATCTACTATTGTTGCCTTGGCCTCTTTTGCTGCCGAGACCAATGCATTTCTAACCTTGTCGAGGCTCTTAAGAATTTCGGGATTGCACTCCCGCAAATCTATCAATAGATGAGTTCCTAACGCATTCAATTCTCTACCCCCCTTCTAGCTGCTAAATTTACATATTCGAACTAAAAAGATACAGAAAATACGAACAAGTTGTCAAGAAAAAATTATGAGTTGACGAAATTACCGGTTGTTGACGGGTTTGGAAATATCACGAAAAGCTTCCCCCGGTAACGAAAAAACTGTAAGTCAACCTGCCACCGACAAGATCGGTGGCAGGTTGACTACGAAATGTTAGAAGTTTTTATTGTTATTGCAGTCAATCGCAAAAACATCGCCGTTTACCCGGCTGCCTGTGTTGCCTGTGGCAATCGCAGAAAAACATGGAGTTAGCGCTCCATAGGCAAGAGGATTAGCAACGGTTATCTGCTGATTCTGCACTATCCGATAACTGAAATTGAGGTTAGTCCCGGTTCCGGGTTTGAAACCAGGGAGAATGCCTGCTGCCTGAATGAGAACTATATTGCCAGGCTGGCTAGCCCCGGCAACCCCTGCAGTTGCTGCATATATGCCATTTTCCGCAAAGAACTGCTCTTCGAGAAGTCTTAAATTTTGAAGGTTACTGTATGCCTCGGTCCTCGCTGCACTTTTCTGTTGGCCGACATAAGCAGGAATTGCAATCATAGCAAGTATACCGATAATGGCGAGGACTATTAACAGTTCGATAAGAGTGAAACCCTTACTCGTGTCTTTCATGGTGACCATTTTACCTCTTTCTTCTTAAATCAGCAATGGTGAATAACAGGCCGAAAGTGCAAGGCCTTATAAAAAGAGAAAGGGGATTATCTCCCCTTTCTCTTAAACATATGCGCAAGAAGGTTAATCTGCGCTTACGGTTTTCGACCATATTTTCACAGGCGTAGCAGCATTATCCATGGCAACCATAAAAACGTTAGCTATAGTCCCATCATCGGCTGGATTGGGGCAGAGGGTGATCTGTCCCGCGGTAGCAGCGGCTTCACAGGCGGCCATATTGGCACCCACACCAGCAACATAGAGCGCAGTTCCACCTGCCCAAGGAGAGCTCTGCGCCAGAGCGCCACCAGGAGGAGCATGAATAAGTACCCATGTGGTAACAGGACCATCAGCTGCAAGGGTGGTATTGCTCTTGTCAACAGCGGGATCTACTACCCCATTACCGTCTGTGTCAACTTCTACCAAGGGTCCCTGAGCTCCTCCTGCCTTCTTTGCCGAGTTCATCCATGCTGCAATTTCCGGTGCTGACGCTTCAGCCGCCCTTGTTACTGCGCCTTTTCTGCCTCTTTCCTGCATGCCGATATAACCGGGGATCGCGATGGCTGCAAGAATACCGATGATCGCCACAACGATCAAAAGTTCAATCAGGGTGAAACCTTTTTCGTCTCTCGTCTTCATTCTTTGGATTGTCTTAAACATTTTTTTCTCCTTTTGAATTATTAATTTCATGGTCATCCTTTGTTCCGATGACCGTCGCCCCGAAACTTTACGAAAACTTTTCCTTTCTTGCACCACCTCCCTCTTTTTCTCTTTGGACATCTAAGAAGCAAGCACTATGCCAATTCAAAAAAGAGGGATTCAGCGGCCGCTCCCTACCTGAAAAATTTAGATAATTCAGCTAGTTAAGAAAATAATGATGGGCGGTGCTATTAAAATCCTTTGGCAGTCGCTGTTGGTTTGTGCCTGCCATCAAGGGCAATCGGACTGACAAAAAACGGCAGGCAGTATCGCGTGTACAAAGATACTCACCAATATCCAGCGATACATAATCGTCACGACAAAAGCGTAGCAAGTTTCTTAAGAACGATATGGACGACCTCGTGAGGAACGTTGCAACTGAACTCCGCATTTCTGCTCTTCCAATCGACACTTTTCACTTGGTCGGCGAGGATGACACCCGATACGCCCAATCCCTTCGGGATTACAACCTCAAAAGGATAACCCTTCACTTGGCTTGTGACGGGACACAATATCGCTAAACCGACCTTCTCGTTGTAGGCGGCGGGAGACACCACGAGAGCAGGTCTTCGCCCCGCCTGTTCGTGTCCGGACTGAGGGTCGAAGTCTATCCAGACGATATGTCCCCGGACGGGGATAAACCCTTTGCTTTTTACCATATTTCCTTACCAACCCTCTTCCCGGTGCTGACCTCGCGATGGATATTCGCCTTTGTCACCCCCGACAATAAACCCTCCAGGGTGATTTTTTGCTCTTTTACAGGCGTGAGGATGATTTTGCCGCCTTCTTCCGAAACATCAACGACAGCTCCTTTCCGGAGATTTGCTTCCACGGCAAACGCTTTTGGAATTCTCAAAGCCAGACTATTTCCCCACTGCTGTATCTTCGTATTCATAGTTTACCTCCTTTTCTGTATCTACAATGAGTATACTATGAGGCGGGTCTGCTTGGCAAGTCTTCTGTTCTACGGCTCTAAAATCGGGAATCTTTTTTTTCGCCATAGCGAATCAGACGAGGTTGAAAAAGGATTCCCGACTCCCGAAAGCATTCGGGACTGGGGAATGACAAATGCATCCAGTTTATGGACAGACTCTACTGAAGCACTCCTTAGTAAGACATCACTTAACAGCGTTTTCAAAGGCATCGATAATATTATCAATCATTTTGAGCATCTTATGAAGATTCCTGAAAACCTCTTCATCCGAAAGATTCATGTACTCATGGGCAAGAACGTTTCTGAAACCGCCGAGTCCCTTCAATTTTGAATACAGGGAATCATCCATCACTTCTTTCTTACGAGCATTTTCGATAATATCTTCGTAACTTTCACTTATTATTTCAAATTGAGAAGATAAAATATGGTCAAGGAAATCCAGGATATTTTCAGAAATTAAAAAGAGCAACCTTTCTATCGAGTATTTTGTTCTCTTATCTTTCACATACTCTTCAAGGGTAATGTCAGACATCTGTTTCAGATCATGCCTGTATTCCCTCAATTTTTCAATTCTCTTGAGAAGACTTTCTTTTCTATAAACCAATTTCCCTGTTTCTCCTGTGCTTATTCAAATACAGCGCATAATCGTAATATCTCTTTTTAAAGGTCAATTCAAAGTCGTTTAGAAGATCTGCGTCTTTATAGATTAAGACCTTGCCATATTTAATAACCTCGAAACCAAGGATGGGGTCTGTCTCGTTCAACCAGACGAGATCTATCCTATCCGAACGGAGGGTCTTTGCGAGTTCTCCATGGAGGATATAATAATCTTCCCACGAAAATTTATTCGATGTGTATAATGCAATGTCGATGTCAGAAGACTGATCAGCCTTTTTTATCCTTGAACCAAAGAGATACGCAATTAATATGCGTTGGTCGCGTTCTAATAACGGGAGGATTGAAGATATGGCCTTCTCCGTGGTAAATTCTATCGGCCTTGCTTTTATCCACCGTTCTTTAACAGACATTATTATCCTTACATTTCTATTCCCAGCTGTTAAGGTCTTTGGCTTCACCGTCCCCGCCGGGCGAACCGTCGGCGCCATAAGAAATGAGGTCGTAATCCCCGTGGGTGCCGGGAGATTCGAAGTGATATGGCCTGCCCCACGGGTCATTTGGTACCCCTTTTTTCAGGTAGGGACCATCCCATCCGGGTAGTCCCGGGTCTGTGATAAGGGCATTGAGACCTTCCGATGTGGTAGGATACCTTCCCGTATCGAGCCTGACCTGGTCGAGGGCCTGGCCGAGCAGCTCTATCTGGGTTTTAGCAGCGGATTGTTTACCCTTTCCGACTTTCGGCAGCAATTTTGGGTAGACGAGAGCCGCCAGCATGCCGAGGATAACCATGACAACGATAAGCTCGACAAGGGTGAATCCCTCCTTATTCCCGAAGTATTTCTCTATTTCTCTATTTCGCATTCATTCCTCCCGATTTTAGCCGATATCACGCGCGTATCTCTCTGCATGACGCCTATTCATATATTACAACTCTTTAGATTTTTTCTCAAAGCCGCATGGTCTTGTCAATTATTCCTTTACCAATAGTTATTGCAGATGCTAAAATTTTCACTTCATGGGATACCAGAGTATCAAGAAATGGCCTGAGGGGGAAAGGCCGAGAGAGAGGTTGCTGAAATACGGCGCCGATAATCTCTCGGATGCACATCTCCTTGCCATAATACTGCGTACGGGAGGCGGAGGCAAGAGCGCCATTGACCTCGCGATGGAGATTTTGAATTCTTTCAGTGACTTAAAGGGGATCGAAAATGCGTCCGCAGTGGAATTCATCTGTTTCAAAGGCATGGGGAGCGCAAAGATAGCGCAACTTAAGGCCTCCTTTGAACTCGGGAGGAGGCTTCTCGAAGAACCCCGCAAGAAAGGGCCTGTCTTCTCATCCGGTCACGAAGTATACCTATACTATCAGCGTCTGAAAAATCTGAAAAAAGAGGTATTCCGCTGTGCAATGCTGGATGCGAAGAACAGGATGTTCAGGGAATGTCGTGTCTCCGAAGGGACTCTTACTAACTCGCTCATACATCCCCGTGAGGCATTCAGGGATGCGATCAAGGAATCCGCGGCATCGGTCATATTTGTGCATAACCACCCAAGCGGTGATCCAAGCCCCAGCCGTGAAGATATATGCGTAACGGAACGGCTCGTTAATACCGGCGAAATAGTCGGGATAAGGGTACTCGACCATGTTATTATCGGAGATGAAAACTATACAAGCATGATGGAAAAGGGGTACATTAGGAAATAACCAACATGGTAATTGATCGTTGAAAAAGTTTTCCGGGAGATGTACGGGAGAAAGGCAGCCGGGCGAATCGACCGTGGAACCCATGATGTGGAACCCATGATAATGTGTGAAGAATCTTATTGGAAAAGGAGGGGTTATGGCAAAGATTAAACGGGCAATTATCAGTGTCTCAAACAAGACCGGTATCGTGGAGTTCGTTAGAGAACTTTATTCCATGGGCATCGAGATTCTCTCAACGGGAGGAACGGCAAAAACCTTAAGGGATGCGGGACTTCCCGTAAAAGATGTCTCGGAACACACAGGTTCTCCGGAGATGCTTGACGGTCGGGTGAAAACACTTCATCCCAGGATTCACGGCGGATTGCTGTCAAGAAGGGACAATCCGAAGGATATGGAAGAGATAAGAAGATACGGCATTGATACGATAGATATGGTCGTTGTGAACCTCTATCCGTTCGAAGAGACCATATCAAGACCGGGGGTCACCTTTGCCGAGGCTATAGAGAATATCGACATAGGCGGCCCGGCCATGTTGAGGTCGGCATCGAAAAACTTTCAGGATGTTGCAGTCATTGTCGATCCCTCTGATTATGAGAGGATTACAAAAGAAGTAAAAAACCTGAAGGGCGACCTGGCATATAAAACAAGATTGGAGCTCGCAAAAAAGGTGTTCAGGCACACATCGAGATATGATGGGCTGATTGCCGATTATCTCACAAAAACAATAGAAGAAAAATGATAAAGGCAAACAACAGAGGTTACTCCAAGTGAAAGTCCTTGTGATCGGTGGCGGAGGAAGGGAACATGCTCTTGTATGGAAACTGTCACAGAGCAGACATGTCAGCAAGATTTACTCCTCTCCGGGCAATGCGGGCATGGCCGAAGTAGCTCAATGCATCGATTTGAGCCCTAATAACTTCAATGCCATAGTTGATTTCGTGAAATATGAGTGGATCGATCTTACGATTGTTTGCTCCGAGAAGTTCCTCGCGCAGGGCATTGTAGATTTCTTCGAAAGAGAAGGTCACAGGATATTAGGCCCTGACAGGGCGACAGCGCAGGTCGGGTTGAGCAGGGTATTTGCAAAAAACCTTATGAGGCTTCACGGTATCCCGACAGCTGAGTACAAAGTCTTTTCCTCTTATCTCCATGCACAGGATTACATAAGGTTGATGGGCGCCCCCATAGTCATAAAGACCGACGGTCGTTCCGAAGAAAACGGCAGCTTTCTTGCCACCACAACAGAGGAAGCAAAAAATATCCTCAAACTCATTATGGAGGACAGGATTTTTGGTGAAGCCGGCAGACACGTGATCATTGAAGAGCGGCTCAGCGGAGAGAGGGTATCCTTTGTAGCTCTGACCGACGGGAAAGTAGTCACGCCGCTCACAAGTCTTTATATTTACCGGGGTGATGAAATAAGTCAGAGTACGATCGGCATGGGCGCTTATAGCCCGGTCTATAGAGTCAAAAAAGAACTCGAGGCTTACATTATGGAAAAGATAATGGAACCTCTCCTGAAGGCGTTTCATTCGGAAGGTATAGACCACAAAGGCTTTATCTCTGCAGATCTTGTCGTACACGAAGAGGGAGCTCGCGTCTTCGAATTAAGTTGTTGTTTGAAGGACCTGGAGTCACAGACCATATTGCCCAGGCTGAAGACAGATTTTATCGATATGGTATCGGCAGTTACAGGAGAAAGATTATCCGATGCCGGGATAGAGATGGAACAAAATGCAACGGTATGCATTGTAAGCGCTACGGAAGGACATTCAAAATCCCGGGATGGCCTAACCGTATCGGGGCTTGAAAAAATAAAGACAATGAAAGACGTTATCGCGTTCCATGAGAATACATCCTTCAACGATTCCGGTATTGTCACCCCGGGCGGAAGGGTAATCTGTGTAGCAGCCTCCGGGAAGGACCCGGAAGATGCAAAGGTCAAGGCATATCAGGCCATGGAAGAAATACATTTTGAAGGGATGTATTATAGGAAAGATATTGCGAATAAGATTCTTTAAGCGCTAATAAGGAGATGATATGAAACCACAGGTATTGATAGTCGCTGGGAGTGACTCTGATCTTACCGTCATGAAAGCCGCAGAGGATATACTCAAAGAACTTCGGATCTCCTGCACGATGACGATTGCATCGGCGCACAGAACGCCGGAACGTACGACGAAACTTGCCTCTGAAGCTGAAGGGAAGGGGATAGACGTGATCATCGCAGGGGCGGGCATGGCTGCGCATTTGGCAGGCGTGGTCGCATCACATACAATCGTACCCGTAATAGGGGTACCCATCGATTCATCACCCCTCAATGGGCTCGACTCGCTTCTCTCCACGGTACAGATGCCGTCGGGTGTGCCTGTGGCAGCAATGGCAATAGGAAAGGCCGGGGCGAAAAACGCCGGGATTTTTGCAGCACAGATCATCGGCAGGAAAGACATGAAAGTCGCTAAAAGACTGAAGGACCTCAAGAAGAAACTGGCAGAAGAAGTTGGTCGTAAGGCGAAGGCGCTAATAAGGAAATAACGAACAACCGCGAAGGTACATCTCGATTGTTTTCCCCGCTTCCTCCGAAGGGAATGATCGCTCTCGCGACGCACAGTTGATGATCCGGTAATGGTCAGGTTAATTTCGAGACATTCATCGAAACCGCAAAGACAATATTCTTCCTTTTCCAATCCAAATATGATGTGGTTTCTGAAGAGCTTGGCGCCTTTCTATCGGCTCGATGCTTCTCATGAAATCCTGACTTTTCTGGCCGGACAAAACTACGCGGGAAAGACTATCTTCTTCCCCCCCTGCCGCCACCGCCGCCGAAACCGCCCCTTTCCCTCGATTGACCCTCTCGCCTTTCCTGCGGCTTTGCCTCATTGACAACAATACTTCTTTCCATAAAAGCATTACCGTTTAAGCTCGAAATCGCCTTCTGAGCCTCTTCTTTTGTGGCCATCTCCACAAAACCGAAACCCCTCAGTCTGCCTGTCGCTTCATCTTTAATAAGCCTGACGGAAACAACTTCACCTGCTTGTGAAAACAGGTCCTTCACATCATCCTCTGTTGCTTTAAAGGAGATGTTGCCGACATAAAGCCTCGTACTCATCCTTCCTCCTTTTAGATCGGTAAACTAACCTCAAAAGCCCTTAAATGAGCTTCAAAAAACGCAACATAACTATGTAGGATAAAGAAAGCATTTGTCAAGTCATAAAATGAGAAGCCAATACCCGTTACCGCGAGGCATTAATCGGATCTAAAGTTCTCTGAATATCATCTATCGATTCTTTGACGATCAGTCTGACATTAGCGTCTTTGTCAATTATGATTTCCTCGAGGAACGGGATGACATCCTTGTTTCCAATGATGCCCAACATATAGGCTGCGTCTCCCCTGACGACGGGGCTTTCGTCTTTCAAGAGCGGTAAAATAGAAGGCAGGGCCTTCTTTACTTTTTCCGGCTCTTCCTTCCCGAGCATTTCCAGGAGAGCGATAATCCCTATCCTCACTCTCATCCTCTCGTCTTTCAGTAAGTCCCCGACATATTTATAGAGGCTTTCATCGTGCCTGAACATATCAATGATATTTTCAAGCAATCCGTTTTCCATAGAATCTGCAATCGTTTTCCTCACATCGAACGTTTCGGCCCCGGCCTGTTCCATAGCGGATATGATAACATAACAATGACTAACAAGTTCATAAATTTCGCCTTAACAATGTAGTATAATCTTTATGCAAAAAGTTCTTACATGTGGTGAAGGTCATCAATGAAAATTTATAACACACTGACGGGCAAAAAAGAGGAATTCATCGCGCTCTCTCCGAAAAAGGTCGGGATGTATGCATGCGGGGTAACGGTTTATGACCACTGCCACATAGGGCATGCGAGAAGTGCCGTTGTATTCGATGTCATCAGAAGATATTTAAAATACAAAGGGTTTGATGTTAAGTATGTAAGGAATTTTACCGATATCGACGACAAGATAATCAATAGGGCAAAGCAGGAAGGTATAGCTTGGGACGCCGTTGCCGGACAATATACGGAAGAATATTACAAGGACATGGAAATGCTCGGGGTGGCAAGAGCGGACATAGAACCCAAGGCGACCGAACATATTCCGGAAATCATAAACATCGTTCGAGGCCTCATAGAGAAGGGCTTTGCCTATGAAGCTGACGGCAGTGTGTATTTTGCCGTGGATAAATTTTCCGGATATGGAAAGTTGTCGGGGAGGGATAAAGAAGAAATGATGGCAGGAGCAAGGGTTGGAGTAGACGAGAGGAAGAGAAACCCCCTGGATTTTGTCTTATGGAAAAGATCAAAAGAAGGTGAGCCGTTCTGGGACAGCCCATGGGGCCCGGGCAGGCCGGGTTGGCACATCGAGTGTACCGCCATGTCCATAAAGCATCTCGGTGATAGCTTTGATATCCATGGCGGAGGCGCTGATTTACTCTTCCCCCATCACGAAAATGAGATCGCCCAGTCGGAAGCGTTTACAGGCAAGCCGTTTGCAAAATTTTGGGTCCATAATGGGTTTATTACGATCGATAAAGAGAAGATGTCCAAGTCTCTCGGGAATTTTTTTACGATCAAGGAGGTCCTCGACAGATATGATCCCGAGGTGCTCAGATTTTTCCTGCTTTCAACGCACTACAGAAGCCCGATAGAATTTTCCGATGAGCAATTACGTGAGGCGGAGAGTTCTCTGGACAGATATTATACGACAGCCGTTAGGATAAATGATTTCCTTGAAAAAGAATATGATACAAGCGGGGAACAATCAAAGGCCGGGAAAGTTTTCGAGGAAACACTTCTCTCCTTCAGAGGGAAATTCGATGAGGCGATGGATGACGATTTCAACACCGCCCTTGCTCTCGGCCATGTCTTTGAACTCATACGGGAGGCGAACAAATTTTTCGATCATAAACCGTCGGGCTCGAAAGACAGCGGACTTCCATTAAAAACAAAAGAACTTCTCCGGGAAGCCGGGGATATCCTCAATCTCTTCAGGAGAGCTCCTTATGAGTGGTATCTGTCATTAATGAAGATAAGGAGTATCGGGGTTTCTGAAAAAGAGATCCTTGAGAAGATCAAAGAACGCCGGGAGGCAAGAGAGAGGAAAGACTGGCATGCCGCAGATGCGATCAGAAAAGAACTCGAAGAAAAAGGGATAATCCTTGAAGATAAGAAAGACGGAACAGATTGGAAGGTCAGGGTCGGATAAAGAGTGGATTTACGGCCTGAACCCTGTTCTTGAGGCGATAAGGGCAGGGAGGAATATTAAATGTATTTATATTTCCTCGGGCCGGCATAATAAATTGCCGGAGTTAACAGAGAAGGCGAGTGAAAGAGAGGTATCGGTTAAAATCGCCGATCCCGATTTTTTCGATCGTATGTTCAGGAAGGGACATCAAGGGGTTGCGGCAGAGGTTTCGGAAAAAGGGTACATTCCCCTCGACGAACTATGCGATATTCCTCTGAAGAGGAATGAGGTCCCTTTTTTTCTAATTCTTGATTGTATCGAGGACCCGAGAAATTTCGGGGCCATCTTAAGGGTAGGCGATGCCGCAGGTATTCATGGTATAATAATCCAGTCGCACAGGTCTGCCACCCTTAGCTCCGAAGTATCGAAGGCTTCAGCCGGTGCTGTAGAGTATATTCCTGTCGCCATGGTGACGAACATAAAACATGCAATCCGCGAAATGAAGGAGAGAGGGATAACCATAGTCGGGACCGATGCTTCGGCGAGTGATTTATTGTGGGATATGGACTTGAGACCGCCTTTGGCACTCGTGATCGGCTCCGAGGGCAGAGGGCTCAGGAAAACGGTTATTCCCCTGTGTGATGCGCTCGCAAGAATCCCGATGCAGGGCGAAATTAATTCACTGAATGTCTCTGTTGCTACCGGAATATTTGCTTTTGAGATAATGAGACAAAGATCGCAAAAAAGTTAAAAATAAAGAGAAAAACGAAAAAATACTAAATTATTATTGAATTATTGCCATTGACCTTTTTATAATAAACATTGTTAAATTCAGATTCTGATAAGAAGGGGATTAGTGTTGTCTTTTTCCGGCCCCTCTTTTATTTATTGGACACTGATGCTGATGAAGCCACCGTAGCTCAGCTGGCAGAGCAGCTGATTTGTAATCAGCGGGTCGGGGGTTCGATTCCCTTCGGTGGCTCCAGGTCTACGACTCGTAGAGGAGAGGTTCCCGAGCGGCCAAAGGGAGCAGACTGTAAATCTGCCGGCGCAGCCTTCGGAGGTTCGAATCCTCCCCTCTCCACCATACGAATTTTGTGAAGCAAAATTCGTAGTTAAAAGTTAGAAGTTAACAGCGAAGGGATTGGGAAGAACGGAATTGGACCCTTTAACTCATAACTTTTCACTTTTAACTTTTTTTGCGGATGCGGGAGTAGCTCAGTGGTAGAGCGTCAGCCTTCCAAGCTGAGGGTCGCGGGTTCGAATCCCGTTTCCCGCTCCAGTAACGTAATAAGTTAAGCGTAATCGGTGAGAAAAATAGAACATCATTTTGCATAACGAATTAGAGATTACGCATGACGGGTTTGTGCCCATGTAGCTCAGTCGGTAGAGCACATCCTTGGTAAGGATGAGGTCACCGGTTCAATCCCGGTCATGGGCTTATAGAATGGCAGTTAAAAGTTATCTGTTATTCGTTAGGAGAAAGCACGATTATCCTGTAACGAATAACTAAACTAAGGAGGAAATATGGCTAAGGCTAAATTTGAGAGGGTAAAGCCCCATGCGAACATAGGGACGATAGGGCACGTAGACCACGGGAAGACGACATTGACCTCGGCGATCACAAAGGTATTGGCATTGAAGGGAGGGGCGCAGTTCAGGTCATTTGACAGCATAGACAATGCGCCTGAAGAGAAGGCAAGGGGGATAACGATAGCGACGGCGCATGTTGAATATGAGACGGACAAGAGGCATTATGCGCATGTAGACTGTCCGGGTCATGCTGATTATATAAAGAATATGATAACGGGAGCGGCGCAGATGGACGGCGCGGTCCTGGTGGTATCGGCGGCGGACGGACCGATGCCGCAGACGAGGGAGCACATCCTGCTTGCGAGGCAGGTAGGGGTGCCGTACATCGTGGTCTTCATGAATAAAGTAGATATGGTAGATGACCCCGAGTTGTTGGACTTAGTGGAGCTTGAGGTGAGGGAGTTATTGACGAAGTATCAATTCCCGGGGGACAAGATACCGGTGATAAGGGGCAGTGCATTGAAGGCGATGAACAGCACGAGCACGGAAACGACCGCAGAGGAGTACAAGAGCATATGGGAACTGATGGATGCGGTAGATGCCTACATACCGACGCCTGAGAGGCCGATAGACAAGCCGTTTTTGATGCCGATAGAAGATGTATTTTCGATATCGGGAAGAGGGACGGTGGTAACCGGGAGAGTAGAGAGAGGGATCGTAAAGGTAGGAGAAGAGGTAGAGATCGTCGGGTTGGGAGAGACGCGGAAGACGGTAGCGACGGGAGTGGAGATGTTCAGGAAGCTGCTGGATGAAGGCCGGGCAGGAGACAACATAGGGGTGTTATTGAGAGGCATAGGGAAGGACGAGGTAGAGAGGGGGCAGGTCTTAGCGAAGCCCGGGAGCATAACGCCGCACACGAATTTCAAGACAGAGGTGTATATATTGACGAAGGAAGAAGGCGGGAGGCATACACCGTTTTTCAAGGGATACAGGCCGCAGTTTTATTTCAGGACGACGGATGTGACCGGGGTGGCGCAGCTTCCCGAGGGAGTAGAGATGGTAATGCCCGGTGATAATGTAGCCCTGACAGTGGAACTCATAACTCCGATAGCGATGGAAGAAGGTTTAAGGTTTGCTATAAGAGAAGGCGGACGGACTGTCGGTGCAGGTGTTGTTACACAGGTGCTGGAGTAGAAATCATGAGAGATATCATCTTATTCCAGTGTACCGAATGTAAAAAAAGGAATTATTCGAGCATGAAGAATAAAAAAAATACGACTGAAAAGCTTCAGTTAAAAAAATACTGCAGACATTGCAGGCGGCATACGGCTCATAAGGAAACAAAGGCATAGGCCAGTAGCTCTAACGGCTAGAGCATCGGACTCCAAATCCGAGGGATGGGGGTTCAAATCCCTCCTGGCCTGCCATTTAGATGAGAAAAGAGTTAAAAACTGTGCATAAATATAGGACTTGATAAAATGTTAAACAAACTTAAGGAATTTTTCAGGGAAGTAAACGTCGAGATAAGGAAAGTGGTTTTTCCGGCGAAGGATGAACTGATCGGCTCTACATGGGTTGTAATCATAACGGTTGTAATTATTTCGGTCTTCTTGGGAGTTGTAGATCTTGGCCTTTCAAAATTAGTGGGGATGGCTTTGAGATAACTATGGAGAAAAAATGGTATGTAGTACACACATATTCAGGATTTGAGGAGAAAGTGAAGCTTTCTATCGAAGAGAAGGTAGACAAACAAAATCTGAAGGACAGGATTCCCAGAATACTCATCCCCACAGAGAGAGTTATAGAGTTAAAAGGGGGGAAAAAGAAAGAAAGCGACAAGAAATTTTATCCCGGATATATACTCGTTGAGATGGATTTGGATGACGAGACCTGGCATCTGATCAGAAGTACTCCGCGGGTAACCGGCTTTGTGGGCGGAGCGAATCCCTTCGCCCTTTCCGATGAGGAGGTTTCGGTAATCATCCAGCAGATCGAGAAAGGGCCGCTGCCACAGGTCAAGACGCAGTTCCAGAAGGGAGAAAGCGTAAGGATTATTGACGGCCCGTTCACTAATTTCGTCGGCGCTGTTGAAGACGTGGATATCGATCATGGCAGGCTTGGCGTTATGGTCAGTATATTCGGAAGACAGACACCCGTGGAACTTAATTTCTTTCAGGTGGAAAAAGCATGATAAGTTTAATGAAAATTCTAAACGCTAAACTCGAAATTCTCAACAATCCCGGATATTACGTTCGGGCTTGTTCTGTGTTTTGGATTTAAGAAAAGAGGGGGTTATATGGCTAAGAAGGAAGTAATTGCCCAGGTCAAGCTTCAGATACCGGCAGGGAAAGCAAATCCTGCGCCGCCCGTAGGTCCCGCGCTTGGTCCGCACGGTGTTAATATCATGGAGTTCTGCAAGGCATTTAATGCCCAGACCCAGGCACTTGGTGATACCATCGTACCTGTGGTATTAACTGTCTACGCTGACAGGTCTTTTTCATTCATAACAAAGACTCCTCCGGCTTCAGATCTCCTGAAGAAGGCGGCAGGCGTTATAAAGGGGTCGAGTATTCCTAACAAAGAGAAGGTTGGTAAGGTTACGTCCGCGCAGATAAGAGAAATAGCACAGAAAAAACTTCCCGATCTGAACGCTTTTTCTTTGGATAAAGCAGAGAACATTATAAAGGGAACTGCGAGAAGCATGGGGATAGAAACTATAGATTAAGAGGTAGAAATGGGAAAAAAACTAACATCAGTGAAAGAAAAGATCGAACCGGGTAAAGAATTCTCACTCGAGGACGCAGTAAAGTTTTTGAAGGAATCTTCTTACGCCAAATTTGACGAGACAGTCGATCTGGCGCTGAATCTGGGGGTCGATCCGAGGAAATCAGAGCAGATGGTGAGAGGTACGGTTGTCCTTCCTCACGGCATAGGCAAGAAGGTAAGAGTTCTTGTTTTTGCAAAAGGAGAAAAGGAAAAGGAGGCACTGGATGCGGGCGCCGACTTTGTCGGGGCGGAAGACCTTGTTGATAAAATAAGCAAGGGCTGGCTTGATTTTGACAAATCTGTCGCAACGCCCGATGTCATGGGACTCGTAGGCAAATTGGGTAAGATACTTGGTCCGAGAGGACTGATGCCGAACCCGAAACTCGGCACGGTGACCTTTGACATAGCACGGACCGTTAAAGAGATAAAGGCCGGCAAAGTAGAGTATAAAGCTGAAAAAGCAGGTATTGTTCACGTTCCGATCGGTAAAATTTCGTTCGATACCGACAAGCTCCTTGAGAATGCCAAATCGGTAATCAATTCGATCATCAAGGCAAAACCTGCAACAAGTAAAGGCAAGTATCTTAAGAAGATATCCATATCTTCAACTATGGGACCGGGGATAGCTGTTGATCCGGCTTCTCTGGGGAAGGGGGTGTAAACTGAACAGGTCGGAAAAGGAACAGGTCATAAAAGAACTGAAAAACGGATTTACTAAAGCAAAGGCCGTAGTCTTTACGGATTACAGGGGGCTGACTGTTGCCCAGATGTCAGACCTCAGGAGGCTTTTAAGGGAAGGTAACTTTGAATACAAGGTGGTGAAGAATACCCTTGCAAGTATTGCATCCGAAGGTACGTCTGTATCGGTTGCAAAAGACTCCTTCAAAGGTCCTGTTGGGATAGCTATCGGCTATGAGGACCCTGTACTCACGGTAAAAAAGGTACTTGAGTATTCAAAGAAAAACGATAAACTCAAAGTTAACGTCGGGCTTGTCGAAGGTACACTCTACGCGGCAGGCGATCTAAAGGCCATTGCGGATCTGCCGCCGAAACAGATCTTGCTTTCGATAATGGCGGGAGCGTTCCAGTCGCCATTGACGAAGATGGCGTGTTTGCTGAATGCAACGCTCGGCAAATTTGAATACGCACTGGAAGCGTTAAAGGATAAAAAAGAAAAAAGTTAAAAGGTGAAAGTTAGAGGTGAGAAGGTTTGAAACTCTCAACTCTTAACTTTTGACTCTCAACTTAAATTAAAAGGAGGATTTTAAAAATGGCTGTTACAAAAGAAGAGGTTTTTGGATTTATTGACAACATGACAATCCTTGATATGTCGAAATTTATAAAAGAGTTCGAGGAGAGATACGGCGTTACCGCTGCTGCACCGGTCGCTATTGCCGCTGCGCCTGGAGCCGCTGCCGCACCGGAAGTCGAGGAGAAGACAAGTTTTGATGTCGTCCTCACTGCAGCCGGAGAAAAGAAGATTCAGGTTATAAAGGTCGTAAGGGAACTCACTTCGCTCGGACTTAAAGAGGCAAAGGACCTTGTTGACGGAGCTCCAAAACCCGTGAAAACCGGCGTCTCGAAAGAGGAGGCGGAATCAGTAAAAGCAAAATTAGAAGAACAGGGTGCAACAGTAGAAATTAAATAAACTCCGTTTGAAGGAATCCCCTAACGGGGTAAAAAGGAGATGTATGACAAGGGTTCTTAGAAAAAGACTGAACTTCGGAAAAGTTCCGCCCATTCTCGACATCCCGAATCTTATAGAAATCCAGAAAAAGTCCTATGAGAAATTCCTGCAGAAAGACATCGCTGCTGAAAAGAAGGAAGATTCGGGGTTGCAGGCTGCTTTCTTAAGTGTCTTTCCGATATTGGATTACAATGAGACAGCCTCTATAGAATTCCTGGGCTATACGCTGGGTGAACCAAAATTCAGTGTTCGAGATTGCTTGCAGAAGGGCATTCCGTACGCTGCGCCGCTGAAGATAAAGGTAAAACTCAACCTGTGGGAATTTGAACTGAAAGGAAGCAAGAGGTTAAAGGAATCAAGGGAAGAAGATGTTTATATCGGGGAGATGCCGTTGATGACCGATACCGGTACGTTTGTCATAAATGGTACCGAACGTGTCGTTGTGAGCCAGCTTCATCGCTCCCCGGGAGTTTTTTTCAGTCATGATAAAGGAAAAACTCACGCAAGCGGCAGACTCCTTTATTCTGCAAGGGTAATACCATCGCGCGGTTCATGGCTTGATTTTGAGTTTGACACAAAGGATATCCTGTACGTGAGAATCGACAGAAGGAGAAAGCTTCCGGCGACAATAGTCCTGAAGGCTTTAGGATATTCGAATGAAGACCTTCTCAAAATCTTTTATCCTATCGAAGCGGTCCATATACAGGGTACCAAATTTACCCGTGCCGTAAGCGAAGTTCTCGCAGGACTGAAGTCCTCCGTGAATATTACTGCTCCTGAAACGAAAGAATTGATCGTAAAGGAAGGAAGCAAGATTACGAGAGGAGCGATTAGAAGGATGGAGGCGTCCGGGATTAAGACCATTCCGATATCAAGGGAGGAGATTATCGGAAGGATCACCCTGAATGATATTATCGACCCTTCTACCGGAGAAGTTGTCCTTGAGGGGAATGAAATTATAACGGAAGATGCCTTTAATAAAATTCTTTCTCTCAAGATTGAATCGATCAGCCTTCTTTTTATTGACAATGTCCATTATCTTCCCTCTCTCAGAGACACCCTTCTGACAGATAAGGTGAGCACACAAGAGGAGGCGCTTCTTGAAATCTATAAAAAATTAAGACCCGGTGAACCCCCGACGCTGGCGGCTGCAAAGGATCTCTTTAACGGGTTATTCTTTGATCCGAAGAGATACGATCTTTCTCCCGTCGGGCGCCTAAAATTAAATAAACGGCTGAATATAGACGTGCCTTTGGAAACAAGGATCTTAACCGACAAGGACATCGTAGAGATAGTGAGATACCTTTTCAATCTCAGGACCGGGAAAGGGGAAGTTGATGACATAGACCATCTTGGAAACAGGAGAGTGAGAAGGGTCGGAGAGCTCCTGGAGAACCAGTTCAGAATAGGTCTTGTCAGGATGGAGCGAACGATAAAGGAGAAGATGACTCTCACGGAACTCGAAACAGCTATGCCGCACGATTTGATTAATTCGAAACCCGTTATGGCTTCTTTGAAGGAGTTTTTTGGTTCGAGCCAGTTGAGCCAGTTCATGGACCAGACAAACCCGCTGTCCGAGATTACACACAAGAGGAGACTCTCTGCACTCGGTCCCGGGGGTCTGACGCGTGAAAGGGCGGGTTTTGAAGTGAGAGACGTTCACCCCACGCATTACGGCAGAATATGCCCCATAGAAACACCTGAGGGTCCGAACATCGGACTTATAACATCACTGGCGACATATGCGCGCGTGAACGATTTCGGTTTTATAGAGGTGCCTTACAGAAAAGTTGTGAACGGAAGGGTCACAAAGACCATAGATTATCTTTCTGCAATAGACGGCGAGAAATATATCATCGCAGAGGCGACGTCTCCTATGGATGAAAAAGGGAATCTGACCGGGGAAACGGTCTCTGCCAGGGTAGGTGGAGACTTTAGAATGGTATCGCCTCAGGAAGTAGAGTATATGGATGTTTCGCCGAAGCAGATTGTCGGCGTATCCGCTTCTCTCATACCCTTCCTTGAAAATGACGATGCAAACAGGGCTCTCATGGGCTCGAACATGCAGCGGCAAGCGGTCCCCTTGCTCAACCCGGAGGCCCCGATCGTGGGCACCGGAATGGAACACGTCGCAGCAAGGGATTCCGGTGCGATAGTGGTTTCGGGCTGCGAAGGGATCGTTGAAAGTGTCGATGCCTCAAGGATTGTTGTGAGGAACACCAAGGATTCAAAAGGACCTGAAATCCATAATCTTGTTAAATTTCAGAGATCGAATCAGGCAACGTGTATTAACCAAAAAACGTTGGTAAACGTTGGAGATGTTGTAAAACCCGGTGATATACTGGCTGACGGTCCTTGTACGGACATGGGAGAACTTGCACTGGGCAAGAACGTCCTTGTCGCGTTTATGCCATGGGGCGGATACAACTTTGAAGACGCGATCCTTCTCAGTGAGAGACTTGTAAAAGAGGATGTTTTCACATCGGTACATATAGAAGAATTCAGTCTGGAGGCGAGAGAAACGAAACTCGGGCCGGAGGAAATTACCCGTGACATCCCGAATGTCGGTGAAGAGGCGCTAAAAAATCTCGATGAGAGCGGAATAATCAGGATGGGAGCCGAGGTAAAGCCGGGTGATATACTCGTGGGTAAAGTCACACCCAAAGGTGAGACCCAACTGACGCCCGAAGAAAAATTGCTCAGGGCCATTTTCGGTGAAAAGGCTGAAGAAGTGAAAGAGAGCTGCCTTTATGTGCCGCCGGGAACAGAGGGAACTGTCGTTGATGTGAGGATATTTTCGAGGAAAGGAACCGCGAAGGATGAAAGGGCGAAGAGTATCGAGGAAGAGGAAATACAAAGGCTGCAGCGGGACCTCGAAGAAGAGACAAGAATAGGGAAAGAAGAGAAATTCAGGAAGTTAAGAGGGCTTCTTATCGGACAGACCGTTTCAGAAGATGTTAAGGACTTCAAAACAAAAGAGGTTATCTGTCCGAAAGGGAAAAAACTCACGGAAAAGCATTTAGAACGGATAAAAGATGAATATCTGATGCGCATTAAGTTGGATAACAGCGATGTCCGTGAGAAGATGGAAACCGTACACAATGAATCTAATCACTATATGCGCTATCTCGAATTAAGATACGACGAAAGGATTGAGAGATTAAAAAGAGGTGATGAACTGCCGCCGGGCGTAAACAAAGTGGTTAAAACATTTATAGCGATGAAGCGAAAAATTCAGATCGGCGATAAGATGGCTGGGCGTCACGGAAATAAAGGTGTTGTGGCAACGGTGATGCCGGAAGAAGACATGCCCTATCTCCCCGATGGTCGACCCGTGGATATTGTGCTCAACCCCCTCGGCGTTCCATCGAGAATGAATGTCGGGCAGGTTCTTGAGACGCACCTGGGATGGGCGGCAAAAGCGCTTGGTTTTTTTGTTGCAACCCCCGTATTCGAGGGTGCAAAAGAGATGGAGATAAAAGATCTTCTTAGAAAAGCTAAATTACCGACAGCAGGGCAGATGATGCTTCATGACGGAAAGACAGGCGAGCCCTTCGATAAGCCTGTTACGGTCGGCTACATGTATATGTTGAAGCTCCATCACCTCGTTGACGACAAGATCCATGCGCGCTCTATCGGGCCATATTCATTGGTTACACAACAACCTCTGGGCGGAAAGGCTCAATTTGGCGGTCAGAGGCTCGGAGAGATGGAAGTCTGGGCGTTAGAGGCGTATGGTGCTTCATATACACTTCAGGAATTTCTTACTGTCAAAAGTGATGACGTGACCGGGAGAGCCCGTATGTATGAAGCGATTGTGAAAGGGGATGCAACCCTTGAACCGGGGGTTCCGGAATCTTTCCATGTTTTAATTAAAGAGCTCCAGAGTCTTGGACTCGATATCGAACTTCTGGAGAAAAAGAGTAAGGGGGAGTAACTTGACAGAAGATATCTACGCCATTTTTCAAAGGCCGAAGGATCCTACGGATTTTGAGGCTGTGAGGATAAGGCTTGCTTCACCGGAAAAGATCAGGGAGTGGTCTTATGGTGAAGTGAAGAAGCCGGAGACGATAAATTACCGTACATTCAAACCGGAAAGGGATGGGCTTTTTTGCGCAAAGATTTTTGGGCCGATAAAGGACTGGGAATGTATTTGCGGCAAGTACAAGAGGATGAAGCACAGAGGAGTCGTATGCGATAAATGCGGTGTCGAAGTAATACAGTCCAAAGTGCGTCGTGAACGATTGGGACATATCGAGCTCGCCACCCCTGTCGCACACATATGGTTTCTGAAGGGGCTGCCGAGCAGGATCGGCACGTTGCTCGACATGACCATGAGGTCTCTCGAAAAGGTCCTTTACTTCGAAAGCTATGTGATCATCGACGCGGGTGATACACCTTTAAAAGAAAAGGAACTGCTCACTGAAGAAGATTACAGAAAGAAGGTTTCCGAGTTCGTAATGAGGTTTAAGGCAGGCATGGGTGCAGAGGCTATAAGGGAACTTTTAAGAAGGATCGACCTCGAAGCCCTCTATGTAGAGCTGAAAACAAAGATTCAGGAGGCCGTTTCCATAGGCGTTAAGAAAAAACTTACGAAGAGACTGAAGGTTGTGGACGCATTCAGAAAATCCGGAAATAAGCCGGAATGGATGATCATGGACGTCATACCGGTCTTACCGCCCGACCTCAGACCTTTAGTCCCGTTAGAAGGCGGCCGTTTCGCCACTTCGGACCTCAATGATCTCTACAGAAGGGTTATTAACAGGAATAACAGACTGAAGAGGTTGATGGAACTTAAGGCGCCGAGTGTTATCATAAAAAACGAGAAGAGGATGCTGCAGGAAGCTGTTGATGCACTTTTCGACAACGGCAGGCGGAGCAGGGTCTTGAAGACCACAACAAAGAGGCCGTTAAAATCTTTAAGTGATATGATTAAGGGCAAACAGGGCAGGTTCAGACAGAACCTCTTGGGAAAACGTGTCGATTATTCCGGGAGGTCTGTTATTGTTGTCGGTCCGGATCTCAAGCTCCATCAGTGCGGTCTTCCAAAAAGGATGGCCCTGGAGCTCTTCAAACCCTTTATTTTCAATAAACTCGAAGACAAAGGATATGCAACAACGATAAAAGCAGCAAAAAAACTTGTGGAAAAAGAGAATCCCGAGGTATGGGATGCCCTTGAAGAGGTGATCAGGGAACATCCGGTGCTCCTTAACCGAGCCCCTACCTTGCACAGACTCGGCATCCAGGCATTCGACCCCGTCCTTGTAGAGGGTAAAGCCATAAAATTGCATCCCCTCGTCTGTACCGCTTTTAATGCGGACTTTGACGGAGACCAGATGGCGGTCCATGTGCCCCTCTCGATAGAGGCTCAAATAGAGGCAAGGGTTCTCATGATGTCTGTTAATAATATCCTTTCTCCTGCTAACGGAAAACCGATAGTCGTTCCGACCCAGGATATGGTTCTTGGTATTTACTTCCTCATGAAGGAGAGAAAAGGCGCAAAGGGTGAAAGGATAAAATATTCCGATGAAGCAATTGCAAAGATTAAAGATCCTACGGAGAAATTAGGAGCAAAGATAAATGGGAAATATTTAACTCCCGATGATGTAAGAATAGCGTATGATTCCGGGCAGTTGAGTGAGCATGCAAAAATAGAAGTGAAAATGAACGGTGAGTTTGTTGAGACAACGGTCGGCAGGGTCATATTCAGTGAAATTCTGCCTCCGGGCGTTCCGTTTTCCATGATCAATAAGGATATGACAAAGAAGGAACTGGGCAAGATAATAGAATTCGTATACAAAAGGTCCGGCAAACGAAATACCGTTGTGTTCCTGGACAATCTCGAGGCGCTCGGGTTTAAATACGCAACAAAATCAGGTGTGTCCATATCCATGGCTGATATGCACATACCGTCAAAGAAAGCAGAACTTATCCGGAATGCCGAACAGGAGGTCATCGAGGTTCGGAGGCAGTATGCAGACGGACTTATCACGCACGGTGAGCGATATAACAAGGTAATTGACATATGGGCTAACGTGACCGAGAAGGTGGCTGAAGAAATGATGAAAGAACTCGGCGCTGATGACGAGAAGACCTTTACCGAAGAAGAACTCAAGGATCGAAGGTCTTTTAACAGTGTCTTTATGATGGCCGATTCCGGTGCAAGGGGAAGCACCGCTCAGATACGTCAGCTTGCGGGCATGAGGGGGCTGATGGCGAAACCCTCCGGTGAGATCATAGAAACACCGATAACTGCAAACTTTAGAGAGGGGTTGACCCCCTTGCAGTACTTCATATCCACCCACGGAGCAAGAAAAGGTCTTGCCGATACGGCTTTAAAGACCGCAAATTCAGGGTATCTTACGAGGAGACTTGTCGATGTTGCGCAGGATGTCATCATCACAGAGGATGATTGTGGAACAACCGACGGGATCATCGTAAATTCCCTTGTAGAAGGCGGAGAGATAATACAACCTTTAGAGGAGAGGATTATCGGAAGAACCGCTGTTGAGGATATCAAGGACCCTCTGACCAAAGAGGTTGTCATCAAGAGGAATCAGGAAATAGATGAGGAAATAACGCAGAAGATTATTGATGCCGGAATAGACAGGGTCAAGATAAGGTCGGTCCTTACCTGTCAGTCAAAGTTCGGTGTCTGTACGAAGTGTTATGGAAGGGACCTTGGAAGAGGTGAGGTTGTGGAAAAAGGCGAATCCGTCGGGATAGTCGCCGCACAATCTATCGGGGAGCCGGGCACACAGCTTACCATGAGGACATTCCATATCGGCGGCGCGGCTTCAAAAGTGGTAGAACAGACGATACTGCAGGCAAAAAATTCAGGCACGATAAAATTTGTAAACATAAACACGGTAAAAAACAGGGAAGGCCTTCTCGTTGTCATGAACAGAAATGGAAGCATTGCGATTGCGGACTCGAAGGGAAGGGAAAAAGAGAAATACTCTGTTGTTTATGGCGCAAAGCTGATGGTCGAAGACGGCCGAAAGGTTGACATAGGGCAGAAACTTGTTGAATGGGATCCATACTCCACCCCGATCCTTACGGAACTTGGCGGCAGAATAGCCCATGGAGATATAACCGAAGGGGCAACAGTAAAGGAAGAGGTGGATGAGGTAACGGGACTTTCCCATAAAGTTATCATCGACTACCCCGCCAACATGAGGCCGAGAATCTCGATCAAAGATGAGCACGGCAAAGCGACCCTTAAGATACCCGGTACGAATGTACTTGCAAGGTACCTTCTGCCGTCGGGAGCCCATATACTCGTCGATAAGAACGATATCGTATACCCTGGAGATATACTCGCCAAGATACCGAGAGAGACCACAAAGACGAAGGACATCACAGGTGGTCTTCCGAGGGTCGCTGAACTCTTTGAGGCGAGACGTCCGAAGGAGCAGGCAATGGTTACCGAGATAGACGGCATGGTCGAGTTTAGGGGCGCCCATAAAGGGATGCGTGTTGTTGTCGTTCGGGGCGGAGATGAGACGAGAGAGTATCTGATCCCGAAAGGCAAGCACGTCGGCGTTCATGAGGGTGACTGGGTAAGAGCAGGCGAACCCCTTATGGATGGCGCGGTGAACCCCCACAATATCCTTGATATCCTCGGACCTCAGGAACTCCAGAGATACCTTGTTGATGAAGTGCAGAAAGTATATAGGCTGCAGGGTGTCACGATCAATGACAAACATATAGAGGTAATTGTCAGGCAGATGATGAAGAAGGTCAGGGTAGAAGACCCCGGAGATACTAACTTCCTGATCAGTGAACAGGTGGACAGAAGGCTCTTCCAGGAAGAGAATGTGAGAGTGAAGGCGATGGGCGGGACCCCGGCACAGGGTAAACCCTTATTGCTCGGTATAACCAAAGCATCGCTTACCACGGACAGTTTTGTTTCAGCCGCATCATTCCAGGAAACAACGAGGGTTCTTACGGAGGCTGCCATAAGTGGCGCTGTGGATGAACTCAGAGGACTTAAAGAGAATGTCATTATGGGGAGAATCATTCCCGCGGGTACCGGGATGCCGAGATATCGAAACACGTTTGTGAAGCGGGAATTTGCTCCGCCGCTCCCCGAACCACAGGTCGAAGAACAAAACGCTTAAGACATAAGTAATCAGGCGTGGGGAGAAGTCTTCCCCCGCGCCTGATACCAACTTAAAAAATATGAAATTCATCGCTGATGCCATGCTCGGAAGGCTCGCGAGGTGGCTGAGGTTTTTAGGGTTTGATACCCTCTATTATGCGGGAATAAGCGACAGCAGGATTATCAGGATCGCCAGAGAGCAGGACAGGATTATCTTAACAAGAGATACCCGATTAATCCAGGTCAAAGGGCTTAAGAATTATCTCCTCCTTACATCGAACGATCCCTTCAAACAACTCCTTGAGGTGATAGACTCGTTAAAATTGAGACGGTTTGATCTGCTTGGCAGGTGCGTCAAATGCAATGGCCGGCTTGCAGAGGTGTTCGATAAGGTGGAGATAAGAGACTCCGTCCCGGAATTTGTGGCCCTCCACTACAACAATTTTCTGAAATGCGGAGATTGTGGTAAAATTTATTGGGAAGGATCACATCCAAAGAAATTCAAGGAGAAGGTTGGTGAGATTTTAGAGGCTGCTTCTTGACAGCACCGGGCCGGATATGCAAAATAAATATAGAAATAAATATAAAAACAAAGGGAGTGTGAATTATGCCGATTTTTGAATATACGTGTAACGCGTGCAATGAAATGTTTGCCCTTCTTCAGTGGGCTACGGAAGAAAAAGATACTTTGTGTCCCAAATGCGGCTCAAAGGATGTTAAGAAAGTTCTTTCGTCCTTTAGCTGCTCGTCTGATTCAGGGTCGTCCTCAGGTGGCTCCCATTCCGGGTTCGGCGGAGGCGGCTGAAGGCCTTCCTTCTGCTAAACCTTGCGTTTAGCCCCATAAGCTGAAAAGCTTTTAAATATCAATCAGTTATCGGAAGGCGCAGTCAGGGATGTCATAGAATCGCAATACTGCGCCTTCTTTGCTTCTTCCAAGATCCTTACTCTTCAAGTTAAAGAAATAGACTATTCAGTTCATTGCTTATGTGACAATATAGGGGGCACTGCCCGTAAGGTTTACATGGAAAGTTATGGAGTGCTTTTCAGTCGGTCACCACAATACTCACGGAAACAAATGCTCTCGATCACCCGGATCATTCTGTGGAGTACAAGTGGTATTTGTAACAAAGGCACAAATGCGAACCATGCTCCCCCCGACTGCAAGACTAAAGACCTGACCCCCGTTGGTCCCTCAAGTGAAAAGAACAGAAACAAAGTTATCGAAGGAAGGTTGACGGTCAGGCCGCTGCCGGATGTGGTCCCGGGTTTCCAGCTAACTTACTTCGGGACAACCGGAAAAGGCAATACGGATAAAAAGCCCGGTTGGACTACCAATATCGCTTTCGGAAGTTATGAATCCGAGCCCGTTGTTCTGACCGGTCAGTATTATTGGGGCAAGGGCCAGCAAAACGGCGCTAACGAGACCGAGAAAGACGGATATTCCTTATTCACAGAATTAAAGCTCTACAACATGTTCAAAAATCCCGTCAACAGATTCAGCATGATCGGAAGATATGACCATTTCGATCCTAACACGAACAATAAAGATGACGAGAACACAAGGTACATAGCCGGCGTCGCATATTATCTGGATAAACCGCACAAAAATATGGTACTGCTCGATTATGACACCGTGAACTATAAGCAAGCGGGAAAATCTGACGATAAGAGAGTACAGCTTACCCTGCAGGTTGCTTTTTAACGCCAAATAAAAAGCACTGCTTAACCCTTCTTAGCCCTCCCGATGGGGAGGGCACTTTTTTTATACATTGATTCAGAAAATAATGAGTAAAAAGCAGGAATTTTTCTTCGATGTTGCCTTGCGTCAAAGTAATATCAAAATTTACTGCAATGTAAATGTAACCTTTCTTTCATAATCCTGTAATATTGTCTTGCTAAACTCATATAAAAAAGGAGGTGAAAATGAATACCCTTATATCAAATCGAGATCAGGCAACGGTGAGGTTTACAGATTACGATAAGGCATGTCCCTACAATGGTATCAATGCCTGTATGGCCTCTTTCTCTTTAATGGCAATCGATACAAAAAGAGATAATTGTTGCAGTACAGACGACTATGATAATTGTCCAATCTTCCTCTCAAAGGTCTTAAGGAGAAGATGAGATGTCCGGTCAGAGACATTCAGGATATCCATCCTGATATGTCTCAGCAGACACTTCGAGATGTGCCATTTCTATATTTCACAGCTTCAGGAGTCGAAGAGCTCTCTTACTATCTCTATCCGTAAATCCCATAAAATATTTAACACAGCGATATACGTTATCGATCTTATAGAACCATACATCTACTATAGTGGGGGAAAATAACGGCTTCTCACAGTAGTCGACAAAAACATCAATTTTCTATATCTGTTTAGTCACTATTCTACTAAAAAGAACTCAGAAGATTAGTGGAGTGACTTTCCATTTGAATGACGCATAACCAAAAACTGGCAGGGCATTGAATACGAGAAGAAATATAGGTTTCCCAGAATAAATGTCGCAAGATGAAGCATTCTCAAACAGGATTACCTGGTTCACCTACAAACAGGGGGAAATGGATGATGAAGAAAATTAATGATTGTGAAAAGAAATGAACGCCTGCCATGAGGAAGGTTTCAGAGACTTAGCCCTAAATCAATTTAATTGTTGATATTCTTTAACGCCTCTTTCAATTCGCCAAGAACAACTGCTGCATTGTTGCGAACATCACTATCTTCATCATTCATTGCACTTGTTAAAGGTTCTATCGCTCGACTATCTTTCAATTTACCCAGAGCCAATGTGGCATTTTTTCGGACACCACTATCTGCATCCTTTAAGGCAGCTATGAGAGGCAGCACTGCACGATTATCTTTAAATTCGCCAAGCACTGTAGAAGCAGTCATTCGGACACCACTATCTCTATCCTTCAAGGCAGTTATTAAAGGTTCTACTGCACGATTATCTTTAAATTCACCCAATTTATAAATTGCACTTATTCGAGCCAAGCTATCTTCATTTTTAAGAACTGATATCTGCCGTGATACAATAAAAGATTTTATTGGCCTAAAATCATTGGTGAAGTTGTCGATATTCTTAGTGATGCTATCGCTGATTTTATTACTTAATCTTGGTGCGTTATGGTCATAGAGAGCATTAGACCAATCAACAAATTGAATGTATAGAATCAACAAAACCATAAACGATAATGCCAGTACAAGCATTCCTTTTACATACACACGTTTTTCATGGCGTTTTTTAAATATACGGGTGTAGAGCTTACCTGCTTCATAGGACAATGTGCCACCTTTATATGTCGCTTTTGCATCGTCGAACAATTTGGTATCATAGACGTACCAAAGTAAGCAGGATGCAATGAATAGCCCTTCAGACACAGGGGTACCGAAGATTGCGATTTGGGAACCATCACTGTATATAAAGAGACCCCACACCAAGATGCCAGTTGTTATCCAAAAGCCCACTATTGCTCCAGCCACCTTTGATACCTTCGAGATAATAATTTGAACAACGATTGCGCCGATAATTACTGGATTGACTATCATGGTTCTCCTCCTTTCTATAGTTTTGTCCCGATGTGCAGAGAAGTCGTTTATAGGCGACAATGCCGCCTTTTCTTTAATTTCATTTTTCTATTCGTACAATAATTATACGAACTTCCTGTTCCCTGTGATCATAGACAGAATGTAGCATAAACGAGGAATTGTTGCAAAACAATAAACAACCAAAATCAGTGTGAAGAGGTTGTCCCGTTTCGCATTATGTTCGTATTACCAGAAAAAGCGAAATTCGTATAACATATTTGTTGTCTTACACTATCAATTATGCGTTAAAATCACCACAACCGTATCATTCTCTTTGGTTGTAGATTTCAGGAAGTAGTTTTGCCCAATCAGAAGTGGCTGACTACTCGATACCGCCGCGGAGCGGTTTGGTTCTCCGGGGCGTAATATTTAGCAGCTCAAAGAGCTTTTATCTGTGCAATACATTTGCTGAAACAAACGGTCAAGAAGATAATATATTCGTGCCTATTCGAATCACAAATAAGGCAACCCGTATACGCAGGGGTAACATACCCACGCTTTACATTTCAAACGGCTCGCAGTATCCTTATAAGAATCTCATTAAGGAGGCTTTATAATGAACAAGGTTATTGCCGTAATTTTATGCATGTTGTTTGTGTTGGTCGGTTTAAACGTCTCCGCCGCCGAAAAAGATAGACAAGGGAGCAAAGACCACCCCCTGCTGACGAGGATGCCGGATTTTTATATCAACGATTACAGTGAAAAGGATTTTGATAAACAAGAATTCATTATCCAGAACGGCAAAAAAGTCTCCGTAGAAGGCCATAAGTATTATATACAATATGACCTCAACCAGGGTGCCAAGGGGCCGGGAGACCTCAAGGTGGTCCGAAATATCGAAAACGCACTCACAAAAATAGGGGGCAAGGTACTGTTTGAAGGTGAACGCCCCTGGCAATCCACTATCAAGCTTGAGAAAGACGGCAAAGAAACATGGGTGGCTGTAAGGGCTTACCCGACCTTGTACAGACTCACCATTGTTGAAAGAGAAGTCATGAAGCAGGAGGTCGAGGCCAACGCCGAGGCGATGGGCAACGACATCAATACGACGGGCCATGTCTCAATATACGGCATATATTTCGACACCGGGAAGGCCGAGATAAAGCCCGAATCCGACGCGGCGATAGCCGAGATTGCCAAACTCCTCAAAAACAACAGCGCGCTTAAGGTCTATGTCGTCGGCCATACCGACAACGTGGGATCTTTCGACGCCAACATGAAACTCTCAAAAGATCGCGCCGTCGCCGTGACTAATTCGCTTATATCGAAATACGGCATAGCCTCATCAATGCTTAAGGCATACGGGGTAAGTTCACTGAACCCCATAGCCTCCAATAAAACCGAAGAAGGAAAGGCCAAAAACAGGCGTGTGGAACTTGTAGAGCAGTAGGATGTGATAATCAAAAGGGGGCGGTTGCCGCATAGAAACGGAGCCGTCCCCTGCTTTACCCTGCGGAAAGACCTTCACTTGTAAAAAAGATTGGATTTGTGGCTCAGTCCATTTATTTACATAAGAAACAAATGCTGGTCCTCATTTGACTGTTATTTGTTTTGATTTGAAAGACTCTCTATACATAAATTTCAGCGTATTTAGTCCCGAGAGTTACAGAAGGGTCAGGTCTACACATTGCACAAATTAAGCGCCTCTCTCACTCTTTCCACCTTCTTTCTAAGCCGCACATTCTGTGAAAGAGCTGATTCAAACCGGCGACTCGCCTGTGATACTGCCGATTCCTTGATGCCGAACTGCCTCCCAATCTCCTTGAGCGAAAGGCCGCTGAACCTGTGACTCAAATAGATAATGGCCTTCTTCGCCTGCGTTAAGTAGAATTTGGGGTCTACCATAGGATTTATGCAGGTGACTATGCAGCTTTGTTTGTGTTATAAATCTGCTTAGCGGGGGTGTGGCTTGTGGGGTCAGTGGCCTGTTCATTCAGGCTCACTTGAGTCTGAAATGCCGCCCCCGCCATCTGCGTCATCCTCAAAAGGGTCGACCGGGATGGTGCCTAAAGTGGCTCTGTAAGTAGACGAGACCTGAGGATGAACATCTTGTCTGCAAAGGAGCCTATATGAAAAAACACGTCTCACTCGAACTGCGTGTCAGCGTCGATGTCGGCTGCCGCAGTCACAACGTCGCTATTGGTCTGTCCAGCGGCGAAATTCTCGATGAGTTCTCGATCGCCCACGAACCTGAAGGGTTCCGGCACTTCTTTTCGCGTATCGAGAAGCAGGAGCGAAAGTTTGGTTGTCCCGTTGCCGTAGCAATGGAGGGCTTCAACGGGTACGCGCGCCCGCTGGACACGCTCGTTCGGGCTCGCGACTATCGCCTCTTCAACATCAACAACCTGAAGCTTGCAAGGTTCAAGGAGATCTTCCCCGGCGCCGCGAAAACCGACGAGATCGACGCAAGGAAAGGTCTGGAACTCTTCCAGCTTCGCGATCATCTGCCGGTAGCCAAGGACGTTCTCCAGGAGGTATACAAAACACCGCAGGAAAACGACATTCTCAAACGACTGTCCAGGCGTCGCCGCCGTTTGGTCGATGAGCGGGTGCGGGTCCTGAACAACCTCCAATCCGATCTTCAGGCGGTATGTCCGGGACTTCTGGAGATCACCGGTGAAGCCGATAATCTCTGGTTCCTTCGATTCCTCACCAGCACGGATGACCTTCGCAAGCTCGCACGGATGCGGGAAGCAACCATCCGCAAGATTCCCGGCATTGGTGTGAAATATGCCTCTGTCATCCTCCAATGGCAGAAACGGGCGCAGTTCAGTCACGATGTCGAGTGGGTCGGCGAAATGATCCAGGAAGACGCTGTCCGCGTGATGGAACTCCACGATAAGATACAATCCCTCGAAGCCAAAATTGAGGACGTGGCACAAGGCTCGGACATGGCGCAAACACTCGCAACCATTCCGGGATTCGGCGCCGTATGTACCGCTGAACTCGCAGGGGAAATGGGAACGATCGAGCGGTTCAGCAACGAAGGGAGCCTGGCGCTGTATCTTGGGATGGCTAACCTCGACAACAGCTCCGGGAAACAGAAAGGATCAAAACCACCGAGACAGGTCAATACGCGAGCCAAGGCCGCAATGATGATCGCCGTCGATCGTCACCGCAAGAAAGTCCTGGAGTCCCAGAGGTACTACGAGAAAAAACGAGCTGAAGGCAAGAAACACAACCAGGCGGTACGGGCACTAGGACGCCATCTTTGTCGTGTCATCTTTAAGATGTTGAAGATGAACAGGAGGTACATCCTTTCTCAATAATAAAAAAATATCTTGAAAATTC